>CAYYHY010000052.1:5176-14610 GCA_964471855.1 uncultured Oscillospiraceae bacterium | reverse complement strand
CCTGACCGGGGCTGCATATGAGCATCCGCTGGTATCCCCTGCGGACCGGGGTGCAGGCGGCATCATCTGTGCCGGGCCGGTGTCTGGCTGCAGGATCAGACCTGCCGGCGGGCGGCCATGAGAATGCTGCGGTCTGAACGAATGCCGGAGATTCGGCCCCCGGCCGGGGAGCAGCACAGGCATGAATTTTCACATTCACTGCCCTGACAGCGGCAGTGGTTTTCTGATATGGGCATGAAGGCCTGGAGGATGGAGGGCTCCGGAGGAGGAGCCAGAAAAGAGGGGGTAACCATGAGGAAGCTGACAGCCAGGATCTGGCCTGCTCTGCTCGGTCTTGTTCTGATGCTGGGCGTGGTCTGCCTGCCGGCTGAAGCGGCAGCAGCCGACCCTCTGGACAGTCTGAAAAACAGCATCCCTGCAAAGGGGTATATGGGCGACATCGCAAAGCTGAACCTGAGCTCGGACGAGGCGGAGGCCATCAGTTCGGTGCTCCGCAACTGGAACCCGACCCAGCCGGGCGGCTATCCCCCCACCATCTGTCTGGTAGATGCGGAAGGGAACGGGAAGCCTGTTGTCAGCGTGCACTACAACATACCCGGTGAAGTGTATCAGGAGGTAGCTGTAGACGAGATCTATGCCTGGCAGGGCGGCAGCCTCGTCAAGGTCCAGGAGCTGTCAGCCAGCGGACTGAGCACCTACACCATGTTCGGTCCCAACTCACAGGGCGGATACTCCTGGGTGAACGGCACCATCGACGAGGACGGCTATGATGTCAACAGCACCATATACAGGCTGAGCGGGAACACCCTTGTGACCTCGGAGTACAGCTTTGTCCCCAGAGATGACGGCAGCGGCAGCACCGACCTGACAGCGGACGGGACGTTCCTGGGCTCCTATGACTCCTACGCCCTCACCAACGAGGACTGCTACACCCAGCTGAAGGAATACGGCTACCCGGTCAGCGAGATCCCGATCGACTACTACAACATCCAGATCGGCGTCGACTTCCCCACCCTGAGCACAGCACTCCAGTCATTTGTGGACAGCCTCAGCTGGCCTGAGTACGACCTGCCGGCGGTGCCGCAGACAGACCCCTTCTACCGGGCGGTTGTGAACGCCGCCTCGGGTGCAGGGGATGCAGAGGCGGTATACAGGCTGTCCTACAGCCGCTTCCTTCTGGTGGTAAAGCCCAAGGACGGAGCCGGGTACAAGGTTGTGACCGTGTCGGGTTCCATTCAGGGCGGCCAGCAGGTGTGGACGGCGTCGGCCCCCATTGCGCCCCCGGATGACGTGACGCAGATGCAGCAGGAGGCCGTCACGGCGGAGACGGCACTGAACATCACCATTGACAGCAATGACATTGCAAACCTGGGGACTGTGGATGACGCAGCCGCCTACATCCAGCAGAGACTGGACAATGTGACCGGTCTGGCGCTGAGCGCGGAGTCAAGGCAGCAGCTGTCCGCGTTTACAGACGGGTGGCTGGCAAACCGCTACGGGGCCACCGTTACCAGCGACGAGAACTGGCTGATCGTCATACCGGAGACCTTCAGCGAACTGGCCGCCAGGGCCGGCGAGGAGCTTGTCCGGCTCCAGGATGTGTACACCCAGGACGGGACAGACATCGGACAGCCGCTGCGGGCCTGCGTCAGGATATTCTGGACAGATGCAGATCCCACATCCTCCATGGATGTGACCCTGGACAGCAGCCTGGCCGGGGTCATACAGGGGGTGCCGCTGCGCATCCTGCTGGGGGACTCCTCCCACTTTGTTGAATTCTCCCCGGACAGCATAGACAGTCTGGTGAGCGAGTACGGGGAGCTCACCATACGCCTGACCCCGGAGGGGGACAACGCCTGGGACATCGAGTTCCTGAGCACCGGGCTCCCCGTCCAGAAGCTCTCGACTCCGGTGACCATCGGTCTGCCGGCCGCCAGCCCCACCACAACCGTGCGGATCATGCGGGACCAGGTGGCGGAGAGCTGGGGCGGACAGTTTGATCCGGGGGACGGGGTCATCTACTTTGACACCTGCTTCTCCAGCCAGTACCTTGTACAGGAGGTTGCCCCGGAGATATCGGACGGCGGTCAGATGCAGAGCTGGAATCTGGAGTCCGCTGCCGCTCTGGTGGCCAGGGGCTGGCTGACGCTGAATGAGGCGGACCAGTTCCGGCCCGCAGATGCACTGACCCGCTATGAGACCGCACTGGCTCTGGCAGGCATGGTGTTCGCCAACGACCCGGAGCTGACCCAGACATATACCGATATCCCCACGGGCAGCCCCTACAGCGCTGCGGTGGCCGCAGCCGGCTACCAGGGGCTGATGCTGGGGGTTACCAGCACGGAGTTCGGCGGTGACCAGGGGGTCACCACAGAGGTGCTTCTCACCATAACCGCCGGAATCCTTACCAGCTATGCCCGCTTTGCCCTGCCGACGAACCCGGATGAGATTCTCTACAGCTGCCCGGACAAGGACAGCGTCTCCGCCTGGGCCAAGCAGCAGGCTGCACTGGCTGTGGAATGCGGCATTCTGGCACCGGACGCCTGGATCGGACCCCAGGAGGTTGTGAACCGGGAGAGGGCGGCTGCCATTCTGACCCGCGTATTCGACCTGCTGAAGAATGTGCCCTCCGTTCCCCAGATCCTGCCGGACGGAACCTTTGCCGTCCCGGCCGGGGAGCACCCTGTGGTGCAGGAGGAGCCCCCGGAGCCGGTGGTGCCAGACGGCAGCGGCAGCAGCGAACCCGAAGAGCCGGCAGAGCCCCAGGGGATCCCCACCTGGATGCTCATCGCCGGGGCCGTGGCGCTGGTTCTGATTGTGGCGGCTGCTGCACTGGTGTACATGCAGGAGAAGAAGCCGGGAGGCGCCGCAGAACCCGGACCGGATGAAGAGAATCCGCCGCCGGAGGACGGAGTGCCGCCGGAAGAGGGCTTCAGCCTGCCTCCTGGGGAGCACTGGCCGGAGGAGAAGACACTGCCCTCGGCAGGTCCCGCACCGGCAGCGGAAGACAGAGAGGTCACTCCGGAACTTCACGGACCGATCAGGGAGGACAGAATCCTGCCTCCGGAAACCCGCAGAACAGGTGCGGAGGACCGGGACCTGTCTCCGGAGGTTCATGGACCCGCTGCGGAGGAGAGGAAACTTCCTTCCGAAAGTCATGGACCGGCCGCTGTAAACATGAAGGCCGCCCCTGCAGAGGCGCAGCCGGAGCCCGAGGAGAAGAAGACGGGTCTGCTGGGAAGGAAAGCATCTGCCGGCGGCAAGCGTCTTGCGAAGGAGCCGCCCCCGTCCAGCAGGCAGGAGCAGAAACAGAAAGCTCCGGGTCACAGGCTGGCCAGGACGGAGCAGACAGCGGAACCCCAGGAACAGGCGCCGCGGACATCCGGCAGGAGACCTGCAGGCGAGGGACAGAGAACTCCCCCTCCGGAAAGGCAGAGGACAGCCCAGGGACAGAGACCGCCGGCAGAGGGGCAGAGGTCCCAGATGCCGGGTCAGAGACCGTCCGGCGAAGGTCAGAGGTCCCGGACACCGGGACAGAGACCGGTTGCACCGGAACGGCAGCCCGCCCGCCGGGAACCGAGACCCGTCAGTACGGACAGGACGCCGGACCGCAGACTTCTGGAGCAGGACTTCCTGGAGCAGAGATACGGTCCCGAAGAGAAGAGACCGGATCAGAAGCGGGACGAACTGGACTGGTAACAGAACGGGCACCCCATGGGGGTGCCCGTTTGCCGTATCATGAGGCTTTTCATCTGCAGGGAAGGGGACGGGGCCTCATCTGCGGCGCCTCTCCCGCTCAAGCTCCGCATTGGCCCGGATCACAAACTTCTCGTCCTCGACCTCCAGGTCCCGGAGACCGGCCCGGCCCTCCAGGTGGTGGCGCAGCTCATGGCGCAGGACACCGTCCAGCACCTCCCGGGCCTCTTCCCGGCCGGCCCGGGGATAGAGGGCTGCGAAGGAGCCGTAGTATACGGCGATGGTACCGGTGCCGGCGGCGCCGCCCCGGATGTACTCCCCCAGCACATAGTAGCGGTCAGAGGGGATTTGTGCGTTGTGCTTCGCCTCCGGCAGAAGGCTGATGCCCCCTGTCAGACCCTGGAGCGGCTCGTCCGGCAGCTGCTCTGCCAGTTCGTCCAGGATCTCCCCCACCTGCTCAAAGGACAGAGCCATGGTCTCCACACCTCCTTCTGCCCTTCTTCCTGTCATCCAGTATACCTGCAGAGGGGACCCCGTGCAAGGAGGAATCCCGGGGGCGAGGATTGACTGCAGGGGGCGGCTGTGGTACATTTCGTACATCTGCAGGGGCGGATATCCGGGCATTCCCGGCTTCCGGAGGTGCAGTGACAACGTGGCAGACAGACGGGAAGGGCTGTCTGAGGAGCGTGTCTGCAGACCCTGCAGTGCCCGCGGACAGATGACAGTTCCCGCCTCCCGCAGGGAAGGTCCGGGACATGGATGATACAGACGCCGCGCAGCATGCGGCTGGAAAGGACGGCAGGTCATGAAGATTGCTGTCATGGAATCCCTGGGGGTTTCCCGGGAGGAGATGGAGGCACTGAAGGCCCCCTTCGAGGCGCAGGGACACACCTTTGCGGAGTATTCCCGTACGGACGACCCGGGGAAGCTGGTGGAGGAGGCGAAGGACGCCGATGTGATGATCCTCGCCAATATGCCCATGCCGGACGGGGTGATCCGGTCCTGTGACAGGCTGAAGTTCATCGATGTGGCCTTTACCGGTGTGGACCATGTGGGACTGGACGCCGCCAGGGAGCGGCACATTGCTGTCAGCAACGCCTCCGGCTATTCCACTGAGGCTGTGGCGGAACTGGGCGTGGCCATGGTGCTGAGCCTCCTGCGCAATATCCCCCAGGTGGAGCAGCGCTGCCGGGAGGGGAAGACGAAGGACGGTCTGGTGGGCTGCGAGCTCAGAGGGAAGACAGCGGGCATTGTGGGGCTTGGAAAGATCGGAAGCCGCTCCGCCGAGCTGTACCATGCATTCGGCTGCCGGATCCTCGCCTGCAGCCGCACGGTCCACAGCAGCTGTCCGGAGTACATCACCCAGGTGCCCCTGGACACCCTGCTCCGGGAGAGCGACGTGGTCCTCCTCCACTGTCCCCTGAATGACAGCACCCGGGGACTCATTGACGCCGCGGCCCTCCGGAAGATGAAGCCCTCCGCTCTGCTCATCAACCTGGCCCGGGGACCGGTGGTGAATGCACAGGATCTGGCGGACGCCCTCAGCAGCGGTGTCATCGCCGGGGCCGGCATCGACGTCTTTGACAGGGAGCCGCCTCTGGATCCCAACGAGCCTCTGCTCCATGCCAGGAACACCATCCTGACCCCCCATGTGGCCTTTGCCACTGCGGAGTCCATGACCCTGCGGGCACAGATCGTGTTTGACAACCTGAGAAGCTGGATGGAGGGAAACCAGAAGAACCGGGTTCTCTGATGCATCAGAAACAGCAGCACTCCGGCAGAGGGACCGGGGTGCTGCTTTCTTCCGTTCCGGAGATGGAAAAAGCCCGCCGGGCAGACCGGCGGGCGGCTGATCCCGGACTCAGGCAGCAGGCACAGCCCAGGCGAACAGACCTGGGAAGAGTCCCACCGCAAAGGCGACCAGGATCAGGAGTATGATTGGCACGATGAGTTTCTTGGAGATTTCTGCCACCGAACATTCGGCGACGCCGCACATGACGAACATGGACAGGCCGAAGGGAGGGGTGGTGAGGCCGATGGCCTGTGCGATGACGATGGCTACCAGGACGGTATACAGGTCCATGCCCATGGCGACCACCAGGGGGGCTACCAGAGGAACAACGATCTGCATGGCTCCGCCGGAGTCCATGAAGGTGCCCAGAATCAGCATGAAGAGGAGGATCAGGCAGACGAGGGCGGGACCGCTGACACCGGAGGAGACCATGGCGTCGGCCAGCTTGGTGGGGATCTCCACGGCGGTCATGGCGCCGGAGAAGATGGAGGCGGCAGCGAGCATGATGAACAGAGGCACGCCGTTGCGCAGGCTCTTGATGGTGATGCCGATGATCTCGCTGGGCTTCACGGTCTTGTATACGAAGACGCTGACCAGGATGCCGTACACCAGGGAGATGGCGGCCGCCTGAGCCGTGTCGGTCAGACCGGTGAAGATGCCGCCCAGGATGATGACGGGGGTGATGAGGGCCCAGACGCTCTCGGAGAGCACGGAGCCGAAGGAGCGGGAGCGGAGGTTGTCCACCATGGTGTTGATCTTCTCCTGATCGCCGTTGCCGTGGATTTTGCAGTGGACATAGGCATAGGCGATGAGGATGAAGCCGGCTGCCACGCCGGCTACGGCGGCAATCTTGTACAGGGCGGTCAGACTGACCTCATAGCCCAGCACAGCGCCGGAGATGGCGGCCGCACCGGTCAGAGGCACGCTGGGGGGAATGACCATGCCCAGACATCCGGCGGCGACCAGGATGGACGCACTGAACATCCGGTCGTAGCCCATGGACACCAGCAGGGGGTAGCACATGCCGCCCACGGCGGCGGTGGTGGCAGGGCCGGAGCCGGAGATGGCGCCGTAGAACATGCAGGTGGCGATGGAGATGATGGGGAGGAAGCCCTTCTTCTTGCCGAGGAAGTAGGAGAAGGTGTTGAAGATCTTCTCTGTCAGTTTGCCCCGGGCCATGAACTCGCCGGCCAGCATGAACAGGACGATGGTGATGCCGGTGTTGTTGGCGCTGGCGCCGTTGACAAACCAGGGAATGATGTCAGAGAAGTGGACGGGGGACGCTGAGCCGAAGAGCACAGGGAGAATGAGTGCGGAGAAGACGATGCAGGCGACCATGGGGGCGCCTACGATGAGCATCAGACCGAAGAAGACAATCAGAAAGACAGCAATCATTTCTTTTCCACCCCCTCAGATTTTCTGGTGACGAGCCGCTGGATGTAGCGGAATACAGCCAGCAGGAACCCGACGGCGGGGGCCAGGTACAGGACGGACATGGGCACGGCGATGACTGCGTTCATCTCGCCGCTCTTCACCACGTTCACCAGGGCCATGATGCTGAGAACTGCCAGGGCGACGCAGAAGATGCCCATCAGGATCTCGATGACAATGCCCAGGATGCGCTGCACCGGCTTGGGATAGGCATTGTACAGGATGTCGATGCGCATGTGGCTGTTGTGCTTCACAGCCACGGCCACACCCAGGAAGACCAGCCAGGTGTAGGCGATGAAGGACAGCTGGTTGATGCCGGCTACCGCGTCTTTGTTGAAGAACTGCACGACAAAGCTTACCAGCGTCAGCAGGGTGATGACACCGATGAGAAACACCAGGAGGTATTCCTCAAGGTTGTCCAGGACATTCTTTTTCTCTTCCAACTTTCTGCCTCCTTTGCATGTATGACCGGCACCGCTGCTCCCTGCTGAGCACAGAGCAGCCCCCCGGTGCCGAAACCTGTACTGAATATATCACAAAGATGTTATCATCGTTCTCAAATATCTGAGCAAAATTCTGGAAATAACTGTCAGATAATGCCGGCCCGTTGGGGAGCTGTGCCAGTTTTTCAAATTATCTCATCAACACAGTCAAAAATCCTGCTCTCTTCTCTGCAGGAGCGCACAAAAGGAAAACAGGACTGCAATCTGAGGCATTGACGCGGAGGCGTTTTTCTCTGTATAATCACAGGATGAAGAAGATGAGAAAGAGGGTGGTCCCCCTTGCGTGAAACGACGATTGAGACCGGCGCGGTGAAGGGCGTCGCCTGCGGATGGCCCAGCATCACAGCCTACTACGGCATCCCCTATGCGGCCCCTCCCGTGGGAAAGCTGCGCTGGCGGGCGCCTGAACCTGCAAAGAGCTGGAAGGGAGTCCGGGACTGCGCCAGGCCCGGTCCGCGCTGCCCCCAGCTGGGCGTGGGGAAGGGATCCTTCTATGAGCATGAGTTCTACCCCGTGGAGGAGCGGATGGCTGAGGACTGCCTCTATCTGAACGTCTGGACTCCGGCCCAGAGCACGGAGGAGAAGCTCCCTGTCCTCTTCTGGGTCCACGGCGGTGCATTCATGACGGGGTACGGTCACTCTGCCCACTTTGACGGGGAGCATTTTGCCCGCCAGGGGGTTGTGGTGGTGACCATCAACTACCGGCTGAACATCTTCGGCTGGATGGTGCACCCCGAACTGGATGAGGAGTCCCCCTGCCACTGCTCCGGCAACTACGGTCTGCTGGACCAGGTGGCCGCCCTGGACTGGACCCGGCGCAACATTGAGGCCTTCGGCGGGGATCCGGACCGGATCACCATAGCCGGCCAGTCCGCAGGGGCCATGTGCATCCAGGCTCTGCTGGAGTCCCCTCTGACCGCAGGGATGGTAAGCGGGGCCATCATGCAGAGCGGCGGCGGCGTGACCGCTGTGCCGGACATGCGGTTCCCGCCTCTGAAGGAGGCGGAGGCCGCCACGAAGCTCTCCCTGCTGGGGGTCAGCTCCATCGCGGAGGCCCGGAAGCTGAGCTGGCAGAAGCTGCTGGAGCGCTGGTCCTGGTCCTTCCCCGGTCCGGGTCTGCAGCGCACCCCGGTGCTGGACGGCTGGGTCCTGTCCAGATCCCTGGACGAGAACGCCAGAGACGGCTGCTTCCGCCATGTGCCCTGCCTTATCGGCTGTACCGCCAGAGAGGGCATCGCAGCTGCGCCGACCTACGGGCTGTGGAAGAAGACCCTTGTGGCAGAGTACGGTCCGGAGAAGGCGGAGGAGTGCCTGGCCCTGCACGGCTTTGAGGAGGGCTTCCAGGAATACAGCCAGAAGAAGCACTTCACCGACCACTGCCGTGCGGCCGCAGAGGCCTGGGCCCTGGAGATGGAGCGCCAGAACGCCGGTTCCGTGTATGTCTACTGCATGGACCGGGAACTGCCCGGGGACGACATGGGACCCTTCCACGCGGCGGACCTCTGGTATGTATTCAAGACCTTCATGCGCTCCTGGCGGCCCTGGACCGGTGTCGACTACGAGCTGGCTGCAGCCTGCAACACCTACTGGGCTGAGTTTGTCAAGACCGGTGTCCCCGGGGGCAGAGGTCTGCCGGAGTGGACGCCCTATACAAAAGAGAGCCCCCTGACCATGGAACTGGGGGAGCATATCGGCATGAAAGCACTGGAGGAGGAACCCATGGTGGAGTTCCGGAAGAAGTTCCTCCTCGGCGAATGACCTGACAGGAGGGTTTGGCAATGGATGAGAAGAAGCTGCCTGAGACAGGCGTGGACCAGGTGGAACTGGGCTACGAAGAGGAAGTTCCCGCTGATGTGGTGACCGCCGCCTCCGAGTCCGGGGTTGTGTCCCCTGAGGAACTGGCAGAGGATCTGGAGGCCGCCGGCATCTCCGTACCGGTGAAGGCGGAGAAGGCCCCCGCAGAGGAAGGCGTCAGCGGCGTAGACCAGGTGGAGCAGGGCTATCAGGAGGAG
>CAYYHY010000052.1:0-5076 GCA_964471855.1 uncultured Oscillospiraceae bacterium | reverse complement strand
CGCAGAGGAAGGCGTCAGCGGCGTAGACCAGGTGGAGCAGGGCTATCAGGAGGAGACCTCCGGAGATGTTCTGTCTGCCGCCTTTGAGTCCGGAGTGGTGTCCCCCGAGGAGCTGGCGGGAGATCTGGGCGCCGCCGGCGTCTCCGTGCCGGAGAAGGCAGAGAAGGCCCCCGCAGAGGAAGGCGTCAGCGGCGTAGACCAGGTGGAGCAGGGCTATCAGGAGGAGGCCTCCGGGGATGTTCTGTCCGCCGCCTTTGAGTCCGGGGTAGTCTCCCCCGAGGAGCTGGCGGGAGATCTGGGCGCTGCCGGCGTCTCCGTGCCGGAGAAGGCCGAAAAGGCTCCTGCGGAACCCGGCCTCACCGGAGTGGAGCAGGTGGAACAGGGCTATGCGGCGGATACCCCCGCGGATATCCTGGCTGCCGCTTCCCAGGGCATCGGCGTCAGCCGCCAGGAGATGCAGGATTCCCTGAAGGCCGTGGGCGTGAATGTGCCGGACCGTCCGGCGGGCGAACAGGGCCCCACCGGAGTGGACGAGGTGGCTGACGGCTTTACCGCCGCCCCCGAGATGAACTCCGTGGAGGAGCTCCAGGCCATCAAGTACGCTGCTGCCCCCGAGGAAGTGGACGAGGGCATCGAGAAGGTGGCGACGGAGTACCAGGGAGAGCGGGTGCCCCTCAACGAGCTGCTGCTGGAGAAGCTGCAGGCCGGCGGCTATCAGGGGGATCTGGAGGACCTCAAGAAGCTGATCTCCGAGGTGAAAGGGAACTGAGCTTCCCTGAGATTCATGTGCATGGAACCGGGTGCTGTTCAGGCGGCATCCGGTTTTCTGCAGTTTCCAGACCCTGATCCTGCAGAAGACGGCGGCGGAAATACAGAAAATGGAAACGCTCCAAACCCCTCAGCGCCAGAAGCTGGCGTGCCAAGTTGGGGCGGTTCCTTTAAATAGAATGGTATGTGGACAAAATAGATAAGATAATTTAGAATTCAAGCTCTGGGTTTGTCCATAAGCGCCGAAAGCGCCCAAAAGTCGATAAGATAATTTGTGAAATTGCTCAAATGCTGAGTGGTCCTGGCGCGGTTCTTGTGCTATTATGACTAAGTGATTTGCAGGGCGGTGCGGCCGCTCCTGCGGGAAGTATTGGAACATGCTGGAAGAAAAGGAGAGAGACTGTTATGATTCATAATCCGTACCCCGGCTATGAGAACCAGTTCAAGTCCTACCTGCGTGACGGCACTGATGAGATCAAGGCGGCCGCTGCGGCGAACGGCCAGGCCATGATGACCTACACGGTGCCGGAGGGAATGACCATCGAGGACAAGATGATCCAGGGGCCTGACGAGGGACAGGAGCTGAAGATCCGCATCTTCACCCCCAAGACCGACAAGAAGATCCCCGCAGTCATCGACGTCCACGGCGGCGGCTGGGTAGCAGGCAGTGTGGACCTTGACAACGCCCGCTGCATCGCACTGGCCTCCCGCATTCCCGCCATCCTGGTCTCTGTCGAGTACCGCCTGAGCGGCCCCGAGTTCCACTATCCACAGCCCCTGATGGACATCCACCAGGCCTACATGTGGGTTCTGGACCACAAGGAAGAGCTGGGCTGCAACGGCCAGATGGGACTCCACGGCTCCAGCGCCGGCGGCAACATTGCCGAAGGTCTGTGCCTCTATCTGCGCGACCACAAGGAGCAGATGCCCGAGCTGGCCTGCATCAACTGCGGCTGCTACACCACCGGCTTCGGCGAGGACTATGCCTTCAACCAGAACTTCCCCCTGCGCATGGGCCCCGATCAGAAGGCCTACGGTGCAGAGAACGCTTATCTGGGCGGCTATGACGGCACTGTCCCCTCCTACTACGCATTCCCCGGTCTGTGCCATGACCTTGGCGGCAACTGCCCCCACCTGATCATCACAGCCGAGTACGACACCCTCCGCGACGACGGCCTCAAGTATGCCATGCGGCTGCTGAAGGTCGGCGTACCCACCGAGATCTTCTCCGGCGCCCGTGTTGTTCACTGCTTCACTGCAGCGCCCCACCCCTACACGGATCTGACTCATGACCTGATCGCCATGGCCTTCCAGCGGGAGTTCGGCATGCTCGACTTCCTGAAGAAGTAAGAAGCAGGACCACTGAGGGAGAATTTAATCATTCCTGCTGATTAACTGGAGGCTGTATAAATAATGAGTTATCAGGGCGTTCTGAATATGAACCCGACCGTGATGGCAATCATCATGATGGTTGTCGTCATTGCACTGATACTGTGGAACAAGATCTCCATGAACTTCATCATGTATGTTGTTCCCTTTGTCTGCGCACTGGCCCTGGGTTACAAATTTACTGATGTCAGCACCGCGATCATTAATCAGATCGCAAACGTCATGGGGTCGGTCGGCTGGATGCTGCTGTTCGGTCTGATCTACTTCACCATGGTAACAGAGACGGGCATGTTTGATACGATTATCAACAAGTTCGTCAGTCTGGTAGGCAAGAGGATGAACGTGGTTGTGGTCATGGTCATGACCTCCGTTCTGAGCGCGATTGCCTATCTGACAGCAAACATGTCCACCACCTACCTCATCATCTTCCCCGTCATGATGCCGCTGTTCAAGAAGTTCCACATGGATCAGCGGATGGCGTTCATCCTGTGCCAGATCTCCATCTCCGCCATGTGCTGGCTGCCGTGGGGCATCGGCCTGGTCAACTCAGCCATGATGGCCGGCGTCTCCGCCGAGGAACTGGCATCTGCCTCCATTCCCTGGGGCCTGTGCTTCATTCCCGCCATCATCCTCGTATGGATCTACTTTGCATTTGTCCACAAGCGCAAGAACGGCACACTGGGTCTTCCCGAAGGCGAGAGCCTGGACGGTTCAGCCCCCGGTGCAGCCAAGGAAGTCAACCCCAACAACCGTCCCAAGCTGTTCTGGTTCAACCTGGCTGTGTTCGTAGTCGTTGTTGTCTGCCTGGCTGTGTTCAAGTTCCCCTCCTACCTGGTATTCATTTTCGCATCCATCATCACCGCTCTGGTGAACTATCCCAAGGATTTCGGCAAGATCTGGAACAAGGCCGGCATGACCTTCTTCAACGTCCTGCTGATGCTCATCTCCATCTGCTTCTATCTGGCCGTGTTCAACATGACTCCTGTGGGTGCTGACGGCGCTCCCATTACTGAGCTGTCCATGGTCCAGTCCCTGTGCACAACTCTGGAGAATGTCTTCCCCGAGTTCCTGATGAAGTACATGTCCCTGATCCTGCTGATCCTGGTAGTTCCCATCATTCACTTCATCCCCTATCAGGTGTACAACACCCTGTATCCTCTGTTCATCAGCATCGGCGCTTCCTTCGGCATCGGCTCCATTGATGTTATCGCCCCCTTCGTCTGCAACCTGGGCCTTGCCACCAGCGTCACCCCGATGAACTCCTCCACCTATGTCGGCTGCACGCTCTGCGAGATCGACGACGTCAACAAGTTCTGCAACTGGGGCGGCGTAATCATGTCCGCTGTGAACATAGTTGTTATAGTTGTCGCAATTCTGACGGGCGTCATGAAGCTGCCTTAATGCATGTCTGATCTGGAAGATTAGAATATCCACAATCAGTCCGCACGGAGCCGGTACACTGCCGGGAACTTTGCACCGCTCCTGCATTGGACCCTGTTCAAGACCTCCTGAGCAGGATCCGCCCCCAGCCCGGTCTGCGTCCTCCGCAGACCGGGCGTCCTTATCTGCCCGCACGGGGCAGCACATCCGAATACAGCAGAGCAGCCGGAGACATATGCCTCCGGCTGCTTCTTTTTTCTGTTCACGTGGGGAAGATCTCACCGGAGCGTTTGGGCAGGTCCCTGCTGCTGAGACGCTCCCGGTACTCCGCCGGCGAGCATCCGATCCGCTTGGTGAAGAGACTGACAAAGTAGAACTGATTGTCATAGCCCACCAGGGAGGCGATCTCCGATATGGGCTTGTCCGTCTTGCCCAGGTACTCGGTGGCCCGGGCCATGCGGGCTGTAATCAGGTAGTTGATAGGGGAGGAGTGGAAGGCGGCGCTGAACATGCGGCTGAGATGGGAGGGGCTGATGCAGAAGCGCTCCCCCAGGGACTGGAGGGTGATCCGCTCCTGGCAGTGCTCCGTGATGTACTGCATGATGTCTGAGGCGGAGCAGCCCTTGGACTCAATGACCATGGCCCGGTTGGACAGCAGCCCCTGGCACAGCATGAGAAAGGAGAGGCAGGTGGTCTGGATGAATTTCCGGTCTCCGAAGGCGACGGGATCCAGGATCAGGTCAATGGCGGACTGCAGATAGTCGAGATACTTCCCGGCCGGGGCAACAGCCGCAGGTCCCACGGCGGACATGGCTTTCTGCAGGTCCCCGTCTGCCGGCTGACCGGAGAACCGGATGACAAAGTACTCCATGCTGTTGCCGTCGGGCACCGAGTAGCGGTGATAGGTGCCGGGGACAACGACACAGACGTCTCCTGTCTTGACCGGAGTGGATTTTTCGTCAATGAAGAGAAGCCCCTCTCCCTTTACAATCACCGTCACCTCAAAGTCTGACCGGTGGGCATGCCAGGGATACTCCCAGTCCGCAATGGTATCCAGATAGCAGAGGTGCGTGACATTGACAAAAGGAGCAAACTGATAGGGGTTGTCTGCCTCCTCAAAAAAATCCTTGATCCACATGGACGATCCTCCCTGAATGAAACAGCGCCGAAATGCCGGTCCATAGAGAAAAATTATGACCGTTTCGGGTCAGTATGCCTCGCATTCATATGATAGCATCCCCGAGAGAGATTTTCAACACCCGAATTCTGCATTGGCAGCTGCCCGCTGCGCCGTTTCCTGAACGCACGGCCGCAAACTCCGTGTCCGCTCACCGCAGCACCCGCACATCCTCAGAAATTTCCGAAGATTCTTCTGCAGCGTGGAATATTCTCCGCCGCTCTGCATAGTACTCAGGCAGGACAGCAAAGGCGCACCTTCCGGCTTCCGGGCTGTCCGCCCGCTGCCGAGAAGATGCGCTCCTGTCATCCGTCATGTCGAGAAAGGATCTGAAATTTCTGTTGACTGCAAAGGCACTCCCC
>CAYYHY010000051.1:11408-15097 GCA_964471855.1 uncultured Oscillospiraceae bacterium | reverse complement strand
AGGTATCCTGCAGGAAGTTTGACCGTACCTGCAGCCTGGCTTTGTCCCCTGACCGGGGCATGCGCCCGGTCAGATCGGTTCTGCGCGCCATGGCGGCAGATGTACAGGAGCGGAAATGATAAACTGGACTGGACTCTGTCAGGACAGACAGGAGGGATGACAGGATGGAGCGGATTATCAAAGACAGGGGACCCATTGAGGTGCCGGACAGCGCCTATGTGTCCCTGACCAACAGGCGCGTCTACATTAAGCAGAAAACCGGGTCAGGAGTGAAAACGGCAAGCGTCGGGCAGACTGCCGACGCCGAAGGCCGGTTCATGTTTCCGAACAGAAATTTCAGAGTTTTCTACCCGGAGGAGTGGATGGCGCTGTATCCGGAGGGCTGTACCGGGACTGACCTTGCTGCCGGCGTCTTCGTGCTCGTCCTCGATCTTGTCATCCGGAACGGTCTGTATCAGATCCTCTGTGATGTCCTGACCCCGGAGCGCGCTCATTCACTGCTGGACTGTGCGGTGTACTCCCTGCTGTGCCGTGAAAACGGTGTCAGTCTGGAGAACTGCATGCTGTTTTCTGGATATTCCTTCGATGGCGGCCGCATGCCCCTGGAGCAGATGCCGGAAGGCAGTGCGGAGGAAGTGGCGCGCAGGTGGATGGAGAAGTGTGCAGAAGATGGGGTTGCAGAGTGCTGGATATGCAGCGGCGGTGCTGGCTGCTCTGCAGACAGTCCGGCCTGTATCTGGGCCGTCTGTACAGAGGGCAGCCGCAGAGGTCTTCCTCTCTGCTGCTGCGCCGCACCGTACGGTCCTCCTGACGGAAGTGCCTGGCAGAAAGCGTGCAGGATGGCGGGGGAGTACGGGATTCAGGTCAGGGGATATGCGCTTGATTCAGGTCTCTGCAACAGGCAGACGGCGGAGGCGCTCCAGAGCAGCGGCTGTGACTTCCTTCTCATGCTGACGCCGGAGACCTACGGATTCCGGCAGATGATGCTCCAGTACGGCGGCAGGATTCCATGCAGCTGGGAGTATCTGCTGGAGAGCAGCAGAGGCATGTACGGCTGCACAGACAGGATGGGGATCTTTGGGGACGGTGACTCCTCCTTTGTGACGCTGCTGTGGAACTCCCGGGAATTCCAGGAATCGGCCGAGACCTTCCAGAGCCGGCTGAAGCAGGTGGAGATCGAGGCGAGGGAGGCTGTCAGCAGTGGACGGCCTGCTGACCTGCCCGCTGACCTGTCAGAGTACATATCCATACATGAGACAGAGGAAGGCACAGCAGAGGTCCGCGTTGATCACGAGGCTGTCAGAAGGAGAACCTGTGAGAGCGGCTTCACTGCAGCAGCGTCGGGCAGGTTCCACACGCCGGATGAAGTATGCACTCTGTGGAGGTGCTGTCAGACAGTCTGGTCTCTGAGCGGATGGCTCGGAAAACAGCCGAGAAGCGGCGGGGAAGACGGCGGAACGGCAGAAAACGTGCTGGTCTGTCTGACCGCCGGCATCATAGAGGCAGAGCTCCAGAGTCTCCTGAGATCGTGCAGTGCGCTTTCGGATCTGGACATGCACACACTGCTGGCACAGCTGCAGACGGTGAGGTTCTTCTGCGGTGCCGGAGGCTGGCATGCCGGCGGCACAGAGGACGGGAGAATCTCTGCTCTCTTTGCAGATCTCGGTCTGCTTCCGGAGAAGCTGGACAGGCTTGCTTCCCTTGCAGCTGCAGGTCCCGGGAGAACCGGGTACTGTGCTGCGGTGCTCCGCGGTGAGAAGCTGCCTGCAGCCGGGAGGAAGAGAGGTCCGAAGAAGGGCAGCAGGAGGCAGACTGCAGGGGCGGAGAAACCGGAAACCCCGGAGGGCACCGGAGCGGACGGGGAGACAGAAGCCAGGACTCCGGAGAAATCTGGCAGTCCCCAGACGGCAGAGGCAGAAACACCGGTCATCCGGAAGCGGGGAAGAAAACCCGGGGGCACCAACAGGCCAAAGGAAGAGATCGAGCTGGACTTTCCAAAGGGGCACAGCGGGCGCCCCACCCGGAAGGAGAGACTGGCCAGGGAGAAGTACAGAGGCCTTGACCCAGAAGAGAAGCGGGAACTGCTGGCTCTGAATCCTGCGTATGACGCCCTGATCGACATGCTGGTGCTTACAGATGCAGAAAGAGCGGAGAAGATCCGGGAGATCCGGACACAGCAGAACAGTTCCGGCGGGACGGATGTGTAAAGAGGGCGGGTCATGCGTCCGCCTGGCGTGGTGCAGCTTTCCGGCACTGCGTGCAGAGACATGACGGGAGGCTTCTTCTGCACCCCTGCCGCCGGGCAGGGGATGCGTGTCCTGCGCTGATGGCAGCCGGGGAGGGAAGAGGGAAGACTGCAGGGAGATAAATTCTCGAATTTGGCTGCTAAAGAAGAAAGCAGACTGGCTCCGGAGAAATAACTTGACAGGCTGAGCCGGGCGGGTGTAGAGTACCGTATCTCTTCCCCCTCCTGTTATCCAGGACGGGGCGGAGAGCGACAACTGAACATGCAGCAGCATGTTCCGGCGTGAAGACTGCCTCCGGGCAGGCGCCGGGATGAGAGAATCCGGTGGGAGTCCGGAGCATTTAACCGTTGCCGTATATGCAGGAGCCGCCTGTCCGCGGCGTGAGCCGGTCATTGGGGGAAACCCTGAGAAGGCGGGACAGGAAGGCGCAGGAGCACTGCTCCCCAATGCATGAGCCGGAAGACCTATGGTGCTGGAACATCTGCGGCACCACTGCGCCCTTCTGCAGCCGTGCCGCCGGCTTCATGCGCTGACAAACCATGTGAAAATCGGACATGGCCTTCGGGCCGTGTCCTTTTTTTGTCCTTGCCAGCCTCTGCCCGGGCCCCGTCCTGCCCCTGGAGGGGAGGAGTCTGCCTGCAGAGAAGCCTGAAAGTTCTGGAAACTGTGTTCCGGCGCACCTGGTCCTGCCATCTGTCAGGAGAGGAGGCGGTCTGACCCTGAGGCGGTCCGCAGAGGGAACACAGCGGGCGGGGGAGCTCCCCGCAGAACTATCAGGAGGACAGGAAACATGAAGCAGAAAACAGCGGCGGCGCTGCTGGCGCTTGCGATGCTGCTCTCCCTGCTGCCGGTGCAGGTGCTGGCGGTTCAGGAGGGGACAGCCGCAGAGGCGGCGGAACTGACCGGACTGACGGTCTCCATCGGAACCTCGGAGACGGATCCGAAATCCGTTCTGCTGGCCGGCCAGACGATCAGCGAAGGGGTGCCCGTATTCGATCCGGATACGCGGGAATATACGCTGAACCGCCTCGATCTGTACGACGCAGCCGTATCCCAGCTGCGGTTCTGGTACACAACGGAAGAGGAGGGCACCGCGGTCTCCCTCTCCTGGGGAGAGGGGGAGGACCAGAGGAAGGATCTCAACACCGCCGGCGACAGCGGAACCGCCTTCCAGAACAGGTGGGCGAACTGCCTCTCAGCCGGACGGAACACCCTGACCCTGACGGTCACGCCCCCGGCGGGGAGCGGCAGAGGAACGGGAACCTACACCCTGACCGTGGATGTGAAGCCCGCACTGAAGAGCCTCTCCCTGACGGCAGACGGAAAGCCGGTGTACCTGGAGGAGAACTTCGCCTGGGATACTTTTGGTTATAATGCCGAAATCCCTGACAGTGCCGGCAGGCTTAAGGTGAAGGCGGAGCCCTGGAGCAGCGGCTGCAGCAT
>CAYYHY010000051.1:0-11308 GCA_964471855.1 uncultured Oscillospiraceae bacterium | reverse complement strand
GGGGGAACCTGGACCGTCACGAAGAACGGCTTCATCGCGCAGAGAGGGGAACTGACCTCAGGTGCCCATGAGGTGACTCTTGAGAAGGCCCCGGATCCGTCGAACCCTCTGCCGGACTACACAGGGGACTGGATGTACTTCCGGGGAAACCCGGAGAACATGGGCGTGACGGAGGCGGAGACCCCGGTCACACCGGAGACTGCCAGGCTGAAGTGGAGCCAGAAGCTGGGTTCAGGCTGGACCAGTTCCCCCACGCCGCCCCTCATTGTCAACGGGGATCTGTACACGGCCTGGGGCACCACAGTATACAGACTGGACAGGGAGACGGGAGCGGTCCTGACCCAGGGCAGTCTGGCGGGGGAGGCAGGCTTTGCGCTGAATCCAGTCACATACGGGGAGGGGATGCTCTTTGTCCCCATCAGCGGCGGCCGCATCCAGGCCCTGCGGGCGGACACCCTGGAGTCCCTGTGGATCAGCGAGGCCTTTGAGGGCGGAACCCAGTCCCTCACCGTGGCCGCCTGCCGGAATGGATATGTGTACACCGGGGTCTGGAACTCGGAGACTGAGACAGGCTCCTACTTCTGCCTCTCCGTCACGGACGAGGACCCCCAGAAACCGGATGAGACCAAGCTGCACACCTGGCGCCTGGACCACCCCGGGGGATTCTACTGGGCCGGAGCATACGTCTCTGACCGGTATATGCTCTTCGGCTCGGACGACGGAGCCCCGGAGGGGCAGAACGGGACCAGCGTTCTCTACAGCGTCAGCCCCGTGACCGGGGAGATCCTGGACACAATCGAAGACATCCCAGGTGACATCCGCTCCACCGTTTCCTTTGACAAAGTGACCGGCACAGCCTTCTGCTCCACCAAGGGCGGGCTGTTCATCCGGGTGAAGGTGAAGGATAACGGCACCTTTGACCACAGCTCCTTTAAGACCCTGGATCTGCAGGGGATGGCCACCGGGACGCCTCTGGTGTACCAGGGCACTGCCTTCATCGGCGCCGCGGGGGAGAGCCAGTTCTCTGCCGAGGGGCACAGGTACTATGTCATCGATACGGCCACCATGGAAGTGAAGACCGTGGTGGAGGACATCCCCGGCTATGTGCAGACCAGCGCCCTCCTCTCCAGCGCGAAGGCGGAGGAGACGGGGAAGGTCCATGTGTACCTCACATACAACAGCAAACCCGGGGGCATATACTGCCTGGAGTACGATCTGAAAACAGGGGCCTGCAGGGGATACGACCTCTTCCTGCCCGCCGGGGACCTGGCTGAGTACTGCATCTGCTCTCTGGTGTGTGACAGCGAGGGAACCCTGTACTACCGGAACGACAGCGGCTGCATGATGGCGGTGGAGCGCAACGAGGCGTACCTCAGCGGTCTGACAGCTGACACCGGCAGATGGCTGCAGGAGTTCTCCCCGGCGCAGGAGTCCCTGGAGCTGGCCGTTCCCCCGGGCACGCAGCAGGTCACCTTTGTACCGGAAGTGCCGGAGGGCGCCTCCGTGACCATGAACGGCGGCACGGACATGACCCTGGCCCTGAAGGATGGCGCCGGAGAGGCTGTCTTTGCCGTGACAGCCGGCGGGGATGCCCGGACTTACAGCGTCGGGGTGCGGGAGGCATCCCAGGACGCGTCCCTGCAGGAGCTGAAGGTCACAGACAGCAACGCATATGCGGCGGACGGGAAGACCCTGGCCCCGGCCTTTGACCCGGATACACTGGAATACGTGTGCCTCGGTGCGGGCGGCAGAAACTTCCTGAACCTGTGGCCTGCCCCCTCGGACCCCGGGGCGGAAGTGAAGGTGCTGGCTGTTTCCGGAGTGACCCGGAATGTGAACAGCGACGGCAGCATCGACGTGACCAGCACCAGCAGTGACGGGCACAGCCGCTATGCCATCTACTTCGAGGGCTCTGCCTCCGTGAAGGTCCGGGTGACCGCAGAGGACGGGGTGACCGTGCGGGAGTATGTCCTGCGCTTTACGGACGCGGACACATGCCTGATCCTGGACAGGACAGAGCTGGCGCTGAAGACGGGGGAGACAGCAAAACTGACAGCCTCCATTGCCAGCCTGAAGGAAGGGAGCGGAACAGAGAAACCGGCCGTCACCTGGTCCAGCTCGGCCCCGGCTGCGGTGTCCGTGGACGGGGAAGGAAATGTAAAGGCAGTGAAGGAAGGGGAGGCAGTGATTACTGCAGCGGCGGGCACCCTCACCGCATCCTGCACCGTCCGGGTGACGGAGGAGGAACCTCCGGATTCCCCGCCGCCCTCAAATTCCCCCTCTCCCGGCCCCTCCGGGGACCGGAACATCTCGGTCACCTTCCGCCTCATCGGCTCCACAAAGTCCCCGGAGGATGTGGACCTGGGGGCCGGAACGGGAAGCTTCACCTACCAGACCTGGATCCCCACCCGGAAGGCGTCCCTCAGCCGGGGGGCCACGGTGTATGACCTGTTTACCCGGATGCTGGATGAGGCGGGCCTGCGGAGCGCCGGGGCGGAGAACAACTACGTGGAGACGGTCTGGGCTCCCGCATCTCTGGGGGGCTACGCCCTCTCCGAGTTTACAAACGGCCCCCGCTCCGGCTGGATGTACACCCTCAACGGGGCCCATCCGGGGTACGGTCTCAGGGAGCAGAAGCTCTCGGACGGGGACGCGGTGGTCTGGCACTACGTCAACGACTATGCATATGAAGTGAAGGACTGGTTCAACGATTCCAGCTGGCCGGCCCAGGGGGACGCATCCACCTGGGTGGACTGGGACGCCGTCCCGGACACCCTTCCGGGGTCAGGAAAGCCCTCGGGGAACGGCAGCAGCGGAAGCGGCAGCGGAACAGGTGCCGGAAGCGGGACACCCGAACCCCCGGCGGTGACCCTCCGTCCGGAGGCCGGCACAGACCGGAACGGGGAGGCCTCTGCGAAGGTGTCTGCAGAGGAGATGTCCGGGGCTGTCAAGGCGGCTGCACAGGAGAAGGCGGACACGGTGGTCATCGAGCCGGAAGTAAAGGGCAGTGCCTCAAAGGTGACAGCGGAGATCCCCGCCTCCTCGGCGGGGGAACTGGCGCAGGCCGGTCTCAGCCTGTCCTTCCGCAGCCCGGCCGGGTCTGTCACCCTGCCGGCGGGGAGCCTGAAGGGGCTGGACGGGAAGAGCTCGGAGTCCCTGCACCTGTCTGCGGAGCAGAGGAAGGACGGAAGCACCGTGATCCAGATCCGCTCCCGGGGCACCGTGCTGGAGAAGCTGGCATCGGGGCTGACGGCGGAGATCCCCGCAGAGGCGGGCAGCGGCAGCGTCCTGGTGTGCATCGGCGCCGGCGGGAAGGAGACCGTGGTCCGGAAGTGCGTCCAGGGGGACGGCACCCTTGTGGCCCTGCTGGACGGGTCCTGCACCCTGGCGGTGCGGGACCGGGCAAAGCAGTTTGCGGACGTGGAAGCCGGAGCCTGGTATGAGGATGCGGCGGCCTTCGCCTCCAGCAGGGAACTGATCACGGGGGTGGAGGAGGACCGCTTTGCCCCTGAAATGGAGATGAGCCGGGCCATGACGGCGGCGGTCCTGTGGCGTCTGGAGAGCGAGCCCCTGTCTTCCGCACAGGCACTGTTCCCGGACACACCGGAGGGCACCTGGTATGCGGAGGCTGCCAGGTGGGCCGGCAGCACCGGCATTGTAAACGGAACGGGGGACGGACACTTCGCCCCGGATGACCCCGTCACCCGGGAGCAGCTGGCCGCCATGGTGTGCCGGTATGCAGAGAGCATTGGAGTGAAGCTCCCTGCAGGATCCGGGCTTGACCGGTTTACAGACGGAGAGGCTGTCTCCCCCTGGGCCAGAGAGGCCATGGAGTCCGCTGCCGCAGCGGGACTCTTCCAGGGGGACGGAACCGGGGCTCTGCGCCCTGCCGGCAGGGTGACCCGGGCCGAGGCGGCCTCCATCCTCCAGAGACTGACAGGCCTTGTGGTTAATAAACAGAACTGAGAATAACAGCGCCCCGTCTGTGCCGGTACCGGTGCAGGCGGGGCGGAAGGAGAATGACATGAAAGTCTGGAAACGGTCTCTGGCCCCGGTGCTGGTCCTGGCCCTCCTTCTGTCCCTCTCCCTGCCTGCGGCCGGGGCGGAGGCGGACCTGGAGAAGACGGTCCAGGAGAGCGCAGCCTGGATGCTGCGCACGGTGAAGAATCCCCAGCCCGGTTCCATCGGGGGCGAGTGGGCGGTCATCGGACTGGCCCGGTCGGGCTGCAGCGTGCCTCAGGATTACTGGGACAGCTATCTGCAGACGGTGGAGGAGTATGTGAAGGCCTGCGGCGGGGTGCTCCACGAGCGCAAATACACAGAGTACAGCAGGGTCATCCTCGCCCTGACCGCAGTGGGGGCGGACCCCCGCAGCGTGGCGGGCCATGACCTGACGGTCCCCCTGGGGGACTTTGAGAAAACCATATGGCAGGGGCTCAACGGACCTGTCTGGGCCCTGATCGCCCTGGACAGCGGGGAGTATTCCGTGCCGCCCTGCCCCGGAGCGGAGAAGCAGGCCACGAGGCAGATGTACGTGGAGGAGATCCTCTCCCGGCAGCTGGACGGCGGCGGGTGGAATCTGACGGAGAAAGGGGGAGCCGGGAAGGCGGATCCCGACATGACAGCCATGTCCCTCCAGGCTCTGGCGGGGTACCTGGACCAGCCGGCGGTGAAGGCGGCTGTGGACAGAGCCCTGACCTGCCTGTCCTCCATGCAGGACGGGGACGGGGGCTACGACTCCTGGGGGTCTGTCAACTCCGAGAGCACGGCCCAGGTGCTGATCGCCCTCTGCACCCTGGGGCTGGAGCCGGACGACCCCCGGTTTGTAAAGAACGGACACACCCTCCTGGACAACCTCCTCAGCTGGCGCCAGCCGGACGGGAGCTTCATCCACACGGGCTCCGGAGCGGGCTCCAGCCAGATGGCCTCGGAGCAGGGGCTCTGTGCCCTGACGGCGGTGCTGCGCAGGGAAGAGGGGAAGAACAGCCTCTACCGCATGGGGGATACGGAGATCCACGCCCAGGGGGGCGGGGGGAACACCGCACAGGGTCTTCCCGGGAAGAACCCGGACGTGAAGAAACTGCCGGTGACGGACCCCGGCATGACCTTTGACGACATCGCCGGAGAGAACGCCCACCCGGACCAGGCGGCCATCGAGGCCCTGGCTTCCAGGGGAGTCCTCAAGGGGAAGGGGGACGGGAAGTTTGACCCCGACGGGGTCATGACCCGGGCGGAGTTTGCTGCCATGACGGTGCGGGCCCTGGGTCTGCAGCCTCAGGCGGCCGATGCCTTTACCGATGTGCCCCCGGATGCCTGGTACGCCGGAGATGCGGGGACCGCCAGCAGATACGGCATTATCAAAGGAATGGGGGACGGCAGGTTCAACCCGGAGGGGACAGTGACCAGGCAGGAGGCCGCCGCCATGACGGAGAGGGCTGCGAAGCTCTGCGGCATGGACACGGAGATGGACACCGCCGCGGTGCGGAACATGCTGGCCCAGTTTACAGACTGGGTCACCGCCGGGGACTGGGCCCGGTCCTCCCTGGCGTTCTGTTACCGGGAGGATATCCTGGACCAGGCGGACCTGGAGATCCGGCCCCTGGAGAACGTGCGCCGGTGCGACATGGCCCGGATGCTCTTCCGCATGCTGGGCGCCGCCCGGCTGCTGTAGGGGGACCCGGCTGTGGACTGGTGGAAGAAGAACGGGAAGAAGGCCGCCGCAGCGGTGCTGCTGGTCTGCATCCTGGCCTTTGCCTTCTGGTACGGCGGGGATGCCCCGGGCCTGCGGGGCTGGACCGTATCCAGCGGCACAGAGAGTTCCAGCAGCGTGGAGACAGACAGAAGCACGCCGCCGGAGAGCGGAGGGGAAGAGGAGAAGCCTGAGAGTTCCGCCGGGGAGGACCCGGCGGAGCCTGAAAAGCAGGAACTGAGCACTGCTGCCGGCAGTACAGATACAGAAGAAGAGGAACCGGCCGGCGGGGAAGAGAACTTGACGCCGGCGCCGGAGCCTGCCGGGGAAAAGAATCAGCCCCAGGAGGCAGAGCCCTCCAGGGAGGAGGAACCGGTTTCGCCTGAGCCTGCCCCGGACCCAGGGGGTCAGAGCACAGATGCAGAACCGGAACAGCCGGAGCAGGAACCGCCGCCCGCCGGGGAGCAGACCCCTGAGGAGCCGGCAGGGGGACCTGCAGAGAGCGGGGGAGAGCCGCAGCAGATCATCGACCCGGAGACGGGAAAGGACAGATACCTGACAGACCCGGTGCCGGAGGGGAAGCCCCTGCCGGTGGAACCCCAGGACGTGACCCTCTCGGACACCCCCCATGTCTGTACCCTCTCGGTGCGCTGCGACACCATCCTCAGCAGGCTGGACTGGCTGGATACAAACAAGCTGGAGCTGGTGCCGGAGGACGGGGTCATCTTTCCGGAGACGGAGGTCACCTTCTACGAGGGGGAGAGCGTCTTCAACGTGCTGCAGCGGGAGATGAAGAAGGCGGGGATCCAGATGGAGTTTACTGACACCCCTGTATACAACTCCGCCTACATCGAGGGGATCCAGAACCTCTACGAGTTCGACTGCGGGGAGCTGTCCGGCTGGATGTACTCCGTCAACGGCTGGTTTCCCAACTACGGCTGTTCCCGCTACCAGCTGAAGGAGGGGGACCGGGTGTGCTGGGTGTACACCTGCGACCTGGGGGCCGATGTGGGCGGCGGCTATGCAACCGGAAACGGCATGCCCGGGGGAGACCCCGGATGAGACGCAGCACCTTTGCCGGCTGCCACCCCCTGGTCAGTGCCGCTTATTTCATCCTGGTCCTTGCTGTCACCATGACGGTGCAGCACCCGGCCTTTCTGGGGGTCTCCCTGGTCTGCGCCGCAGTGTGCGGGGTGCGCCTGGCCGGGAGCCGGGCGGTGAGGGGGACCCTCCGGTTCCTGGTGCCCGGCTGCATCGCGGCGGCGGTGCTGTTTCCCGCCTTTACCCACCAGGGGGTGACCATTCTGACCTACCTGCCGGGAGGGAACCCCCTGACGCTGGAGAGCATCGTCTGCGGTCTCACGGGGGCCGCCGCCCTGGCCGCGGCGGTTCTCTGGTTTGTCAGCGTCACGGCGGTGATGACCTCGGACCGGATCATGTACCTGCTGGGGCGGGTGATCCCCTCCCTCAGTCTCATGCTGTCCCTGGCCCTGCGGTTCGTGCCCCGGTTCAGTTCCCAGTTTGACGCGGTGGCCCAGGCCCAGCAGTGCGCGGGGCGGAGCATCCACGGGGGCGGCATGTTAAACCGGGTGAGAAACTGGGCGGCCGTGTTCTCTGTCCTTGTGACCTGGTCCCTGGAGAGCGCCATCGATACGGCGGACAGCATGAAGGGGCGGGGCTGGGGCCTCCCCGGCCGCACCGCCTTCTCCATCTTTGTACTGGAGAGCCGGGACAGGGCTCTGCTTGCCTTCTTCGGCGCCTGCGGGCTCTTCCTTCTGGGGGGCGCCCTGGCCGGGGGCTGCAGGTGGCGCTGCTTTCCCTCCATAAAAAGTGTGGCGGCCGGTCCCGTGCCGGCTGCGCTCCTGCTCTGTTTTCTCAGCCTCTGCCTGACGCCGGTGTGGCTGGAGGCGGCGGAAAACCGGGCAAAGTCCGGGGAGAGGAGGCGCCTGCGTGGAATGTCCCCTGATTGAGATCCGGAATCTGACCTTTACATATCCAGAACAGAGAAACCCCGCCCTGGACGGAGTCAGCCTGACCGTGGGGCGGGGGGAGTTTGTAGTGCTCTGCGGACCCTCGGGCTGCGGCAAGTCCACCCTTCTCCGGCATCTGAAGCCGGTGCTGGCCCCTCACGGGGAGAGGACGGGGGAGATCCTGTACCAGGGGCGGCCCCTGGAGAGCCTGGACCGCAGGGAGCAGAGCACGGCGGCGGGCTTTGTGGGACAGGACCCGGAGAGCCAGACGGTGACAGACAAAGTCTGGCATGAGATGGCCTTCGGGCTGGAGAGCCTGGGCTTCCCCACCCCGGTGATCCGCCGCCGGGTGGCGGAGATGGCCTCCTTCTTCGGCATGCAGAGCTGGTTTTACAGAAGCACCTCGGAGCTGTCCGGGGGGCAGAAGCAGCTGCTGAACCTGGCCTCGGTCATGGTCATGCAGCCGCAGATCCTTGTGCTGGACGAGCCGGCCGGTCAGCTGGACCCCGTGGCCGCCTCGGAGTTCTTCTCCATGCTGGGGAGAATCAGCCGGGAGCTGGGTACGGCGGTGATTCTGGCGGAGCACCGGCTGGAGGAGGCTCTGCCCCTGGCGGACCGGGCCGCTGTCATGGAGGAGGGAAGAATCCTCTGCACGGGGACCCCCGCGGAGACGGGGGACTGTCTCAGGAAACAGGGGCACGGGATGTTTCTGGCCATGCCCGCCCCCATGCGGGTATGGGCCGCCTCAGATACAGAGGGGACCGCCTGTCCCGTTACCGTACGGGAGGGGCGGGAGTGGATCGGAGAGTTTGCCCGCACCCACGTTCTGAAATCTCTGCCGGAGGAGCATGTGCCGGCCTGCCCGGATCCCTCGGTGCTCTCCTGCAGGGAACTCCACTTCCGCTGGGAGGGAGGGGAGCGGGATGCAGTGAACGGACTCACCCTGACCCTGCACCGGGGGGAGTTTCTCGCCCTGCTGGGGGGAAACGGAGCCGGGAAGACAACGGCCCTCAGGCTGTTTGCCGGTCTGAAGCATCCGGACCGGGGGGAACTGGAGGTCCGGGGCAGGGTCTGCCTTCTGCCCCAGGACCCGAAGACCCTGTTTGTAAAGCGGACCCTGCGGGAGGACCTGCTGACGGCGGCGGCCGGCACAGAGGAGGAGAGGGAAGAGAAGACGGCCGGGGCCGTCTCCCTGTGCAGGCTGGAGCATCTGCTGGACCGCCACCCCTATGACCTCTCCGGGGGAGAGCAGCAGAGGGCGGCCCTGGCCCGCATGCTGCTGCTGGATCCGGACATCCTGCTCCTGGACGAGCCCACCAAGGGCCTGGACGCCCAGTTCAAGGAGACCTTTGCGGGAATCCTGGGGAAGCTCCAGGGACAGGGGGTCAGCATCCTCATGGTCAGCCACGACGTGGAGTTCTGCGCCCGCCACGCCGGCCGCTGTGCCCTGCTCTTTGACGGGGCGGTCACCGCAGAGGGAACACCCCGGGAGTTCTTCTCCGGAAACAGCTTCTACACCACCTCGGTCAGCCGCATGTGCCGGGAGACGGTGCCCCTGGCGGTCACCGTGGAGGATGCAGTTTTCTGCTGCGGCGGCAGTCTGCCCCCGGCAGAGGAAGAGAAGGAGCCGGAAGAGGCAGCTCTTCCACCCCCTGAACCCGGCACCGCGGCCTGGCGGCCGCCCCCGCTCCCTCTCTGGCGCAGAGTCCTGGCGGTGCTCTCCGGAGCCGCAGCCCTGGGGATCTTCTTCCAGGCGGCCCGGATTACAGATCTCAGCCAGCTCACCGGACCGGCCGGTCTTTCCGGAGCGGCACAGGGCCAGCTGCAGCTCTATGCAGCCTTTCTGGCAGCCCTGGTGATTCTCGCCATGGCCACCTGGCGGCGGAACCCTGCACGGGAACGGACCGTGCGGGAGAAGCGGAAGCTGTCCCCGCGGACGGCTGCAGCCGCTGTCTTCATCCTTCTGCTGGTGCCCCTGACGCTGTACCTGGGGGCGCATGTGCTGAAGGGGCGCAAATACTACTTCATCGCCCTTCTTATCCTGCTGGAGACCATGATCCCCTTCTTCCTGGTGTTCGAGGGGCGGAAGCCCGGGAGCCGGGAACTGGCTGTCACTGCAGTGCTGTGCGCCATGGGCACCGCCGGCCGGGCGGTCTTCTTCATGTTTCAGCAGTGCAAGCCGGTAATGGCGGTGTGCATCCTCGCCGGGGTGGAGTTCGGGGGAGAGACCGGATTTCTGGTGGGGGCCGTGACCATGCTCCTGTCCAATATCCTCTTCTCCCAGGGACCCTGGACCCCCTGGCAGATGTTCGCCATGGGGATCATCGGATTCCTGGCTGGGGTTCTGTACCGCTGGGGACTCCTGGGCAGATCCCGGGTTTCCCTGTGCATATTCGGCGCCCTGAGTGCCGTGCTTCTCTACGGCGGCATCATGAACCCCGCCTCGGTGCTCATCTGGGCGGGGGAACTGAACTGGCAGACCCTGGCGGCCAGCTATGTGACAGGATTCCCCTTTGACTGCGTCCAGGCGGCAGCCACCGCCCTCTTCCTCTGGTTCGGGGCGGAGCCGGTGCTGGAAAAGCTGGACCGGGTCAAGGTGAAGTACGGGCTGATGGACTTCTGACACTCCCTGGATACTGAGCCTGAGACCGCATGCAGATTGCAGCGGGAAGGCGGCCGTGGTATAATCGGAGCGCCGGGGTCGGGAGATGCCGGGGAAAGGAGTACCTGAGATGAACTACACAGTATCGAACGGCAGGGTGACACTGACTGCCGCGACCCATGGAGCGGAACTGAGCTCCATTGTGCTGGACGGGCAGGAGAGAATCTGGGGTGCCGACCCGGCTGTCTGGGCCAGGCATGCCCCCATGTGCTTCCCCTTCTGCGGATATCTGGAGGACGGCACATTCGTCTGGAAGGGAAGAACCTTCTCGGTGCCGGAGCGCCACGGGTTCGCCCGGGATCTGGACCACACCCTGGTGGAGCAGGGGCCCGGCAGTCTGCACTTCCATCTGTCCTGGCCCGGCGATGAACAGCGCTGGCCCTGGGCATTCACCATGGATACCGTCCATGCACTGAAGGAGAACGGGACAGTGACATCTGTAACAGCGACGAACAGCTCTGAGGAGCCGATGCCTGTGCAGTTCGGGTTTCACCCCGCCTTTGTGTGCCCCTTTGTCCCCGGCAGCAGTGTGGAGGAGTACCAGTTCCGCTTTGAGAGCGGCCGCGTGATCCCCCTGACCCGGAACCTCTTCGACAACGACTCCATTCCCTTTGAGGACACCGGTGCCTGGGTCCGTCTGGAGCATGCCGCCTCCGGCGCATATGTGCAGGTGGATACGGCGGCCTTCCCTGTGGTCCTGCTGTGGAGCAAGCCGGGCGTGCCCGGTTTCGTCTGCATCGAACCCTGGGACGGGTTCCCCGGTCCGGGAAGGGACCTGGAGAAGCGCCCCTGGACCCGGGTCCTGGCGCCCGGCGAGAGTCATGCCTGGAAGCTGGACCTCACGTTCGGCTGATCTTCATACAGACAGAAAAGGAGCAGGTCCGGTGCAAAGCCGGGTCTGCTCCCTGTTTTTTGCCGAACTTCTGCATTCCTCAGAGGGCTGTTTCCGGACGGTCTGAACTGCAAAAAGAGCGTGCGGCTCCGGCA
>CAYYHY010000050.1:0-15186 GCA_964471855.1 uncultured Oscillospiraceae bacterium | reverse complement strand
CAGTTCACGCCTGCAGCGGCATACATGACATCAGAAAACTGATCCTGTGGCCAGGTCCACTTCAGCCGGCTGGCAGGTGTCACTGAACACGCCGTGGTCTGTGAGCCATTTCAGCACATGCTCCGCCTGGGGGGTCAGTGTCACAGACCATGTTCCCCTTACCGGATCCAGGAAGCGTGGATCTATGGTGCCATTCAGGGCGGTCTGCTGCATGCGGCGTTCGATGCAGAGCAGGCAGTCATACTGGTTTTCGTCAATGTCGCTGAACAGGTAGTACTTTCCCAGAGTGCCGTCAGAAAAATCCTCCTGAATGGCATCCCACAGGGTTTTCATCTCGCTCTGGGACGCATTCTCCACATACACAGGCTCATAATCCGTGAAATCCGATGCCGGATTCCGGACTCCCTCCACATATATGCTGGAAATGGGCTGCTGGGACCACCACTCCAGACTGTAGTCAATGGCTCTGACCCGGGGATCATTGTAGAACTGGTCCAGTTTTGCGGTGACAGAATTTTCGTTCTTCAGGTCGCTCCTGTATGTGGGGATGTAGTAGGAGCGGAGGACTGTACTGCCGGATTTTGTCTGATAGGCGAGTTCGAGATGGACCCATCCGTCCGGGTCTTCCGCTTCCTGAATTTCAGGAGCGGCATCAACGAGGGACCGGTGCAGATCAGCCGCCAGGTCCATGAGTTCCTTATCCTCTACTGACTGTGTGTTGCTGTAAAATCCGGCTCCGTTCAAGGTGATGCTGACAGTGTCCTCCACAGACGGCACCCTGGTTTCAAATCCATACCAGTCCATTGCCAGAGAGAGGCAGAACAGCAGCATGACGCAGGAGACGGCAGCACATCCCTTCCACGCGGACAGAACCCGGAAGGACCTGCGCAGAACCATCTCGGCAATGACGTATCCGGCTGCGGTCCAGAGCACGATGAAGGCAGAGGACCAGACGGCGTTTTCATCCAGACCCAGAATCACAGAAGTGAGACATCCGAACAGCAGACCGGTGAGGACAGCGGCGCCGCAGCGGAACAGGGGCTTCATCAGGGAGATGACCACTGCGTCTCCGGCGCGTTCCACATGGCGCCGGCGGAAGAGCAGCAGGCTGAACAGCAGGAATACAGCCGCCGCAGCGCAGAAGCCGGCAATGGTCCCGGGAGACCTGAGATGGCTGACACCCTGCAGATCGGCCGTCCACTGGACTGCACGCGCGAGAGCCACGGTCGGAGTCAGAAGCTCCGAGATTTTCTGGATGGTGTCGCTGAAGGCGGAAAAACCGTAGAGGAACATGCTGCAGACCGACTGCGCCTGCATGTGCAGCCAGGCTGCCAGAAAGTTGAATATGAGGTAGAAGGCGGGCAGTCCCAGGATATGTCCGGTGAACATGCCGCAGAAGACGGCGAAGGCGAAGAAAATGAAACAGAAGGCGCTGAGAGCAAGAAGCCAGACCCCCGTGACTCTCAGGCACTGCATCCACTCCTCACGGGGTGCAAAACACAGCTGCATAACAACGCTGACCAGACCTGCCCCCAGGTTGGGCAGCAGCATGAAGCTGAGACCGGATGCGCAGCTGGTGATGAACAGAGCCTCTCTGCGCATGGGAAGGGCGAACATTCCGCAGGCGGTCCGGCTGCTGTACAGGAAGCCGAACACCGCCATGGCGGAGAACAGAGCGAAGGCGAAAGCGACAGCCAGCCAGGTTCTGTTGAGAGAGCTGACCGTGCTGTTTTCCAGGATGGTGAGGAAAGAGGAGCCGGCGTCCCGGCTCAGACTGCTGCTGACAAGAGGCAGACTGACAGCAAAGAACAGAACCAGGGAGTAGGCACCCCACAGGGGCCAGAAGCGGGTCAGATTCTTCCTGTACAGGGTGAAGTTAAAGAAGGATGTCCCGGACGGCATAGTGCTCACCTCCCAGTTCGTAGATAAAGATTTCCTCCAGCGTCAGGGGAAGGGTCTCCATGAGCATGGGGCTGAAGGCAGCCATGCGGGTCTTCACGGATTCCTGGCTGCCCCGGATAATGAGGGTCCAGACACGGCCCGTCCGGGAGGTGTGCAGCACATCCAGATCTCCGGGCAGTTCCGGCAGGCTGCCGGGTTCCCGGAAGGCGATCTGCAGCTTCACCAGATTGTCCTGCAGGTCCGAGAGGGAGCGCTCCAGAAGGATCTTCCCCCTGGACATGATGCCCACATGGTCGCAGACGTCCTCCAGTTCCCTCAGATTGTGGGAGGAGACCAGCACCGTGGTCCCCCGCTGGGTCACATCCCCCATGAGCAGGGACCACACCTGCCGGCGCATGACCGGATCCAGACCGTCCACCGGCTCATCCAGCACCAGAATATCCGGGCTGCAGCACAGGGCCAGCCAGAAGGCGGACTGCTTCTGCATGCCTTTGGAGAGGCGGCGGATCTGTGCCTTCTCACTGACCTCCGGAAAGGCATCCCGCAGGAGTTCATAGCGCTCTGTGTCGAACCTGGGGTAAATGCCCCTGTAGAAATGCATCATGTCCCGGGTGGTGGCGGAGGAGAAGTAGAAGAGCTCGTCCGGTATGACGGCGATGCGGGCCTTCACGGCAGGATTCTCGTAGACCGGCTGTCCGTCCACCAGAACGGAGCCGGAATCCAGCCTGTAGACCCCGGTAATGTGGCGGATGACAGTGGACTTGCCGGCGCCGTTGGGGCCCACCAGCCCGTAGATGGAGCCGCTTTCCACGTGCATGTTCGTTCCGTCCAGGGCGCGGAAGCTGCCGAAGGTCTTGACGGCATTTTCAACCTGTATCATGATTTCACCTCGCTCTGCAGCGCGGAGATCCGCGCGGCCAGTTCCTCCGGTGTCATGCCCAGATAGAGCAGTTCGGAGACAGTTCTGTCAAATGCGGTCAGCAGTTCGCTGCGCCGCTTTCCGTCCACGCCGCTTCTGGCGGCTGCGAAGGAGCCCTTCCCCGCCACCGTGTTTACATACCCCTCCGCCTCCAGCGCCTCGTAGGCCTTCTGTATGGTGTTGGGGTTGATGGCAAGGGAAGATGCCAGAGTTCGCACGGAGGGAAGTTTCTCTCCCTCCCCTATTACGCCGGTGACAATCAGCCGGCGCAGCCCGTCCTTCACCTGTTCATAGATGGGACGGGCGTCTCTGAAATCCAGCTGCAGCATGATTTCCCTCCTCGGCTGTAACTGTACTAACTGTAGTAGTACACTTAGTATAGTCATTCTGGATAAGCAGGGCAAGATTCCGGACCTTAAGATTATGTTAAATTCCGTAGAACAAACGGGGACAGATGTGATATCATGGTGGGGAAAGAAAGGCGGGCCCCGGGCGGTCCGCAGGCTGGAGAGGAAGGAAGAAATCGATGTATCCAGTGATCGGGTTTATCGGAACAGGAAACATGGGCTCCGCTCTGGCGGCGGCCGCTGTCCAGGGATCCCCCGGCTCCGTGTTTCTGTTCTCCAACCGCACGGCGGAGAAGGCCGCGGCCCTGGCCGGAAGGCTTGGAACAGGGAGCGCGGTGCCCAGCCGGGAGACGGCGGAGCGGGCCTCCCTCATATTCCTGGGGGTGAAGCCCCAGATGCTGGGGGATGTCTTTGCAGAGACCGGGGAGGTGCTCCGGGGGCGCCTGGACCGCTTTGTGCTGGTGAGCATGGCTGCGGGCGTCACCTGCAGCAGGATCCGGGAGCTGGCGGGAATGCCGGACTGCCCCGTGATCCGCATCATGCCGAACACCCCCGCCGCCATCGGCGCCGGGGTGATACAGGTCTGCAGCGAAGGTGCCACGGCGGAGGAGACGGCAGAGTTTCTGGCCCTCATGAAGCCTGCGGGGCTCCTGGACCAGATACCGGAGAATCTGATGGATGCGGCCTCTGCGGTGTCCGGCTGCGGACCGGCCTATGCATACCTCTTTATTGAGGCCCTGGCGGACGGGGGCGTTGCCTGCGGGCTCCCCCGGGACAGGGCGCAGGCCTGGGCGGCACAGACAGTTCTGGGGGCGGCGCAGATGGTGCTGGAGTCGGGAAAGCACCCCGGCGCTCTGAAGGACGCCGTCACCTCCCCCGGCGGGTCCACCATCCAGGGCGTCAGGGCGCTGGAAAACAGGGGATTCCGGGCCGCCGCCATGGAGGCGGTCATTGCCGGCTATGAAAAGACAGGATCCCTGGGAAAGTAAGCTGAGGCGAGCAGTTTGAGAATCGTAGTCAAGGTAGGCACCTCCACCCTCACCCACAGAACCGGGCGGCTGAACATCCGGCGGGTGGAGGAACTGGTAAAGGTCTTCTCCGACCTGAAGAACGCCGGACACCAGATGGTGCTGGTCTCCTCCGGGGCCATCGGGCTGGGGGTAGGAAAGCTGAACCTCCCCGGCCGTCCTGCGGACATGCCCACCAAGCAGGCCGCGGCGGCGGTGGGCCAGTGCGAGATGATGTACACATACGACCAGCTCTTTGCCCGGTACAACCACGTGGCGGCTCAGGTGCTGCTGACCGGCGGAGATGTGCGGGATCCACACAGGCGGGCCAACCTGGAGAACACCCTCAGCCGCCTGCTGGAACTCAACGCAGTACCCATCGTCAATGAGAATGACGCCGTGGCCACGGACGAGGTCGGCATCGAGACCACCATCGGGGAGAACGACACCCTCTCCGCCATTGTGGCCACCCTGGCGAAGGCGGACCTGCTGGTGATCCTCAGCGACATCGACGGTCTGTATACGGCGGACCCCCGCACCTGCCCGGATGCCAGGCTGATCTCCGTGGTGGAGGAAGTCACCCCCGAGATCGAGGCCCTGGCCGGCGGCACAGGCAGTTCCCTGGCCTCCGGAGGGATGGTCACCAAACTGAAGGCGGCCCGCATCTGCAGCGAGGCGGGATGCGACATGATCATATCCAACGGCAGCAGGGCCGAGCTCCTCTACGACATTGCGGAGGGGAAGCCCGTGGGGACCCGGTTCCGGGCCTCCGGAAAGCGAAGCTGATTTCATATCCCTGCACCGGCTCTCCCCCGCGGGCGGAGGGCTGCAGATTCAGGCCGGGCACCGGTCCGGCCGATGGAAAAGGAGGAGGGCGCTGCACCTTCGGGGCGTGCCGGAGGATGCCGCGCCTGACAGGGCATGACAACACAGGAAATTCTGGAGCAGGCGGCTGCAGCAAAGACCGCCATGGCTCTTGCGGATACGGAAACAAAGAACAGGGCTCTGCGGTCCATGGCCGAAAGCCTGCTGCTGGAGTCGGACCACATTCTGTCTGAGAACAGCCGGGACATGGAGGCGGCCCGGAACACCATGTCGGATGTCATGCTGGACCGGCTGGCCCTCTCCCGGGACAGGATCGAGGGCATGGCGGAGGGGATCCGGCAGGTTGCGGATCTCCCCGACCCGGCGGGAGCCGTGCTCACCCGGGTGGAGCGCCCAAACGGGCTTGTGATTGAGAAGACGGCCGTGCCCATGGGGGTCATCGCCATCATCTACGAGAGCCGGCCCAATGTGACCTCGGATGCCGCCGCCCTGGCCCTGAAGGCAGGTTCCGCCTGCGTCCTGCGGGCGGGGAAGGAGGCTCACCGCTCCGCCGCCGCCATCGTAGAGGCTCTGCGGGCGGGTCTGGCCGAAGCGGGGCTGCCCCAGAGCGCCCTGGGTCTGGTGGAGGACACCACCAGGGCCTCCGCCAGCGAGCTGATGACTGCCAGGGGGCTTGTGGATCTGCTCATCCCCAGGGGCGGTGCCGGACTGATCCGGGCCTGCGTGGACAACGCCACCGTTCCGGTGCTGGAGACGGGCACCGGCATCTGCCACATCTATGTGGACAGGGCTGCGGACCAGGAGATGGCGCTGAACATTCTGGAGAACGCCAAGTGCTCCCGCCCCTCTGTCTGCAATGCGGCGGAGGTGTGTCTGGTGCACCGGGACATCGCAGAGGAGTTCCTGCCCAGGTTCAGGCAGCGGATGACAGACAGCCGGACGGAAAAGAATCTGGTCCCTGTGGAGCTGCGCCTGGACGAGCGGGCTGCGGCGGTCATCCCCGGCACCCCGGCATCCGGCCGGGATTTCGATACGGAATTTCTGGACTACTGCATGGCTGTGAAGGTTGTGGACAGCGTGGAGGAGGCGGTGGAGCACATTGCCCTCCACTCCACGGGTCACAGCGACGCCATTGTGACGGAAGACAGAGAGGCAGCGGAACTGTTCCTCCGCCAGGTGGACTCCGCCGCCGTGTACTGGAACGCATCCACCCGCTTTACAGACGGAGGAGAGTTCGGACTGGGCTGCGAGATGGGCATCTCCACCCAGAAGCTCCACGCCAGAGGCCCCATGGGGCTGCAGGAGCTGTGCACCTACAAGTACGTGATCCGCGGAACCGGTCAGGTCCGCTGACTGGAAACTGTGAATTTCGGGAGGCACTCATGAATCAGCACCTGTGCGAGTATGTCGATGCGGCGGGGGATCTGCTCCGCTCCCCGGAGGTCCGCAGCATGGGACTGTGGCGGCACCACGGCAGCGTGACATGCCTGGAGCACTCCCTGCTTGTCAGCTATCTCTCCTTCCGGGCCGCAGACTGTCTGGGCCTGGACGCCCGGGCCGCCGCCCGGGCCGGTCTGCTCCATGACCTCTATCTGTATGATCCCCGCACAAAGCTGGCCCCCGTCCAGTGCTTCGTGCATCCGAAGGTCGCCTGCCGCAACGCGGTGAAGCTGACGGAACTGAGCCGCAAGGAGCAGAACATCATCCTCTCCCACATGTGGCCCTTCGGCGGAGCCCTCCCCCGCTCCCGGGAGGCCTGGCTGGTGGACCTGGTGGACGACATCAGCGCCGGCCTGGAGTACAGCGGCTTCTGGAAGCGCATGCGCCTGCGGGAGAAGCTGGGGGTGAAGGCACCGGCTCCAGCTCCGGTGCGCTGACTGAAAATTTGACTGCAGGAGCTGCAGAGGAAAATTTTCCTTGCAAGATCGGCGGTTTCCTGCTAGTATGCATGTGCGCCGGGGCAGGTGCCCCGAAGCGCTGCAGCAGCAGGATTTTCTGGAGGGACAGAATTTTATGGGAGATCGTTCCGAGGCCCTGGCGGCCAAGAGAGAGGCGCTTCTGGCGGGCGGTGTGGACATGATGGATCCGTCCTCTGTCTATGCAGAGGATACGGTGACGGTGGGGGCGGGGACTCTGCTCCTCCCGGGCACCATCCTGCGGGGGCACACCTCCGTGGGCGCCGGGTGCACCATCGGGCCCAACGTCATGCTGACAGATGCCACGGTTGAGGACGGCTGCACCATCAATACGGCTCAGGTGGAGGACAGCATCATACGGGCCGGATGCGAGATCGGCCCCTACACCCACATCCGTCCCGGGTGTGATGTGGGGGAGGAATCCAAAATCGGCGCCTTCGTCCAGCTGAAGAACTCGAAGCTGGGCCGGGGCACGAAGATGGCGCATCTGACCTATGTGGGAGACAGCGATGTGGGGGAGGACTGCAACTTCGGCTGCGGCACCGTCACCTGCAACTACGACGGGTTCCAGAAGCACCGCACCACCATCGGGAGCCATGTGTTCGTAGGCTGCAACACCAACTTTGTGGCCCCCGTCTCCGTGGGGGAGGGAGCCTTCATTGCAGCGGGCACCACGGTGACCAAGGATGTTCCTCCGGATGCGCTGGCCGTAGGCCGGCCCCGGCTGCTGGTCCGTGACGGCTGGGCGGAAGTGAACCGCACCAGAAAAGGACAGAAGAAAGAGACCTGACCGCAGAGCAGGACAGTGTACGGTGCATGCGGCCTGGCCGCAGACCGGACTGTGCCGAAAAGATCGGGAGGATTTTTTATGTTTGCACAGAAGGGAATCAAAATTTTCACAGGGAACTCCAACCCGCAGCTGGCGAAGGACATCTGCAGGGAACTGGGAATCCCCCTGGGGACCTGTGAAGTGGGTTCGTTTTCAGATGGAGAGAACTATGCGTCCATGTACGAGACCGTCCGCGGCTCTGACGTGTTCGTAGTGCAGTCCACCTGCTGCTTCCAGAAGGACGGAAAGGACAGGTCGGTCAACGACGCCCTGATGGAGCTGCTCATCATGATTGATGCTCTGAAGCGGGCCTCTGCCGGCCGCGTCACTGCGGTCATTCCCTACTTCGGCTACGCCAGGCAGGACCGGAAGACCAAGCCCCGGGACCCCATCTCCGCCAAGCTGGTGGCCAACCTCATCACCACCGCCGGCGCGGACCGGGTGCTGACCATGGACCTCCACGCCAACCAGATCCAGGGGTTCTTCGACATCCCCGTGGACAACCTGCTGGGCTCCCCCATCTTTGTTCAGCACATGAACATGAAGTTTGCCGCCGTGCACGACGAGACCATGGTGGTCTCCCCCGACGTAGGCTCCGTGGCCCGGGCCCGTGCCTTTGCCCAGAAGCTGAACATGGCTCTGGCCATCGTGGACAAGCGCCGCCAGAAGGCCAACTCCTCCGAGGTCATGAACATCATCGGCGACGTGCGGGGGATGCACGTCATCCTCCTGGACGACATGGTGGACACCGGCGGCTCCCTCTGCCACGCGGCCAAGGCCCTGGTGGAGCTGGGCGGCGCAAAGGACGTCACCGCCGTGGCCACCCACGGGGTGCTCTCCGGCCAGGCCGTGCGCCTCATTGAGGAGAGCGTCCTGGACCAGGTCATCTTCCTGGACACCATCCCTCCCAAGCCCGGCGTCCACAGCTCCAAGATCAAGTATATCTCTGTGGCGCACATGTTTGCGGAGGCAATCAGCCACATCTACATGGAGACATCCGTGTCTCCCCTGTTTCTCTGATACTGCGGACAGTGACTGGCCCAGAAGGGGCGGGTAGCAATACCCGCCCCCTTTGGGCGTTTGCCATGGAGGGAACAGCCATGCTTTTTGGACAGAAATCCGGGGGTGCATCCTGGCTGCTGGTGTGCCTGGGCAACCCCGGGGACAGATACGAAGGAACCAGACACAATGCCGGCTGGATGGTGGCGGACGAGGTGGCGGAGCGCTGCAGCGCCCCTGTCCAGCGGCTCAGGTTCAAGGCCCTGACCAATATTCTCACCATTGCCGGGGAGAAAGTGCTCATCATGAAGCCGGTGACCTACATGAACCTGTCCGGGGAGGCGGCGAAGCCCGCTGCGGATTACTACAGGATTCCCCCGGAGCGGGTGCTGACGGTGTCCGACGATGTGGCCCTGGCCCCGGGACGGATCCGGATCCGCCGCTCCGGTTCGGCGGGGGGCCACAACGGGCTCAGGAGCATCATCGCCTGCCTGGGTACGGACCAGTTCCCCCGCATCCGGGTGGGTGTGGGGGCAAAGCCCGGTCCGGACTATGACATGGTGGACTGGGTGCTGGGAAAGCCCCGGGGCGAGGACAGGACAGCCATCGAAGACGCAGTCAGACGGGCGGCGGATGCGGTGGAGGTCATTATCCGGGACGGCGTGGACGCCGCCATGAACCAGTTCAACCACTGAAGGCGCAGATTTCCGTCTGCGCCCGTCCCCTTTCCCGCAGGGCGGGGAGGGCAGCGGACAGGGGTGCCGGGCACCCCGGAAGGAATCTGCCGTTCGAGGAGGAGCCAGAAGATGAAACTGCTGACACAGGCGCTCACCCGTCTGCCGGAATTCAACAGACTGTGCGAGGCTATCGAGGGAGGGCTCTCCCCCGTGTCCGTCACGGGACTGGCTGCGGTGCACAGGGCCCACATGGCCGCCGGCCTGGGCATGGTGACAGGGCGGCCTGTCGTGGTCATATGCTCGGACGAGGGGGAGGCGGAGCGGATCGCCAGGGACATCACCTCCTTTACAGAGGAGCAGGTGCCGGTGCTGAAGGCCCGCACCATGACCTTCTACCCCGGCGCCACGGTCTCAAAGCAGTGGGAGCACAGGAGACTGAGCATCATGCACCAGATCCGCACCGGAAAGGTCAGGTACATGACGGCCTCCATAGAGGGCATGCTTCAGCGCACCATGCCCCCGGATGTTCTGGACCGCTGCAGCTGGGAGTTCCGCATCGGGGAGTCCTGGAACCTGGAGGAGGTGTGCCGGGACCTGGTGACCGCCGGCTACAGCCGCTGCGACCAGGTGGAGGGCGTGGGGCAGTTTGCCGCCCGCGGCGGCATCCTGGACGTCTTCCCTCCTGGAATGGAGTTTCCGGTGCGGCTGGATTTCTTCGGCGACGAGATCGACGCCATGGGGATCTTTGATACGGAGACCCAGCGCAGGATATCCAATATAGAGAGCGCCCTGATCCTCCCCGCCGGGGAGGTGCTGCCCCATGCGGCGCCGGGGGGACTCGACGGCCTGACAGAGGCGGTGCGGAAGCTGCTGGCCAGGGCGGAGAAGGCGAAGAACCAGGACCTGGCGAAGACCCTGGCCAGGGACCTGGAATCCGCAGCCCAGCTGGAAACCATTCCGGCTCCGGACCGCTACATGCCCCTCATCTACCCGAAGATGGCCACGGCGGCGGAGTTCCTCCCCCCGGACGCCTGCGTCATCATCAGCGAGTCGGTCCGGGTGGCGGAGCGGGCGAAGAACTGGCAGTGGCAGACGGAGGAAGACGTGAAGCTTCTCCTGGAGAAGGGGGAGCTGGACGGCTCCTGCAGCGAGCTGGGCAGGACCTACAGCGACTTTTCGGCCGAGCTGGAGAACTGGGGTCTGGTCTATCTGGACGCCTTTGCAGCCTCCGGCTATCCCATACCCCCGCGGGTGCTTCTGCCGGTAACAGCCAAACAGCTGCCGGGGATCGGAGCCAGTCCGGAGGCGGCCGTGCAGGATCTGCTGCACTATCAGAAGAACCGCTTCTCCTCCCTGGTTCTGGCCTCCGGGGAGCAGCACGCCCGGGAACTGCAGGAGCACCTGCAGGAACAGGGGATCCGCTCCGCCCTGATGTTCAACCTGACAAAGCTCCCGGATCCGGGAGAGACCTATGTCACGACAGGAGGACTGTCCGGAGGCATCGAGTACCCGACCATCAGGCTGGCGGTGATTACAGAGGGCGAGAGGACCCAGAAGCACAGGCGCAGGTCGAAGGGGGAGGACGAGTCAAACCGGCAGAAGGTAAAATCCTACGCCGACCTCTCCCCCGGCGACCTGGTTATCCACGAGCACCACGGTCTCGGCCGCTATGTGGGCATGGTCAAGATGCAGGTGGACGGCATACAGAAGGACTACGTGAAGCTGGCCTACGCGGGCAGCGACGTGCTCTACGTGCCGGCCACCAGTCTGGACCTGATCTCCAAGTATATCGGCGGAGGCGAGGACGGAAACAGCCGCAGAAAGCTCAACAGCCTGGGGGGCAGGGACTGGGAGAAGACCAAGACAAAGGCCAGGAAGGCAGTGCAGAATCTGGCCAAAGGCCTGGTGAAGCTCTACGCGGAGCGGGAGCGGCAGCCGGGCTACGCCTTCGGTCCGGACACCGAGTGGCAGAAGGAGTTTGAGGACGAGTTCGAGTTCACGGAGACGGAGGACCAGCTGCGCAGCGCCATGGAGATCAAGCGGGACATGGAGAAGCCCCGTCCCATGGACCGGCTCCTCTGCGGCGACGTGGGATACGGCAAGACGGAGGTGGCCTTCCGGGCCGTCATGAAGTGCGTCATGGAGGGCAAGCAGGCCTGCATCCTGGTCCCCACCACGGTGCTGGCCCGCCAGCATTACCTCACGGCCATCCGGCGGTTCCAGAACTACCCCGTCTCCATCGATGTGCTGTCCCGCTTCCGCACGCCGGCGCAGGTCCGGGACACCCTGGCCCGGGTGAAGGCCGGCAAGGTGGACCTGCTGATCGGAACCCACCGCCTCTTCAACCAGGACGTGCAGTTTGCCGACCTGGGTCTGCTGGTGGTTGACGAGGAGCAGCGCTTCGGGGTGCGGCACAAGGAGAAGCTGAAGAACCGGTTCAAGCAGGTGGACGTGCTGACCCTCTCCGCCACTCCTATCCCCCGGACTCTGAACATGGCTCTGTCCGGGATCCGGGACATGTCCACCCTGGAGGAGCCGCCCCAGGACCGGCTGCCGGTGCAGACCTATGTGCTGGAGCACGACTGGAGCGTGCTGGCTGACGCCATGCGCAAGGAACTGGGGCGGGGCGGTCAGGTCTTCTACCTCCACAACCGGGTGGAGACCATTGAGTCCTGCGCTGCCAGGATCCGGGCTCTGCTGGGAGAGGATGTGACCGTGGGCATCGCCCACGGACAGATGGACCAGGAGCAGATCGACGACGTCATGACCCAGATGACGGACAACGAGATCAGCGTCCTGGTGTGCACCACCATTATAGAGACGGGCATCGACCTGCCCAATGTCAATACCCTGATCATTGAGGATGCGGACCGGATGGGCCTGGCCCAGCTGCACCAGATCCGGGGCCGTGTGGGCCGCTCCGCCCGCCGGGCCTATGCGTACCTGACCTACCGGCCCGGGAAGGCGCTGTCGGAGTCGGCGGAGAAGCGCCTGGCTGCAATCCGGGACTTTGCGGAGTTCGGGTCCGGCTTCAAGATTGCCATGCGGGACCTGGAGATCCGGGGCGCCGGCAACGTGCTGGGTCCGGAGCAGAGCGGCTTCATGCTCTCCGTGGGCTATGACATGTACCTGAAGATGCTGGAGGAGGCTGTGCTTACGGAGCAGGGTCTCACCCCCACAAAGGAGGCGGAGTGCTCCGCCAGCCTGACCATCCCCGCCTCCGTGCCGGACCGCTATGTGCCCTCCTCGGAGCAGCGGATGGATCTGTACCGCCGCATTGCGGCTCTGCGCACGGAGGAGGACGCCAACGACCTGGTGGACGAGCTCATCGACCGCTACGGAGATCCGCCCCGGCCGGTAAACAACCTGATCGCTGTGGCGCTGCTGCGGGCGGAGGCGGCCAGAGCCGGCATCACCGACATCGACCAGAGGAACGGAAACCTGCTCATCAAGTCGAGCCAGTTCAACATGGACCGGGTGAACGAACTCTGCCGCGAACCGAAGTACCGGGGCCATCTCCTGTATGCAGGAGGAGACAAGCCGTACCTCTCCCTCCGTCTGGACAGAAAGCAGGACTCTCTGCGCATGGCCCAGAGCCTGATCCACGACTACGCAGGCGGTCCGGAGAGACCGCACTGAGACTTGCAGAGGGGCTGTTTCTGTGTTAGAATTGCGCAAATAAGCCTGAAACAGGCAAGAAATGAGGATTTTTTGATGACTTTGAAACGGGCTCTGGCCGCAGGTCTTGCGGCGGCCCTGTGCGTATCCCTCATGGCCGGCTGCGGGAACAGCTCTTCTTCCAGTTCCGGGAGCAGCGCCGCCGGCTCCTCCGGTGCGGGCAGCAGTTCCTCCGGCACTTCCTCCTCCGGGACGTCTTCCGGTTCCACATCCGCATCTTCCTCTTCCAGTTCCTCTGAGGAGTCCGTCCGGGTTGACCTGAACCAGATCTCGGACCCCTTTGAGTTTGCAGCCGGCATGCCGGGGGACACGGTGGTCGGCAGAGCGGGAGAACATGACATTACGGCAGACTCTGTGCTCTGCCTGATATACAACATGCTGAGCGACTACTACACCAGCTTTGCTGCCTACGGCATGGACATGCCGTGGGACCAGGAGGTCCAGGAGGGCGTCACCCTGGGGCAGTACGTGCTCCAGTACGGTCTGGACACGGCCGGTCTCTACCAGGTCCTGCCGGTCATCGCCGAGCGGGAGGGCGTGCCGGCGGACTCCACGGATGACGAGGGCGGAGAGCAGCTGGCTGAGATTGAGAAGACGCTCAATGACGATACACTTTACGACCACTACCTGTGGGTCTCCATGTCCACCAGGGATCTGATGGACAGGATGCAGCTGGCATCAAACAGCGGGCGGAACCTGGAGGAGCTCTACTACGGCGAGGGCAGCGAGGGGGACCCCACGGAAGCGGTCCTCATGGACTATGCGGACAACGAGCTGGGCTACTACAAAGTCAAGCACATCCTGCTGTCTACAGTGGACCCCGCTACCAGCGAGGACCTGGACGAGGAGGCCAAGGCGGAAAAGAAGAAGCAGGCGGAGGACATCCTGGCCCAGCTGCGGGCGTCGGACGACCCCGAGACCCTCTTCGACGAACTCATGAATGAGCACAGCGAGGACCCGGGACTGGTCAGCTATCCGAACGGGTACGACGCTACGAAGGGACAGATGTATCCGGAGTTCGAGGAGGCCGCCCTGGCTCTGAAAGTGGGAGAGATCAGCGACATCGTGGAGAGCGAGAGCGGCTACCACATCATTCTGCGTCTGCCCCCGGACATGGCGCTGCTGCATGACGACTACGTCAATGCAAAGATGAACGAGCGCATCGAGCAGTGGCTGGACGAGAACAAGGTGGAGAGCAATGAGGCGTTTGACCGCATCGACGTGGAGCAGTTCTGGACCCGGGCCCTGGCCCTCAGCAATGCTGTCGTCGAGGAGCTGGACCCCATTCTGAATCCGGAAGCGGACAGCAGCAGCAGTTCGCCGGCCGGAAGCTCCGGGAGCAGCAGCTCAGCAGCAGGCAGTTCCGGAAGCATCAGTGAAGTGGAGGCCGGATCCAGCTGGGACGGCACCCTGCCGGAGAACTGAACCGGCGGCAGGATACATGCAGCAGGCGTCTTCTGCACAGCAGCGGAGGGCGCCTGCTTTTTCTTCTGCCGTTTGCCTCTTCCAGGGAAGGGACCAGGAGACCAGGATCTGCATGCACCGGTTTCCGGGAGGAGACCTTCCGTCCCTGGGGGCGCAGTCCGGGTGACAGAAAACTACATGTTGTGGCGGACAGGAAAATGACACAATATAGGCGAAAGTCCGCTCCCCGGGCATAAAGATGGGAAAAAAGTTGAAAAACCCGGGGAAAGGCAGTTGACAGAAATGATGCCCGGTGCTAAGATGAGAAGGTCAGCGGAAAGCAGGTCAGCTGTTTTCCGGGGATGCGGAGCCGGCCGGCAGGGCGGTCCGGAATCCCGGAACTGCAGGGCTGAGGGACCTGGTCAGGAACGAAAAAACTGCCCCGGCGGGCAAAAAAGTTCTTGACAGGGTCCGAGAGGCCGTGATAGACTATGCAGGCTGTCTGACAGCACATGAGATTCACAGAGCTCCCCCAGCCGGGAAAATTCCGCTGAAAAAGCGGAAAAAGTTCTTGACAGGCCGGAACGGAAGTGATATCTTATGAACTCGCCGCGAGACCCCGAGCTTTAAGCGGCGTGCACCTTGTAAATTAAACAACGTGACAGACAAAGCACCAGAAGGTG
>CAYYHY010000049.1:0-15238 GCA_964471855.1 uncultured Oscillospiraceae bacterium | reverse complement strand
CACGAACTGGCCATGATGATGTCCATCGCCCTGCGCATGATCCCCACCCTCATTGAGGAGACGGACAAGATCATGGCGGCCCAGAAGGCCAGGGGGGCGGACTTTGAGTCGGGGAATCTGATCCAGCGGGCGAAGGCGCTCATCCCCATCCTGGTCCCCCTGTTTGTCTCCGCCTTCCGGCGGGCGGACGAGCTGGCGACTGCCATGGAGTGCCGCTGCTACCACGGGGGCGAGGGCCGCACCCGCCTGCGGCAGCTGAAGTTTGCAGGCAGGGACATAGCCGTGCTGGTCTTCTTCCTGGGTGCCTGCACGGCGGCATCCGTACTGGGCCGCTTCGGCCTCTGACCTCGGGAATGCCGGTGATCGATTTGGAACGCAACATCGCCCTCAGGCTCATGTACAGCGGGACGGCATACCACGGCTGGCAGGTCCAGAAAAATGCCGTCACCGTCGCCGGAACTCTGGAAAAGGCCCTGGCCTCCGTCCTGGGCCACCCGGTCAGGTGCACCGGGGCAGGGCGCACGGACGCCGGCGTCCACGCGGAGGTCTACCTGGCAAACTTCCGCACCGTCTCCACCATCCCCTGCGACCGCCTCCCTCTGGCGGTCAACAGCCGCCTGCCCAGCGACATTGTGGCTGTAAAGGCAACCGAGGTGCCCATGAGCTTCAACGCCATCGGCTCCTGCCTGCAGAAGGAGTACACCTACCGCATCTGGAACTCCCGCCTGGGCAACCCCTTCTATGTGGACCGGGCCTGGTTCTACCCCAGGGAGCTGGATGAGCACGTCATGCAGCGGGCGGCGGACCAGTTCAGGGGCACCCACGACTTCCGGGCTGTCCGCAGCGTGGGGACGGAGACAAAAACGACGGTGCGCACGGTCCGTTACTTCAGCGTCACCCGGTCAGGCCCGCTCATCGAGTGCCGGGTCTGCGCCGACGGGTTTCTGTACAACATGGTGCGGGCCATGGTCGGCACCATTGTCTACGCCTCCGAGGGCAAGCTGGCTCCGGAGAACATCCCCGCCATCCTGGCTTCCGGAAACCGCACGCTGGCCGGCCCCACGGTCCCTCCCGGGGGGCTGTACATGTCCCGGCTGTGGTACAGGGAAGATGTTCTGTGACACAGGAGACTGCCATGGCTAAAAAGAAGAAAAAGAACACACAGAAAAAGCCGCATCTGCTGTTCTCGGTACTGGCCCTGCTTCTGACCGGAGCCCTGATCATAGGTGCAGCCGCCCTGGTGGTCTACCGGGACAGGCTGAACATCGACGCCCTGCGCCGCTGGATCACCTACCGCACCCTGAATACGGACATCAACGGCTCGGCGGAGGCCTTCCCCTACGCCGGGGGTGACGACCAGGCCGTGGCCTGCCTGAGCAACGGCATCGTTATTGCCTCCGCCGCCGGCGCCCACTACTACTCCTTCAGCGGCAAGCAGTACGCCGAGACGATGACCGCCGTGGACAACCCCGCTCTCGCCTCTTCCTCCAGCGCCGCTGTCTTCTACGGCGCCGGGAGCAGCGACCTGAGCGTGTTCCGGAACGGGGAGCTGGACACCACCTACCAGCTGGGGGACATCCACGGCATCATCTCCGCCCACATCAGCGAGAGCGGATGGCTGACCGTCACCTCCCAGCAGGAGGGCTACAAGGGGACCGTCACCGTCTTCAGCTCCTCCGGGGACAGGGCCATTGAGATCAGCCTCTCCTCCAGCTTTGTAGTGGATGCCTCCGTCTCTGCGGACAGCAGCAGGGTGGCGGTGGTCACCGTCAGCCAGGACAGCGGCATCTTCGATTCGAAGCTGCTCATCTACCCCATCGACGCCACGGAGCCCAGCGCGGAACTGGACCTGGGCAATGTGATGATTCTGGACATGGAGTACGAGGACGGCACCATCTGGCTGCTGGCTGAGGACCGCCTCATCGCCGCAGCCCCGGACGGCTCCTCCATGAACCAGCAGGAATTCGGCCGCAGCTACCTGAAAGGGTACTCCTTCGGGGGAGACGGGTTTGCCCTGATCCTGCTGGGAAGCTACCGTCTGGGAAGCGCCGACCAGGCCTATACCGCCGGCCCCGACGCCGGCATCCTCTCCACCATGCAGCTGCACAGCCAGGTGCTCTCCTACGACGCGGAGGGCAGCTACTGCTCCCTGCTGACCGGCACAGCCCTTACCATATACGACCGCCAGTTCGCTCAGTATGCGTCAACGGATGTCACCCTGGGAGCCCGGTTCACCGCCCTCACAAAGGACGGGTCCTCCCTTCTGGCCGACGACCAGAGGGCCTGGCTCTACATCCCGGACTGACGTCCCTGCAGCGAATCTGAGGAGGTGCCCGCCTTGCCAACTTACATACTGGCAGATGTCATCATTATCGCAGCGCTTGCATTTTCTGCATTTCTGGGCTACAGAAAGGGCTTCGTGCTGACCCTGTGCAGTTTCCTGGCTGTCTTTGTGGCCTACTTCGGGGCCAACATGACAGTCGCCTTCATGGAGGGACCCCTGACCCGCACCCTGCAGCCGGGTCTGGAGTCCGTCATCCAGCGGGTTCTGGACGAGAAGATCTCAGAGGAGGATCTTCTCTCCGGCAGTTCCAGTTCCGGCTCCGCCTCCGCCCCTGAGCAGCACCCCGCTGCCAGCACGGACAGCAGCAGTTCCACGGAGGAGGATCCCCGGCTCAGGGTATCCCTGGAGACAGCCCTGGACGTGCTGAAGGAAACCTCCTTCTACAGGGGCTTCGCCGAGAACCTGGAGGAGATGCTGGACCGGGGGCTGGAGACGGTGGAGAACAATGCAGCCCGCACCATCTCCACCTTCATCTCCACCCAGGTGGCCAGAGCCGTGCTCTTCTATCTCTCCTTCATTCTCATTCTCTGTCTGTGGCACATGCTGAGCCACGTGCTGAACCTGGCCTTCCGGCTCCCCGTCCTCTCCGCCCTCAACGCCTGGACCGGCGCGGCGGTGGGCCTGCTCCGGGGCGCCGCCATCGCCATGATCGTCTGCTTCCTCCTGGGCCAGGGACTGCTGGCCCCCTCCCTGGTGGAGAAGACCGTGGTGCTCAAGTTCTTCACCGGCGCCCTTGCAAAGGTCGGAATGGACCTCGGCTTCGGCATTCAGGTTTCCTGACCGGTTTCATATTTTTCATCATCGGGAATTCACAATTTGTTCATAACTAACGTGTATAATCGGGTGCAGTGAAGGACGGCGGAGGTCTCTCCCCCTGTCCGTGCATTCCCCCCTGAAGGAGTGACAGCAAGTGAAACCTGCCATGTGTTCCCGCTGCGGGAAAAATGTTGCAGTCATCTTTATTACAAAACTTGAAAACGGCGTATCCAAAAATGAGGGTCTGTGTCTGAAGTGCGCCCGCTCCGCCGGCATCAAGCCCATCGACGACATGATGAAAAAGATGGGCATCTCGGACGACGACCTGGACAGCCTCAACAATGACATGATGACCGCCCTCAGCGGCATGGAGGGGCTGGACGGTCTGATCCCCCAGTTCCAGGGCAGCGGGGAGGACGACGAGGATGACGAGGACTCCGAAGAGGGCCGCACCGCCACCTTCCCCTTCCTGAACCAGCTGTTCAGCGGAAGCACCCCTGCCGCCCCCGCTGACTCCGACCGCACCACGCCTTCCCAGCCCCAGCAGCCGCCCTCCCGCCAGGACAAGAACGGGCAGCAGAACGCCGGCGGGGGCAAGCGCCCCAAGCGCAAGTTCCTGGACAGCTACTGCATCTCCCTCAGCGCCAGAGCCAGCGAGGGCAAGCTGGACAGGCTGGTGGGACGGGAGCGGGAACTGCAGCGGGTCATCCAGATCCTCAACCGCCGGCAGAAGAACAACCCCTGCCTCATCGGCGAGCCGGGCGTGGGCAAGACGGCCATCGCCGAGGGACTGGCCCAGCGGATCTACGACCGCAAGGTGCCGTACAAGCTGCTGGACAAGGAGGTCTACCTGCTGGACCTCACCGCCCTGGTGGCGGGCACCCAGTTCCGCGGCCAGTTTGAGAGCCGCATGAAGGGTCTCATTGAGGAGATCAAGAAGCTGGGCAACATCATCCTGGTCATCGACGAGGTCCACACCATCGTGGGGGCCGGGGATGCGGAGGGCAGCATGAACGCCGCCAATATCCTGAAGCCCGCCCTCAGCCGGGGGGAGATCCAGGTGATCGGCGCCACCACCCTCAACGAGTACCGGAAGCACATCGAGAAGGACACCGCCCTGGAGCGGCGCTTCCAGTCGGTGATCGTGGAGGAGCAGTCCATCGAGGAGAGCGTCAAGGTCATCGAGGGGGTCGCCCCCTACTACGAGGAGTTCCACCAGGTGTCCATCAGCCCCGAGATGTGCCGGGCCGCCGTCACCCTCAGCGAGCGCTACATCACCGACCGCTACCTGCCGGACAAGGCCATCGACCTGATCGACGAGGCCTGCTCCAATGTAAACCTCCAGAACGAATCCCTGGCCCGCATCAGCGAGGTGGAGAAGGAACTGGCGGACATAGACAAGGAGCAGGAGGTCATGAGCAGCGCCGGCACCGACGACGCATACCAGCGCCTGGCCAACCTCAAGAGCCAGAGCATCCGCCTCCAGGCAGAGCTGAAGGATCTGAAGAGCAAGCCCATGCCGGCCCTGTCCGAGGAGAATCTGGCCAATGTCATCGAGCTGTGGACCAACATCCCCGCCAGCCGCATCCAGGAGCAGGAGTACCAGCGCCTGGCCTATCTGGAGGACCGGCTGAAGAAGCACATCGTGGGCCAGGACGAGGCCGTCGCCGCCGTGGCTGCCGCCGTGCGCCGGGGCCGGGTGGGCATCTCCCCCAAGCACAAGCCCGTCTCCTTCATCTTTGTGGGCTCCACCGGCGTAGGCAAGACCGAGCTGGTCAAGCAGCTGGCTGCCGACCTCTTTGACACCCCCGATTCCCTGATCCGTCTGGACATGTCGGAGTTCATGGAGAAGTTTGCAGTCTCCCGCATCATCGGCTCGCCCCCGGGCTATGTGGGCTACGACGAGGCCGGCCAGCTGACCGAGAAGGTCCGCCGCAAGCCCTACTCCGTGATCCTCTTCGACGAGATCGAGAAGGCCCACCCGGACGTGCTCAACATCCTGCTGCAGATCCTGGACGACGGCCGCATCACCGACGCCCACGGCCGCACGGTGAACTTCGAGAACACGGTCATCGTCATGACCACCAACGCCGGCAGCGGCAACAGGATCGGCAGCGTGGGCTTCGGCCGCACCGCCAACGAGCAGAACAAGGAGCGCGCCCTCAAGGCCCTCAACGAGTTCCTGCGCCCCGAGTTCATCAACCGGGTGGATGAGATCGTCTACTTCAACCAGCTCACGGAGGACAACTTCAAGGACATCGCCGGCATCATGCTCCAGGAGCTGGCCGACACCATGAAGGAGAAGAACATCCAGCTCACCTGGGATGACTCCCTGCTGGACTACCTGGTGCGCAAGTCCTACTCCGTGGTCTACGGCGCCCGCAACCTGCGCCGCCTGATCCAGAAGGAGCTGGAGGACGCCATCGCCTCCCGGCTGATCGAGGGCTACGCCCACCCCGTCACCCAGATCAGCATCTCCGCATCGGAGGACAGCATCCAGCTGGCCGCCATGTGATTTCTGCAGATACTTAAAGAGAGCTCCCCGGCACTTGCCGGAGAGCTCTCTTTTTGTCTGCTCAGTTGAGCTGCCTGACCTGTCCCCTGGCGGAGACGGTGAGGCCGCTGAAGTAGTTGACCGGGTCCACCCGGACGTTGTTGACGCGGATCTCGAAGTGGAGGTGGTTGCCGGTGGAGGAGCCGGTGGACCCCACCTTGCCCAGCTCCTGCCCCTGAGCCACCTGCTGGCCCACGGTGACGGACCGGGAGCTCATGTGTGCATACAGGGTGCTGGTGCCGTCGCTGTGGGAGACCGCCACGTAGTTTCCATAGGAGGAGTGGCGGGCGGAGATGGTGACCACGCCGCTCTTGGCACAGCGGATGCTGGTGCCGTAGGGGGCCGGTATGTCGATGCCCGAGTGGCTGTTGGGCTTTCCGGTGATGGGGTGGATGCGCCCCCCGAAGAGGGAGGAGAGGGTGGTCCTGCCCGGCAGGGGCCAGGCGAAGCTGCCCTCCGACACCACGGTGGAGATCACGGGCTGCATCTGCTGCTCCAGCTTGCGGATCTCCGCATCTGCCGCACTGGCCGCCTGTCTGAGGCTGGCCTCCTGGGCCTCCAGTTCGTCCTCCGTAAGGCTCAGGTCATTGATCAGTTTCTGAAGTTCGTCCTCCTGGACTTTCAGCTCGTTCTGGGCTGCAATCTGCTGCTGCTTGGCGGCCTCCTGCTCGTCCTTCTTGGCCTGCTGCTGGGCTTTGGACTCCTCCAGCTGGGCCTTTGCCGCCTCCAGCTCCGCCTTCAGGGCCTCGATGGCCTCCTTCTCGGAGGTGATCTGCGCCTGGAGATCCAGGAGCTCCTCCATGACCTCGTTGTCATAGTCCATGAACTCCTGAATCATGATGAAGTTGTCCAGCAGGTCGGAGAAGCTCTCCGAGGAGAACAGGATGGACCAGTAGGAGACCTCCCCCTGCTCCTCCATGGCCTGCACCCGCTGGCAGAAGAGTTCGTAGAGGTTCCGCTCCTTCGCCTCCGTCTCGTCCAGCTCCGCCTGCTTCTGGGCGATCTGTGCCTCGTAGTCCGCAATCTGGACATCCAGGGCGTCGATCTCCGTCTGGATCTGGTCGATCTGGGCCTGGATGGCGTTGATCTCCTCCTGGATGGCGTTGATGTTCTGCTGGATGAGGTCGATGTCGTCCTCCAGGAGGGTCTTCTGATCGGTCAGCTTTCCCTTCTCCGCCCGGAGGCTGGCCAGTTTGGACTGGACCTCCTGCCTCTGGGCGTTGAGGTCTGCGGACTTCTTTCTCAGTTCGTCGATGTCCGCCTGTGTCACCGCCTCCGCCGGCAGAACCGCAGAGGGGGCCAGCGGCAGCAGCAGGGCAAAGACCAGCAGCAGAGGCAGGACCCGTCTGCATGCCTGTTTCACAGTACCCATGTTCGTTCCTTTCTCATGCAGCGCCGAGCGCATCTCCGGGGAGACTCAGCGCACCAGGAATATGTTGGCAACAAGAGGAAGCAGCAGGGCAATCACCATGAGCAGCGCCAGCCCGGACACGATCAGCTTTCTCGTCTTCTTGTTCACATTACCGCCTCCTCTGTCAGCCATGCAGGAACCTGCGTATTGCGAGAAGGGACCCCGCCACGCCGATCAGGGCGCCGGCCCCGCAGAATACCGGAAGAATGATATGGATCAGGTCCACATAGGGCACCAGCGTCAGCAGGGACAGCCCGTTGCCCTGGATCACCACCCGGTTTACCATCTCGTAGAGACCCCACTCAATGAAGAAGGCGGTCACCGCACCTGTCAGCCCCAGCAGCAGGCCCTCTATTACAAAGGGCCAGCGGACGAAGGCGTTGGTGGCGCCGCACAGCCGCATGATGGCGATCTCATCCCGGCGGTAGAAGGTGGCGAGCTTGATGGTGTTGTAGATAATGAACAGGGAGATGACCATCAGCAGGACCACGAGGACCGCCGCCACGCCGGTGGCAATGTTGCGCACCAGCACAAATCCGTTGGCCACTTCCAGGGCGCCCCGGACCTTGGCGATGCCTGTCACGCTCTGGACCTTTGCCATGGTGTCCGCCATCAGCTCGATGTCGTCCACATGGATGCGGTAGCGGTCCCGGAGCCGCTCGGCGGGGAACTGGTCGAACAGCTCGTTCTGTTCCCGCCCCTCCTTCCAGTTCTCCAGGGCCTCCTGCCTGGTCACGAAGGCGGCGGATGCCACATTCTCCACCGACTCAATCTCGGGCTGGAGGGCCCGGGCCTCCTCCTCCGTGTAGCTCTGCTCCACGTAGGCCAGGAACTCGTTCTCATCCTCCGCCTTGCCCAGCATCCTGTCCACATTCACGGCCACCAGGGAGAAGGAGCCCATGATCAGCAGACAGGCTATGATCATGCATACGGCTGCAAAGGACATGAGACCGTGGGTGAAGATGGAACGGATGCCCTCCCTGATGTAGTAGCCCCCGTTAAAATGTCTCGTCTTCATAGTAAATGCCGTCCGCCTCGTCGCTCATAATCCGTCCGCTCTCGATGGCCACCACCCGCTTGGAGAAGCGGTTCACCAGCTGCTGCTCGTGGGTCACCACCAGGACCGTGGTGTCCAGCTCGTTGATCTTCTCCAGCAGCATCATGATCTCCAGGGAGCGCATGGGGTCCAGGTTGCCGGTGGGCTCGTCCGCAATAATCATGCTGGGGTTGTTCACCAGGGCCCTGGCCACGGCCACCCGCTGCTGCTCCCCTCCGGAGAGCTGGTCGGGATAGACGCTGCCCTTCTGCTCCAGCCCCACCAGTTCCAGCACGTAGGGAATGCGGCGCCTGATCTCCTTCCCGGAGGACCCCGCCGCCCGCATGACAAAGGAGAGGTTGTCGTACACCGTCTTCTTCTCAATGAGCCGGAAGTCCTGGAACACCACCCCCAGGGTGCGGCGCATGTAGGGCAGCTGCCGGGGGGAGATGTTGTTGAGGTTGTAGCCGTTCACCATGATCCGGCCCCGGGTCGCTGCCAGCTCCCCGGTAATCAGCTTGATGATGGTGGACTTGCCGGAGCCGGAGGGACCGACCAGAAAGACAAACTCCCCGTCGTCAATGCGGAAGTTGATCCCCTTCAGTGCCCTGGTCCCGTTTTCGTAGTCCTTGTATACGTCTATGAACCGAACCATGCAGCTGTCCCTCCCCGTGCCGGTGCATGTCCCGGAAGCCCCTGTCCGGCGGAAATGCGCAGACCGCGCCCCTCTGGTGCCAGTCTGCGCAGATGTAATGTTATCCCTGCCCCCTTCCCTTGTCAAGGGCACGGGCAGAGGGGCTGAAAAGTTTACAGATTTGTAACATTTTCCCGTGCCCCGGCGAAAGGTTCGCCGGAGGGGGACAAAAAACCTCCATCCGGCCCTTCCGGGCGGACAGAGGCTGCTGTTTCTGCATGTTTCACGCGTCGATGCCCCGGGAGACCAGATATTTCTTGACCATGAGCGCCACCTTGAAGGTGATGGCGTCGTCAAACTCCCGCAGGTCCAGACCTGTGAGCTTTTTGATCTTCTCCAGCCGGTACACCAGGGTGTTCCGGTGCACAAAGAGCTTGCGGGCGGTCTCGGAGACGTTCAGGTTGTTCTCAAAGAACTTGTTGATTGTAAGCAGGGTCTCCTGGTCCAGCGCATCGATGGGGTTCTTCTTGAATACCTCCTGCAGGTACATCTGGCAGAGGATGGTGGGCAGCTGATAGATCAGGCGCCCGATGCCCAGGTTCTCATAGTTGATGATGGTGCGGTCGTTTTCGAAGATCTTGCCGATCTCAATGGCCGTGCCGGCCTCCTTGTACGCCCGGGCCAGGTCCCGCACGTGGTTGACAATGGTGCCGATGCCGATGACCACCTGCAGGTCCAGCTCCTGCTGCACTACATTGGAGATGTTCCTGGCCATCCTCTGCAGCTCCCGGGAGTCGGTGCCCTCGGGCAGCTGCTTGATCAGGGCCACGTCCGTCTCGTTTACGGAGATGACGAAGTCCGACTGTCTGTCAGGGAACATGTTCTGGAGCAGGTCCACCACTGCGGAGTTGGGACCGCCGTTGACCAGGCGGATCAGGAATGCGGCTCTGGGAACTTCGGATACAAAGTGGAGCTCCTTGGCCTGCGTGTAGATGTCTCCCAGCAGGACGTTGTCGGAGATGATGTTCTTGACGAAGGTGGCCTTGTCGTGCTTCTCCTCATAGTAGCTTTTGGCGCCGTTGAACGCCACCACTGCCATGGCGCAGAGCGCCGAGGCCATGTCATCCTCGCCCTTTACAAAGGCGGCATAGTCAAACTGGCTCCCCCAGCCGGTCAGGGGTCGGAAGGTCTTTCCCTCGTAGTAGGCGACGCCGCCTTCGCTGACTCTGGGCGCAGAGATCGCAATATGCCAGCGCTCGCCGATGCAGGCCAGCTCGCTGCACGCCACTACGACTCCGTCGGAGTCGATGACGCCTACTGTCCGGTTAATGGTGTCCTTCATCTGAAGGACGACCCCCTGGAACATTCTGCTGGACACTTCCGTTCCCTCCTTGTCCCGCTCTCCTGAGCCGCCGGCACCCTTCCAGTTTTTACAACCGAAAGTTGCCTGCAGAGACGCTAACGCCTGTTTCCAGTAACTGTGTTGTACATTATAACGGCTGTTGCCGCTATTTGGCAAGAGCAATTTGTCCTTTTTTTGTGAAAAACGCACAAACGGGCGGGTCACCCGGCGGCTCGAACAAGGCTTTTCTGCTCCTCCGGAGTCAGTTCCCGCCACTCCCCGGGCCCCAGTGCGGGGTCCAGTTTCAGGGGTCCCATGGATATCCGGTGCAGGGACACCACCGGTTTTCCCCTGGCCGCCAGCATCCGCTTCACCTGGTGGTACTTCCCCTCCCGCAGGGTCACCAGGCATTCTGTGCCGTCCCCCAGCGGTTCCAGCTCCGCAGGCAGGCAGTGCAGGCCGTCCCCCAGGACCATTCCTGCAGCCATGGCCTCCGCATCGCTTCCGTCCACGGGGATCTGCGTCCTGACCAGATACACCTTGTCCACGTGGCGTCTGGGGGACAGGAGCGCATGCCCCAGGGGACCGTCGTCGGTCAGAAGCAGAAGTCCCGTGGAATCTCTGTCCAGGCGCCCCGCGGGAAAGAGCCCCCTGCGCTGCAGGTACGGGGGGAGCAGATCCACCACGGTCCTCTCCCTGGCATCCTCCACAGCAGAGAGGACCCCCGCCGGCTTGTTCATCATGATGTAAGCAAAGGGAGCGCAGGAGACGGTCTCCCCCGCCACCTGGATGACGGCGGTCTCCCCGTCCAGCTTCTCCTCCGGACGGAGCACGGTTCTGCCGCCGGCCTGCACCTTTCCCTGCCGGATCAGTTCCCTTGCTTCCTTTCTGGACCAGCGGCCGGTACCGGCCAGCAGCCTGTCCGCTCTCTCCAGTGCCATCTCTCCGCCCTCCCGCCGGCTGAAAAACGCCCGCCGGAAATGTCCGGGCGGGCGTACTGTTCCTGTATTTCCGGGATCAGTTCTCCATGTCTATGAGGACGTTGCTGACGCCGTGCTCCTCAAACTCGGAGATATAGACGTCCATCCGGCGCGCCAGCTCGTCGCAGTTGCTCTCGTCAATGGCCACATCATCCATGTCCCGCAGTGCCAGCTCCTCAGCCAGGATGTCAAAGAACACTGCGTTCTCGTACTCCTCGATGGCGTCGTGGATGCCTCCCTCGATGAACGCCTTTGACGGAACGATCTCACCCTGCCAGATCTCCGCCAGTTCTGTCATGCCGGACATGGCGGCATAGCCGAACATCAGACTCTCCACTTCGTCGTAGTCCCTGAACCGGTCATCGCCGCGGACGGAGTTCAGGATCCAGTTGCCAATGTATACCAGATCCAGAAGACGTCGCATCTGTTTCTTCGTCAGCCTCAGTTCCATGAGATGACCCTCCTTTCCATCAGGAACCTTCCGGACATCATTATATGCAGGGCGGAGAAAAAGTCAAGAGTGCGGCTGCCTGGTCTCCCTCTGCTCAGCGGCTCTCCCGGTCTCTGGCAATGAGGATCTTCAGTGCCTCTATCCCCACCTCTATGGCAGAGGTGACATCATGGGACTCCTCCTGGGGCAGGCCGGCCTTCTCCCGCTCCTGATTCCACACTGCATGGAAACAGGAGCCGCACCGCACCCGGCGGGCTGCGGCCACTGCAAAGAGGGCTGCAGATTCCATCTCGGAGGCCAGCACGCCGAGGCGCTTCCAGGCCTCCCACTTCTGTTCCAGCTCATAGGAGACGGGCATCCGGCCCGGGGAGTGCTGACCGTAGAAGGAGTCCTTGCACTGCACGACGCCGGCCTTCCACCGCTTCCCCAGCTTCTGCGCCGCCTCCACCAGGGCGTTCAGCACAAAGTAGTCCGGGACAGAGGGCCACTCGATGGGTGCATACTCCCGGCTGGTGCCCTCCATGCGCACCGCGCCGGTGGCGATCACCACATCCCCGGCACAGACGGAGGTGTCAATGCCGCCGCAGGTTCCCACCCGGATAAACGTGTCAGCCCCCACGTTGGTCAGCTCCTCCATGGCGATGGCGGCGGAGGGACCGCCGATGCCGGTGGAGCATACGGTTACTTTCTCCCCCAGCAGAGTTCCGTTCCAGATCTCGTACTCCCGGTTGGTCTTCAGGTAGACCGGATCATCGAAGTACCCGGCAATGGACCTGCAGCGGCCGGGGTCTCCGGGGAGAATCACATACCGGCCCACCTCGCCGGGGCCGCAGCTGATATGATACTGAATTTCACGTTCGTTTTCGTTCATCCCCGCGGCGCAGCATGCGCCGCTCACCTCCTTGTATTTCGCCCGGCCGCCAGAGCTGGCACAGGTCCTTTCCTGCGGAGCGGGCGTCAGGTGCGGCCGCGCTTCCTGTCTCCCGAATCCTTCAGCAGGCTGTCCAGCAGACCCCTGCAGCCCTCGGTGACATCCCGCCACGTGGCGTCATAGTTCCCCGTATACCAGGGGTCCGCCACCTCTCCGGGCCGGTCCGTATAGTCCATCAGCAGGTGCACCTTCCCCTGGGGATCTCCTCCGGTGACCCGCATCAGATTCCAGTAGTTCTCCCAGTCCATGCCGATGATCAGGTCAAAGCGCTGGCAGTCGCTGCGCTTTATCTGCCAGGCGGTCTTGCCGTCACAGCGGATGCCGTGCTGGGCCAGCTTGCGCCGGGCCGGCGGATACACCGGGTTGCCCAGCTCTTCCGTACTGGTGGCTGCCGACTCAATATGGAACTGCTTCTCCAGCCCCGCCTTCTTCACCATGTCCTTCATCACGAACTCTGCCATCGGGCTTCTGCAGATGTTGCCGTGACACACAAACAGAATTCTTGTCATATGCTGCTCCTCCATTCTGCTGCCGCGGCAGGCAGAAGCCTGCATCTGCTGAGCGTATTGTATCACGAAATTCCTGTTTCTGGAAGGTTCAGATTCCGTTCACAGTCGGATGCCGTCCGGGCTGCTGTGACCCGCACAGTTTCCCGGCTGGCACAGTTACGGCTGCGCCTCATCCGCTCCGGGCAGAATGCTGTAGTTCCACTCCCCGTGCCAGGAACCCGGCACCATGTGGATCTTCTCCGGAGCACGGGGCGCTCTGAGGGGAACCTGCCCCGGCAGAACCCCTTCTGCGGCGGGACCGATCCCGGTCACAGCGGCCTCCCGGACCTCTGCCAGTTCCCCTCCGCTCTCACGCCGCCTGGCCACTGCCGTCCGCATGCCGGGGCTGTTCCACCTCCAGGCAGCAGGCGGGAAATGACAGATCTGAATTTCCAGACCCGTCTCCTCCGCCAGGCTCTGAAGTCCCTCCAGCCACAGGTCCCAGTTCCCGCGGGCAGAACCCAGACCCTGCACCGTCAGAAAGAGCCGCTCCGCACCGGGGAACTGCCCTCTGCCAGCCTCATGCCACCAGCACCGGATGCTCTCCAGCGCAATGCAGATACACTCTTCATCCGCAGGGGCATCTGCGAATCCCTCCCTGCGGCCCAGGTCCTCTGCAGAGAGGAAGCCGGCCAGCGGTTCGCCGCTGCGCACACGGACCCTCCGGAAGATCTCCACTGCAGCGGCGGGGATGCCGTCCCGGACACAGATGCGGGCCGTCTCTGCGATGAGAGACAGCTGGGGACCCGTCTCCGCCCGGAAACTGTTGAAATCATCAAAGCGGCGGTTCCTGGTCATTCGAAAGCCCATCTTCTCCATCTGCCTGACAATCTGGACATGGCTCACACTGACGCCTTCCCCGGCCAGGTCCTCCTGCAGCTGCCGGGATGTGCGGACGGTCCAGCAGAGAACACTCCCCGGCTCTGTCTCCGGATTTCCGTGCAGGAGCCGCATCAGCGCTTCCCTGACCCCGGCCTGAAGATCTTCCGTCTGCCTGGGCGGCATCGGGGTCTGCTCCGCTCCCCGGCCTCTGGGATCCGGGGCTGTCTGTTCCAGCTGCTTCTGTCCCGCCGCGATGGTTGTAACGGAAACTCCTGTCAGCATGTGCAGTTCCTTCACGCCGCCCCGTCCCAGACAGTCCGCAAGCGCCCCCAGAAACAGGCGCCGCCCCCGCCTGTCCAGCACCGGCATCAGCTGCGCCACCAGCTTTCTGCATGTCTCATCCATCTGCCGGACACCGCCCTTCCTCTGCCGTTTCTGTCAGATCTGTGCAGATTTCACCAGTTCGTGCCGCAATTGTATTGCAGGGGAGGAAAAAAGTCAATCCGCGCCCCGGTGACCGCTCCTCCCGAGGCGCAGAGGCACCCCGGCGGTTCCGCCCTTCCCTCTGCATGCAGGCGTGCCAGGTCTGCATTCCCGGCCTCTTTTTGTTGAAGTTCACAATTTCCGACCCCGGTTTTTGTGCAGTTTGCCGATATTGTGCTTTTTTCACAAAAACCATTGACAGGATTTCCGCCTCATGGTACACTTTGAACATCTTCAGGAGGGGTGAGTCCATTGGACATGGGACAGTTCCCCGGCACTGACAGCATTGATGATTTCTAGAGCGCAGAGAACCGCACCAGCAAAGGCAGCTCACATATGAGCAGGACCGCAGATGGCGGCAGAAGAAGCTGGTCCGCGAGGATTCAGAGCAGACCTCAAAGAGTTCAGGAGATGCTGATCCTGCAGAAAGAGAGGTAACCATATGATGTTAGATAACAAGACGGATCGGAAATGACCCCTGGCTGCACCGGAGACGGACAGTCAGGGGTCATTTCCTTTTTCTGCACCCCCTGCGGCCGCCCCGGCCGGCAGTTCCCCGCCCGGAGCCGGCATGGACCTGCCCCGGCTCCCCGGCTGCCAGCCGTCTCTGTTTTTGACAGAGCTTTGTGCAGTTTCCACAAGAATCGTCAACCCCAGCGGTTCTGTGGGCTAATATTCCCGTCATTGTGCACAATTCCGGGCCTCGAACTTTGTGCACTATTTCGAACGCAGGCCCTTGACTTTGAGCGTTTTTGTATGATATAGTGCACGAATCAAAGGGACCGTCCATTTGCACAGTTTTCCCCTTCCCCGGAGGGCGGTTTCTGTTGATTTTCCACAGCCGGCGGAGGCCGGCAGACCGGGATGCCCCCAGAAACTCCCGGTCAGCCCCAGCATTGTCAGAGAGGGAACCAGCGGCCACGCAAAGCTCTGGCAGATATTCCCC
>CAYYHY010000048.1:12989-15256 GCA_964471855.1 uncultured Oscillospiraceae bacterium | reverse complement strand
TGGGAGACCGGGTCCGGGAGGAGGAGACCGTGGAAGGCATGGAAGAAGAGGAGGAGGAAGAGGAAGCAGAAGAGGGACCGGAGTACGATGAGCACGTCTGGCTGTCCCTGAAAAACACCGCACTGATCTGCGGGGAGATCCGCGACGCCCTCTGCGAACTGGACCCGGAAAACAGTGATACATACACAGCCAATGCGGAGACTTATCTGGGCAAGGTCAATGAACTGGAGGCCCGCTGCCAGGAGGTGGTGGACGGTTCCGCCCATAAGCCGCTGCTGTTCGGAGACCGTTTTCCGTTCCGCTATCTGACGGAGGATTACGGCCTTGAGTACTTTGCCGCCTTCCCCGGCTGCTCGGCGGAGACGGAAGCCAGTTTTGAGACCATTGCATTTCTGGCCGGCAAGGTGGATGAGCTTGGTCTGGATACGGTGCTGACTTTGGAAGAGACAGAACCCGATATCGCCCGGACCATCATCGATACCACCCAGAGCAAATCCGCTCAGATTCTCACCATGGACTCCATGCAGTCAGCAGGACCGGAAGACCGGGACAGCGGCGTCACCTGGCTCTCCATCATGGAGCAGAACCTGGAGGTGCTGGATGAAGCGCTGGGCTGAGGGGAATTCGAATCCGGGGGATTCCGCCGTCCTGTCCTGCGAGAACCTGTGCCTTGGATATGAGGGCAGGGAGCTGGTGCACAACCTGAGCTTTGCTGTCCATCAGGGCGAGCTGCTGGCCATACTGGGAGAGAACGGCTGCGGCAAGTCCACCCTGATGCGGACCCTCCTGGGTCTGCAGGCACCCCTGTCCGGCCGGATAACCGCCGGGCAGGCCCTTGGCCGGGGGAGGATCGGATACCTGCCCCAGCAGACCCTGGTACAGAAGGACTTCCCCGCCACTGCCATCGAGATCGTGATGACGGGATTTCAGGGCCGCTGCGGTCTGCGCCCCTTCTACACCCGGGAAGAGAAGCGCACCGCCATGAGAAACCTGGAGAAGATGGGTGCCGCCGGCCTTGCCGGACGGTGCTACAGGGAACTCTCCGGCGGTCAGCAGCAGCGGGTGCTGCTGGCAAGGGCACTCTGCGCCACGGAAACCCTGCTGATGCTGGATGAGCCGGTGTCGGGGCTTGACCCCGATGTCACTGCCCAGATGTACCAGGTGATCCGGGATCTCCGGGACAGCGGCATTACCATCCTCATGATCTCCCACGACCATGATGCCACCCTGCGCATTGCCACCCACATCCTTCATCTGGGAGACCGGGTCTTTTTCGGCACCAGGGCGGAGTATCTCGCCGTGCTGGCCGGGACTGCGGCCGGGAGGGCAGTGTGATGGCCGTTATTGCAAAACTGCAGGAGTATCTGGCCTATCCGTTCGTGCGCTACGCCCTGCTGGCAGGAGTGCTCATCTCCCTGTGCTCCTCTCTGCTTGGGGTGACCCTGGTGCTCAGGCGGTATTCCTTCATCGGGGACGGGCTGTCCCATGTGGCTTTCGGGGCCATGGCCCTGGCCGCAGTTCTGGGGCTCACAGACCAGATGGTGCTGGTGCTGCCGGTTACGATGCTCAGCGCCATGCTGCTGATGCGGGGCGGTTCCCGTTCCAGCACCCGGGGCGACGCATCCCTTGCCATGATATCCGTGGGGTCGATGGCACTGGGGTATCTGCTGATGAATCTCTTCGGCACCTCAGCGAACCTGTCCGGGGACGTCTGCTCCACCCTCTTCGGCTCCACATCGATCCTCACGCTGTCCGTGCGGCAGGTTGTGCTGTGCGCCGTGCTCTCCCTTCTCACTGTGGCATTTTTCCTCTTCAGCTGCCACCGGATTCTGGCGGTGACGTTCGATGAGGACTTTGCCGGGGCCACCGGCACGAATACCCGGGTCCACAACCTGATTCTGGCACTTTTCATGGCGGTTATCATCGTGCTGGCCATGAACCTGGTGGGGTCCCTTCTGATCTCCGCCCTGGTGGTATTCCCGGCCATGTCCGCCATGCGGCTGTTCCGCAGCTTCAGGGCTGTCACCATCTTTTCGGCGGCGCTGTCCGTGTGCTGCTCCCTGCTGGGAATACTGATCTCCATTCTCTGGGGAACCCCGGTCGGCTCCACCATCGTAGCGGCTGACCTTGCCGCTTATCTGCTCTGCTGTCTGGCGGGGACTCTGTCCGGGGGGATGAGAAGAACATGAAGAAACCTGCAGCTGTGATTCTTGCCGCCGCCCTGCTGCTGGGTCTTGCCGGCTGCGACAGTGCAGACCAGAGCCAGA
>CAYYHY010000048.1:0-12889 GCA_964471855.1 uncultured Oscillospiraceae bacterium | reverse complement strand
CCAGAGCCAGAGCGGAGCCGTGTCCTCCCAGACCGGAGGAGCTGTGTCCTCTCAGGCTGAGAAGGAAGCTGTGCCCCCTGCCGCCCCGGCCGAAGCCGTCCGGGAGGAGGACATCGACGTGGACCTTACCACGCTCAGCAGCACCATGGTGTACTCTGAGGTATACCAGATGCTCACCACGCCGGATGCCTATCTTGGAAAGACGGTGCGGATGGGCGGGGCCTTCGCCCTGTCCTGCGCACAGACGGACGCAGACGGTCAGCCGGACCCCGCTTTTCCCATCTACTATGCCTGCATCATTGCGGACGCCACCGCATGCTGCTCCCAGGGGCTGGAGTTTGTACTGGCCGGTGACCACCAGTATCCGGATGACTACCCGGACCCGGGCAGCGAGATTACGGTGACCGGAACCTTCGAGACCTACACGGAGGACGGAAACCTGTACTGCCGGCTGAGGGACGCCACCATGGAGTGCTGACAGACGCCGGCCTGAATCCATAATGCACGCCCCGCTCCGGGCCTTTCCGGGGCGGGGCTTCTGCGGCTGCTGTACCGCCAGCTTAAAAAGACAGAAAATGAGCCGCCCGGGCAGGCATCAGCTCTGCTCCCTGGGCGGCTCACTGTTTTCATCTGTCCGGACCGGACAGGCCCTTCCACAGACCTTTGAAGGACTGCCCAGGTCACACTGGGGTTCCGGCGCAGTTCCTGCCTGATTACTGCCCGGCGAGGGCCAGGTCGTAGAGGGCGTTACGGGGCAGATCCAGTTCCGCCGCCGCCCGCTTCACGGCATCCCGCAGGGAGAGCCCCTCCGTCTCCCGGAGGGTGCTGACCCGCTCCAGGCCGTCCTCCAGAGTGGCCTTCTCCCGCCGCTGGAAGGGTGCGCCCTCCAGCACCAGCACATACTCCCCCCGGGGCGGCTTTTCCCGGCACAGGGCCAGGGCCTCCCCCAGGGTGGTCCGCACCACCTCCTCGTGGAGCTTGGTCAGTTCCCGGCAGAGGGCGATGCGGCGGTCCGGTCCGAAGGTGCGGACAAAGTCCTCCAGAGTGGCGGTGAGCTTGTGGGGGGCCTCGTAGAAGATCATGGTCCGGCTCTCCTCCCGGAGCGACTCCAGGTGGATGCGCCGGTTCTTTTTGTTCATGGCCAGGAAACCCTCGAAGGTGAAGCGCCCCGCCGGCAGGCCGGACACCGTGAGAGCGGTGATCAGGGCACAGGGACCGGGGATGGAGACCACGGGAATGCCCATCTGTACGCACTGGGCCACCAGTTCCTCCCCGGGGTCGGAGACGGCCGGGGTGCCGGCGTCCGTCACCAGGGCGCAGGACTCCCCCGCCAGGAGCCGGCTGGTGACCGCCGGTCCTGCGTTCTCCGTGTTGTGCCGGTAGTAGGAGACCAGGGGCTTCTTCAGCCCCAGGGAGTTGAGCAGCTTCAGCGTAACCCGGGTGTCCTCGGCGGCGATGAAATCCGCCCGGGCCAGGGTGTCCGCCGCCCGGCGGGAGATATCCCCCAGATTGCCGATGGGGGTGGGGACGAGATAGAGAGTGCCAGCCATGGCTTTACCTCCAGTGCCGGACAGACAGATCCGGAAAAATTGGGTTCTGTGTGGAAAAAACTGCTGCACTATGGTATGATGTGGGCGGTTGAACAGGGAGGTGTGCGGGGATGAAGACAGAAAACCTGGGAAAATATCTGCTCTCCTGGCCTGAGGGCGTCTTTCCCCTTGGGGGCGACGCCCTTGCGCTGGGGGAGTTTGCAACTGTCCGGAAGAACTGGCGGGTCTGCGACCTGGGCACCGGCAGCGGGGTGCTCCTTCTGCTGCTGGCGCAGAGGGAGGAGAATCTGGAGCTGTGCGGTGCGGAGCTGGACCCCGCCGCCGCGGCTGCGGCCCGGGGGAATCTGGCGGCCGCGGGTCTCCCGGGGGAGATCTGCTGCGGGGATCTGCGGCAGAAGCTGTTCCCGGCGGGGAGCTTCCAGCTGGTGATCTCCAATCCCCCCTGGTTTCCTGTGGGGAGCGGGAAGAGCGGGGGCAGAGCCCGCAGCGAGGAGACCTGCACCCTGCAGGAGCTGTGCGCCGAGGCCTCCCGTCTGCTGCAGAACCGGGGCAGGTTTGCCCTCTGCCACCGGCCGGAGCGGCTGGCGGATGTGATCTGCTGTCTCAGGTCCTGCCGTCTGGAGCCGAAGCGTCTGAAGCTGGTGACGTTTGAACAGGGCCGGACTCCTTCCCTTCTGCTTGCGGAGGCGGTGAAGGGAGGGGGTGCAGGGCTGCAGATTGAGATACAGGACCCATGCAGGCCACAGCCTCCGCAGCCTTGATTCCGTCCACGGCGGCGGAGACGATGCCGCCCGCCCAGCCGGATCCCTCCCCGCAGGGGAAGAGCCCCCGGAGGGGGGACTGACCGGACCGGTCCCTGAGGATGCGGACGGGGGAGGAGGAACGGGTCTCCACGCCTGTCAGCACGGCGTCCGGGTCTGCAAACCACCGCACCTTCCGGTCCATGATGGGGATGCCCTCCCGGATGGCGGAGAGGACATACGGGGGAAGGCAGGAATCCAGAGAGGTCCAGGTGACCCCCCGGGAGCAGGTGGGCTGAATGCGGCCGGGGCCCTCCGAGGGGCGGTCCGCCAGGAAGTCCCCAACCCGCTGGGCGGGGGAGCGGTAGCCGTCCCCTCCCAGACGGAAGGCCGCCCGCTCCCACTGGCGCTGAAACTCCACGCCGGAGAGGACGTCCCCCTCCGGGAAGTCCTCCGGGGTGACCTCAGTCAGGAGACCGCCGTTAATATTGGTCCCGTCCCGGGCCCGCAGGCTCATGCCGTTGGTTACAGTACAGCCCTCCTCCGAGGCTGCGGACACCACCGTGCCGCCGGGACAGACGCAGAAGGTGAACAGGGTTCTGCCGCCGGGGAGGTGGCAGGCCAGCTTGTAGTCGGAGGGAGGCATCTGCTCCCAGTTGCGGCCGTACTGAGCACGGCTGATGCGCGCCTGGCTGTGCTCGATGCGGACGCCGATGGCGAAGTTCTTCCGCTCCATGGGCACGCCCGCATCCCGGAGCATGGCGAAGGTGTCCCGGGCGGAGTGACCGGGGGCCAGGATCAGGGCGTCTGCGGGGATGGAGAAGTGTTCCCCGGAGGCGCTGCACTCGGCCTCCACGCCGGTGAGGGCCCCGCCGCTGACAGTGAGACCGGTGAGCCGGGTTCCGAAGCGGATCTCGCAGCCCAGGGACAGCAGTTCCCGGCGCATGCTGCGGAGGACATCCCGGAGCACGTCGGTGCCGATGTGAGGTTTGCCGATGTACAGGATGTCCGGGGGCGCCCCGTGCTCCGCAAAGATCTGATAGACCGCATTTGCGCGGCGGTTGTGGGTGCCGGTGGTGAGCTTGCCGTCGGAGAAGGTGCCGGCGCCTCCCTCCCCGAACTGAACATTGGATTCCGGGTCGAGTATCCCCTCGGTCCAGAAGCGCTCCGTGTCCCGGACCCGGCGGTCCACGTCCTGTCCCCGCTCCAGAACAAGGCAGGGAATGCCGTTTCTGGCCAGGAAGAGCGCAGCGAAGAGTCCGGCAGGTCCCATGCCGCAGACTACAGGGCGCAGAGGGGAGCGGCGGGTGACAGGAGGAAAGACGTATTCCTCCCGCTGCACCAGGGCCACATTCTTCCCCGGAGCGCTGCGCAGCACCGCGGCCTCGTTCGGAAGACTCACCTCCACGGTGCAGTCCCAGTGGAGGTCAATCTTCTTGCGGGCGTCGATGGACTGCCTGGCGACAGTCAGTTCCCCCAGGGCGGAGGGGTCCACCCCAAGGGCCCTGGCGGCCTGAATGCGAAGTTCCTCCTGGTCTGCTCCGGGCAGCAGACGGAGGCCGGAAATGGAGATCATGGAACAGCCCCTTTCGAAAGAAAGCCGGTCAGCAGTTACGCCGGCGATTATACCACGGACCGGGGGGAAGGGAAAGAGGGACAGCCCCTTCCCCCGGCTGTGCACAGCCTCCCGGGCTGGTGGCGGAAGCACCGCCGCCGCATCTTCAATCAGGAGGCTGACCATCTATGGCAAGAGCAGCAGTGGAGAAGAACATCTCCTACGACGATGTCCGGAACCGGTACTACGTGTGCATGTCCGGCATCTCGGAGGACGGGAAGCGGATGCGCAAATACCGCACCTTCAAGACGCTGACCGCGGCCCGCGCAGCACTGCGGGAGTTCCGCCGGGAGCAGGAGGAGCTGCGCCTGGAGGAGGGGCACGCCGGCATCACCGTGCGTGAGTGGCTGGACTACTGGATGGAGACCATCGTGCGTCCCAACCGGGCTGTGACCACCAGCTACTCCTACCAGAGCATCATCGAGAACCACCTGGATCCCGCCTTCGGCGACACTCTGCTCAGGGACCTGTCCCCCATGCAGATCCAGCGCTACTATGTTGATGTCCAGCGGCTCAGCGGCCTCAGCCCCAACACCGTGCGCCGCCACCACGACCTGCTCTCTTCCGCCCTGCGCATGGCAGTGCGGCAGGGAGCACTGCTGTATTCCCCCATGGACCGGGTGGAGCCGCCCCGCCCCCAGATGACGGAGACCTGCTTCTACAACAAGGAGCAGATGCGCACCCTGTACCGCCTGCTGGAGGGCAACCCCCTGGAGGTGCCGGTGAAGCTGGCGGGGAGCCTGGGCCTGCGCCGGGAGGAGCTGTGCGGTCTGCGCTGGAGCAACGTGGACTTCGAGCGCCGGGTGATCTGCATCCGGGAGGCCCGGACCTGCTGCGGGTCCAAGGTGGTGGAGAAGGAGACCAAGAACCGGTCCTCCATCCGCACCCTCTACATGTCCGACGACATGGTCGACCTGCTGCGCCGGGAGAAGGAGCGCCAGGAGAAGGAGGGGAAGGACCCCGCCGGCCACGTGGTGGTGGACCGGGAGGGGCAGCCCATCCCTCCCAACGTGCTGTCCGTGACCTTCACCCGCTTCATCAAGGCCAACAACCTGCCCCGGATCACCATGCACGGCCTGCGCCACTCCTTTGCCACTGTCGCCTCCTCCCAGGGGCTGTCCCTCTTTGACATCGGCAAGGCCATGGGCCACTCCACCCCTGCGACCACCGGCCGCATCTACACCCACCTGGTGGACCGGACCCACGAGGAGACCATGGTGAAGGTGGCGGCCGCTCTGCAGGAGCCTCCGAAGGACGGGTCTGATTGACACCCGGCAGGGCTTCTGGTAGAATAATCATGTTCCAGATGCAGCAGAAGAATGAGGAAAGAGTAAGGAGGAACGACCATGCGCACACCCTTCTGGAGACGGGCAGCTGTTCTTCTGACAGTGTTCGCCCTCCTGATGATACCTGTTTCTGCCGCCGCTGCGCCGGAGGACAACCTGCCGGCAGAGGAGCTGCAGGAGACAGATCCCGGCAGCGCGGCCCCGGAGGAGACTCCGGAGACTGCACAGCCAGAAGAGGGACCGGATGCAGAGGAGCCGGAGGAGACCCCGGCTCCGGAGACCCCCGGAGACGAAGTTCCGGCCCCCGGCGGCGGCACGGAGTCTGAGGTCCCTGGTACGGACAGTCCGGAAGAGCAGCCCCCTGCGGAGCAGCCGGGCACGGACGAAGAGGCGGAGCCCCCTGCGGTCCCGGAGATCCCTGCGGGCTGGACCAGCCCCTTCCCCGATGTGACTGAGAGCGACTGGTTCCTGCCCTACGTGGCGGCCGTCAGCACCCAGGGCATCATGATGGGCAGCACCGACGGGACCTTCATGCCCCTGAAGAACATCAGCTTCGGCGAGGCCGTGCTGATGATGGTGCGGGCCGTGGACGGCGTGGAGCCGGAGGCGCCCCAGGATGCCCACTACGCCACCGGTGCGGTGCGGCATGCGGTCAGCCGCGGCTGGCTGGAGGAGGACGAGGTCCCGGAGGACCTCAACAGCGAGGTGTCCCGGCTGTTTATCGCCAGGCTGACAGTCACCGCCCTGGACATGCAGCGCACCTCGGACAGCAGCCCCTATGCGGATACGGCGGACCCCGCCGCCCTGGCGCTCTATGACGCCGGCATCATGGTGGGCACGGTCACGGACAGCGGGCGTCTGTTCAATCCGGACAGCATGATCACCCGCTCAGAGATTGCCGCCGCCGTCTGGCGCATCACGAACTGGCTGGAGAGCACCCCCAAGATCCAGTTTGGCAGCGAGACGGTGCGGGTGCTCCCCGGGGTTCCGAAGAACGAGCTGGAGGACCGGCTGTTCGAGAAGGGGAAGGACGGCCGGCTGACTTACAGCGGCAAGGACTTCGAGGTACAGACCGGGGTCAGCGTCTCCCAGGAGCAGGGGAAGATCACCTGGAGCCGGGTGAAGTCCGGGAATGCTGATTTTGCCATGATCCGCTGCGGCGTGCGGGAGTCCGCCGGCGAAGAGGGGATTAAAGAGGACGAGCGCTTTGTGGACAACCTCACCGGCGCCTCGGAGGCCGGGATGCCCATGGGCATCACCTTCCTGTCCCGGGCTGTCTCCGTGGAGGAGGCGGAGCAGGAGGCTGACTTCGTCCTCCAGTATCTGACGGACTTCCCCCTGGAGATGCCCGTCGCCTTTGAGTGGGACGCCTCCGCCAGCCGCACGAAGAATGTGGACAGCGGCACCCTGACGGAGATTGCCGGCGCCTTCTGCGGCGCCATAGAGACCGCGGGCTTCGACAGCATGGTCTGCCTGGACCCCGCCACCGCCTACACGGGCTGCAGGCTGAACGCCCTGGTCGACTACCCCCTGTGGCTCAGCCGCACCGGGGACAGGCCGGACTTCTACTATGCCTTTGACATGTGGAAGTATACGGACAAGGGCAAGGTGAACGGCATCAGCGGCAGTGTGGACCTGAGCATCCGGGTGACGAAGAAGTAGAGCCCGCCACCGGAGTTTACAAGAATGTGAAAGTGCGGCCCTGTCCGATGACGGACGGGACCGCACTTTTTTGGCAGTCAGACGGCGGGAGAGAGGGGCTCCTGCTCCGCCTGCTTCTGTTCCTTCTCCGCTGCAGCGGCGGCCGCAGCCTGGGCGGCGAGACCCCGGGCGTTGGACAGCATCAGCTTGATGCGGTTCTCCTGGTTGATGCGGGTGGCTCCGGAGTCGTAGTCGATGGCCACGATGTTGGAGTAGGGGTAGTCGTCCTTCAGCCGCCGGATCATGCCCTTGCCCACCACGTGGTTGGGCAGGCAGCCGAAGGGCTGGGTGCAGACGATGTTGTTGGTGCCGGAGTGGATGAGCTCCAGCATCTCGGCGGTGAGCAGCCAGCCCTCCCCCATCTTGTTGCCGTCCCCCAGGTAGCCGTGGACCAGGCGGTGGAGTTCCTCGAAGGTGCCGGGGGCGCGGAAGCGGCCGGAGCGCTCCAGGGCGGCGATCATGTCCTTCTGGCACTGCTCGATGTAGCCCATGAAGAGGCGGCATCCGTACTTCTTGAGGCGGCTGCCTCCGTACAGGTCCACGTCCGCCACCCGGTTGTAGATCTTGAAGATGATGAAGTCCGTAAGACCGGGCACCACCGGCTCCACCCCCTCGGAGAGGAGGAACTTCTCCAGGTTGTTGTTGCCCAGGGGGGCGAACTTGACGTAGATCTCCCCCACGACCCCCACCCGGATCTTCGGCTCCCCCTGGACGGGGATGGAGGCGAAGTCCGCGCAGATAAGGTCAAAGTTGCGGATCATCTGCTTCCGGGTCATGCCCTTCCCGTCCTGGAAGCCCTCCACCAGCCGGGAGCACCACCTGTCCACCATGGCGTCCGCGGCCCCAGGCTCCACCTCGTAGGGGCGCACCTGGTTGGCCACGTTGACGATGATGTCCCCGTACATCATGGCGAAGACCGCCTTGAAGATGAGGGGAATGGTCAGCTTGAAGCCGGGGTTGTGTTCCAGGCCCGAGAGGTTGACGGAGACCACGGGGATGTACTCCAGCCCCGCCTTGGCCAGGGCCTTGCGCAGCAGGTGGATGTAGTTGCTGGCCCGGCAGCCGCCCCCGGTCTGGGTGATGAGCAGGCCCACCTTGTGGGAGTCGTAGCCGCCGTGCTTGATGGCGTCCAGCAGCTGGCCGATCACCAGCAGGGCGGGGTAGCAGGTGTCGTTGTGGACATATTTCAGACCCTCGTCCACTATGCCCCGGTGGTTGGTGGTGAGCATGTCCACCTTGTAGCCCTCGCACTCCATGATCTTTGCAAACATGCCGAAGTGCACGGGGAGCATCTGGGGCATCAGGAGCGTGTACTCCTTCTTCATCTCCTTGGTGAACAGGAGCCGGCCGGTTTTGTCGTAAACAAGTTCTGCCATGAAATCTCCTTTCCCCTCAGGACTGCTTTCTGCGGGCCTCGATGGCGGCCATGAGGCTGCGGATGCGGATCCTGACGGCCCCCAGGTTGCTGATGTCGTCTATCTTCAGCTGGGTGTACAGCTTGCCGCCGCTCTCCAGAATGGAGCGCATCTCGTCTCCGGTTATGGCGTCGATGCCGCAGCCGAAGGAGACCAGCTGGATAACCTCCATGTCCGGCTGGGTGGTGACGTAGCGGGCGGCGTTGTACATCCTGGCGTGGTAGGTCCACTGGTTCAGGACGTGCCGGGGCTCCTTCCCCTCCAGGTAGGCCACGGAGTCCTCGGTGATGAGGACAAAGCCGTAGGAGGTGATGAGGTCGTTGATGCCGTGGTTGATCTCCGGGTCCATGTGGTAGGGGCGGCCGCACACCACCAGGATGGGGTGCCCCTCCCGGCGGGCAAAGTCAATGTACTCCTTCGCCTTGTCCCGCAGCTCGTTCTTGTAGGCGTCATAGGCCGCATAGGCGGCCCGGGCGGCCGCCGCCGTCTCCTTCTTCGGCACGCCGAACTCCTTCTGGAACCACTCTCCGGCCTTCTTCTCAAAGTCCTTCGGGCGGTGGAGCCCGAAGTAGGGGTTGAGATAGCGGACCTTCTTCAGCTCCGGGAGGTTGGCGGCGATGAGCTCGGGGTAGTAGGCCACCACCGGGCAGTTGTAGTGGTTGTCGCTGGTGCCCTCGTCAAAGTTGTAGGGCATGCAGGGGTAGAAGATGGCGTCCACCCCGGCCTCCGTCAGGGCCTCCACGTGGCCGTGGAGCAGCTTGGCGGGGTAGCACACCGTATCGGAGGGGATGGTGCGCTGGCCCTTCAGGTACAGGCTGCGGGAGGACTCCGGGGAGAGGACCACCTCGAAGTTGAGCTTTGTAAACAGCTCGAACCAGAAGGGCAGGTTCTCGTACATGTTCAGCCCGAAGGGGATGCCGATGCGGCCCCTGGCCCCGGTGCCGGAGCCCTTCCCCTGGAGGGAGCGGAGCTTCTGATATTTCCAGCGCATCAGGTCCGGCAGGCGGTGGGGCTCCTTCCCCAGGGGGCGGGAGCAGCGGTTGCCGGAGATGAACCGCCTGCCCCCGTCAAAGGTGTTCACCGTCAGGGAGCAGTGGTTGGTGCACAGACCGCAGGTGGCGGGCCGGGCCGTGTGGGTGAAGTGCTGGAGGGCCTCCCGGTCCAGGAGGGAGGACTTCTCCAGATGGAGGTCCCGGGCCGCCAGGGCGGCCCCGAAGGCGCCCATGATGCCGGCGATCACCGGGCGGGTGACCTCCCGGCCCAGTTCCTGCTCGAAGGCCCGGAGCACGGCGTCGTTGAGGAAGGTGCCCCCCTGGACCACGATGTGCTGGCCCAGGTCGTCTGCAGAGGCGGCGCGGATGACCTTGTAGATGGCATTCTTTACAATGGAGGTGGACAGGCCGGCGGAGATGTCCTCCACGCTGGCCCCGTCCTTCTGGGCCTGCTTGACGCTGGAGTTCATGAACACGGTGCAGCGGGAGCCCAGGTTTACGGGCTTTTTGGTAAAGAGCCCCAGCTTGGCAAAGTCGGCGATCTCGTAGCCCAGGGCCTTTGCAAAGGTCTCGATGAAGGAGCCGCAGCCGGAGGAGCAGGCCTCGTTGAGCATGATGGAGTCCACGGCGCCGTTGCGGATCTTGAAGCACTTCATGTCCTGGCCGCCGATGTCAATGATGAAGTCCACGTCCGGCTGGAAGTGGGCGGCCGCCTTGTAGTGGGCCATGGTCTCCACCAGCCCCAGGTCGCAGCTGAAGGCGTTCCGGATCAGGTCCTCCCCGTAGCCGGTGACGGCGGAGCCCCTGATCTGAATCCGGTCTCCGCACAGCTCATAGATCTTTTTCAGCTGCTCCAGCACCAGGGCCACGGGGTTCCCCTGGCTGGAGTGGTAGTATGTATAGAGAAGTCCGCCGTCGGGGGCGATGAGAACCAGCTTCGTGGTGGTGGAGCCGGCGTCAATGCCCAGGTAGGCGGGACCGGTGTAGGTCTCAGGATCGATCTCCGGGGGGCGGCTGGCGTTGTGCCGGGCCAGGAAGGCGTCATACTCCGCACGGTCTGCAAACAGGGGCGGCATGGTGTCCACGGCGGAGGAGGCGTCCACGCTCTTCTCCAGCTTCTCCAGGACCTCCTCGTAGGTCGTCTCCGGCAGGTCCCCGGCGCACAGGGCCGCGCCGATGGCGGCGAAGCAGTCGCCGTCGGGGGGAAAAATCGCGTGCTCCTCGTCCAGCTTCAGGGTCTCCACAAACCGCTCCCGCAGGCCCATGAGGAAGTGGAGGGGACCGCCCAGGAAGACGATCTTGCCCTTCAGCTCCCGGCCCTGGGTGAGGCCGGCCACCGTCTGGTCCACCACCGCCTGGAAGATGGAGGCGGCCACGTCCTCCTTGCGCCCGCCCTGGTTGAGGATGGGCTGGATGTCGCTCTTGGCGAACACCCCGCAGCGGGAGGCGATGGGGTAGATCTTCTGGTGCTTCAGGGAGAGCTCGTCCAGTTCCGAGACCGTGACGTTCATCAGGGTGGCCATCTGGTCAATAAAGGCGCCGGTGCCGCCGGCGCAGGAGCCGTTCATCCGCTCCTCCAGAGCCCCGCCGAAAAAGATGATCTTGGCGTCCTCTCCCCCCAGTTCAATCACGGCGTCCGTGCCCGGTATGAAGGTGTTGACGGCAGCCGCTGTGGCATAGACCTCCTGCACAAAGTCCACTTTCGCCGTGCTGGCGACCCCCAGACCGGCGGAGCCGGTGATGGCGGCGTGGATGGTCTGCCCGGAGAGCAGACCGGAGATGGAGCGGAGGGTTTCGCAGGCCCTCTCCCGGGTCTTGGAATAGTGGCGCTCGTAGGAACGGAACAGAAGCCTGTTCTGCTCGTCCAGAACCACCACCTTGACGGTGGTAGAACCGATGTCAATGCCTGCGCGAAGACTCATAGTAGTAAGACTCCTAAACACTGAGAGGATTTTGGAGGATTCCCGCATCTGGCCGGCCTGATTAAGGTCACCATGGGTAAGAATTTATAATAGGTCAATTCCAGCGCAGAAACAACTGGATTAACAGCATCTTAACAGGCCGGTTCCCGGAACTGGCATGCTGCGGACAGTCCGCCGCAGGTCCGGCGGGACCCGGAAACCCATGGGGCACAGGCCCGGAGGACCGGAGGACGGCCGTGTTCAAAGTTATTTAACAAAAGAAGAGCAAACAATTCATATTTCGGACAACAAAAGTTCTCCGGCTGGTACTACAATGTGCGAGGAAAAAGGAGGCGTTCAAAATGATTCAAGTGGAGCACCTGACGAAGTACTACGGCGATTTTCTGGCCCTGGATGACGTGTCCTTTGAAATCGGGGAGGGGCACGTGTACGGCTTCCTGGGTCCGAACGGTGCAGGGAAGTCCACGACCATGAACATTATGACCGGATGTCTTTCTGCCACGGAGGGTCATGTCCGCATCGACGGCTTTGATATCTTTGAGCAGCCCAAGGAGGCCAAGAAGCGCATCGGCTATCTGCCGGAGCAGCCGCCCCTGTATCTGGGGGAGTCCCCCCAGGAGTACCTGAAGTTCGTGGGGGAGGCCAAGGGCATCAAGGGAGCGAAGCTGAAGGAGCAGGTGGAGTCGGTCATCCAGCAGACCGGCATCCAGGAGGTCCGGAACAGGCGCATCAAGGACCTGTCCAAGGGCTACAAGCAGAGGGTGGGGATCGCCCAGGCGCTGCTGGGGGATCCGGAGGTCATCATTCTGGACGAGCCCACGGTGGGTCTGGACCCCATACAGATCATTGAGATCCGGGACCTGATCCGGGAACTGGGTCAGACCCATACGGTCATCTTCAGCTCCCACATCCTGTCCGAGGTGCAGACCATCTGCGACCAGATCCTGATGATCTCAAAGGGCAGGCTGGTGGCCTGCGACACCCCGGAGAACCTGGAGAGCCAGTTCCTGGCCCCCAACGAGATCTCCCTGCTGGCGGAGGCCACTCCCCAGGAGGTGCAGACCATCCTCAGCGGGGTCACCGGCCTGACGGAGGCGGAACCCCAGGCGCGGGAGGACGGCTGCACGGCGGCGGTGCTGCGCTTCCGCAGCGGGGACGTGCGGGATGTGGCCCGCAGCGTGTTCTTTGCCTTTGCAAAGGCTGACAGAGCCCTGCTGGAGATGAGCGTAAAGAAGGCCAGCCTGGAGGACGTCTTCCTGGAGCTGACGGAACAGTCGGATGCGGAGGACGCGGCTGCGGCCCCTGCTCCGGAGCCGCTCCCCGGGCCCGGTGAAGCAGCAGCGGAAGAGGAGGTACAGAAATGATTGCAGTATTCAAACATGAGCTGCGGACGTATTTCAGTTCTCTGACAGCCTATGTGTTCGGGGCCTTCCTGCTGGCCTTTGTGGGCTTCGGCGCCCTGATCTACAACATCCAGGAGGCGGTCAGCAGCTTCGAGCTGGTGCTCAGCTTCTGCTGCCTGGTCTTTGTCCTCATTGTCCCCATCCTGACCATGCGGGTCATCGCCGAGGAGCGGAGGCAGAAGACGGACCAGCTGCTCTACTCTCTGCCTGTCACCACCACCCAGGTGGTCCTGGGCAAGTACCTGGCCCTGCTGGTGGTCTACCT
>CAYYHY010000047.1:0-15287 GCA_964471855.1 uncultured Oscillospiraceae bacterium | reverse complement strand
CGAGGTCGTGGACATGCCCATGATGCGCAACTACATCGTGGCCTTCGCGGACTCCGTCTATCAGAACCCCAAGTCCATCTGCCCCTTCCATCAGATGCTCCTGCCCCGCACCATCCGGGACTTCGAAACCTTCAAGAAGTAATTTCTGCCGGGCCGGGCGGCATGCCGCCGTCCGGCTCAGTCCGGCAGTCCAGACTGCAGGAATACCCTAACACCGCGGAGAGATGTATCTATGCCAATCTATACCCTTGGAATCGACATCGGTTCCACCGCCTCCAAGTGCGTCATTCTGGCTGACGGAAAGGACATAGCAGCCAAGAGCCTGATCGCCGTAGGGGCCGGCACCAGCGGACCTCAGCGGGCCGTGGCGGCCGTGCTGGAGAACGCAGGCATGAAGAAAGAGGACATGGCCTACACTCTGGCTACCGGCTACGGCCGCAACTCCATGCTGGAGCTGGCAGACGAGCAGATGAGCGAACTGAGCTGCCACGCAAAGGGCGCCGTCTTCCTCTTCCCCGAGGTCCACACCGTGGTGGACATCGGCGGGCAGGACGTGAAGGTCCTGCAGATAGAGAACGGCGTCATGACGAATTTCGTAATGAACGACAAGTGCGCCGCCGGCACGGGGCGGTTCCTGGACGTCATGGCCCGGGTCCTGGAGGTCAATGTTGAGGACCTGGGCATGCTGGGGGCGCAGTCGACCAGGTATGTGGGCATCAGTTCCACCTGCACCGTGTTTGCGGAGAGCGAGGTCATCAGCCAGCTGGCCATGGACACGGACAAGCGGGACATTATCAACGGCATCCACAAGTCCGTGGCCAGCCGGGTCGCCGGTCTGGCCCACCGGGTGGGCGTCCGGGAGAAGGTTGTCATGACCGGCGGGGTGGCCCAGAACGCCGGCGTCGTCAAGGCGCTGCAGGAGGAACTGGGAGTGCCGATTTATACCTCTCCCCTCACCCAGTACAACGGGGCCCTGGGGGCCGCACTGTTCGCATACCAGAAGTACAGCAGGAAGCAGAAGAGCTGACCGGAGCTGCTGCCCAGACTCCGGAGTGAAACAAGGAAACAAACAGGGAGGTAAACTATTATGGCGAAAGCAGTCAGCCCCGGCGTTGCGGCTCTGCGCAAGGTAGTGGACGACGTCCATGCCGACGCCCGGAAGGCAAAGGCCGAGGGCAAACTGGTGGGCTGGTCCAGCTCCAAGTTCCCCTGCGAGCTGGCAGAGGCATTCGACCTCAACATCATGTACCCCGAGAACCAGGCAGCCGGCATCGCCGCCAACCGGGACGGCGAGATCATGTGCCAGGCAGCCGAGGAGCTGGGATACGACAACGACATCTGCGGCTACGCCCGCATCAGCCTGGCCTACGCCGCCGGCAAGCGCGCTTCCCGCAAGGTCGACCTGGAGACCGGCGAGTATGTCATCAACCCGAACAGCGGCAGACCCCTGAAGGGCCCCGACGGCAAGGTTGTCATCGACCCCGAGACCGGCAAGCCGAAGAAGGACCCCAAGACCATGCAGCCCTACACGGTGCTGGATGACATCTACGAGATCGAGGCACTCCCTGACGGCCGCGAGAAGGACCTCCGCCGCGCCGCCATCAAGCCCTACCGCCAGATGCAGATCCCCCAGCCGGACTTTGTTCTCTGCTGCAACAACATCTGCAACTGCATGACCAAGTGGTACGAGAACATCGCCCGCATGCGCAACATCCCCCTCATCATGATCGACATCCCCTACAACAACACGGTGGAAGTCAGCGAGAGCAACGTGGCCTACGTGCGCGCCCAGTTCGACGCCGCCATCCACCAGCTGGAGGAGCTGACCGGCCGCAAGTTCGATGAGGAGAAGTTCAACCAGGCCTGCGCCAACGCCAACCGCACCGCCAGCGCCTGGCTGCGCGTCTGCGACTATCTGCAGTACAAGCCCGCCCCCTACAGCGGATTCGACCTCTTCAACCACATGGCCGACATCGTCACAGCCCGCGGCAAGGTGGCTGCAGCCGAGGCCTTCGAGCTCCTGGAGAAGGACCTGGAAGTGGCCGTCAAGGAAGGCACCACCACGACGCCCTTCCCCGAGAAGTACCGCGTCATGTTCGAGGGCATCCCCTGCTGGCCCAAACTGCCCAACCTGTTCAAGCCTCTGAAGGCCAACGGCGTCAACGTCACCGCCGTGGTGTACGCCCCCGCCTTCGGCTTTGTGTACGACGACCTGGACGGCATGTGCCGCGCCTACTACAAGGCCCCCAACTCCGTCTGCATTGAGCAGGGCGTTGACTGGCGCGAGGGCATCTGCCGCGACAACAAGGTGGACGGCGTCCTGGTCCACTACAACCGCTCCTGCAAGCCCTGGTCCGGCTACATGGCAGAGATGCAGCGCCGCTTCACCGCAGACCTGGGCGTGCCCTGCGCCGGGTTCGACGGCGACCAGGCGGATCCCCGCAACTTCAACGAGGCCCAGTATGAGACCCGGGTCCAGGGTCTTGTGGAGGCCATGGAGGCAAATCAGGCAGCAAAGGAGGCCGCTGAGGCATGAGCATCGACAGTCTGTTAAACGAGTTCCAGGAGGTTTCCGAACACCCCTACCGGGTTCTCTCCCAGTACAAGGCCGAGGGCAAAAAGGTCATCGGCGTGCTCCCCTACTACGCCCCTGAGGAACTGGTCATTGCAGCCGGCATGGTGCCCATGGGCATCTGGGGCAGCAACAGCAAGACCATCTCCCGGGCCAAGGAGTACTGCGCCACCTTCTACTGCACCATCGCACAGCTTGCTCTGGAGATGCTGCTGGACGGCACCCTGGATCAGCTGGACGGCCTCATCACCCCCACCATCTGCGACACCCTGCGCCCCATGAGCCAGAACTTCCGGGTGGCCATGAAGGACAAGCTTCCCTGCATCTTCCTGGCCCACCCCCAGAACCGGCGCCCCGCCTTCGGTCTGAAGTTCTGCCGTGACCAGTACACACATGTGAAGGAGGAGCTGGAGAAGATCGCCGGCGCCCCCATCACTGACGAGGCCATCTCCGCGGCCATCAAGGTCATGAACCGCAGCCGCGCCGCCCGCCGGGAGTTCGTGAAGCTGTCCGGTCAGCACCCCGAGGCCGTCTCCGCCGTGAAGCGCTCCGCCGTGCTCCGCTCCGCCTGGTTCATGGAAAAGACCGCCCATGCGGAGAAGCTGGAGGCTCTGAATGCAGAGCTGGCCGCCCTGCCCGAGTCCCCCTTCAAGGGACCCAAGGTGGTCACCTCCGGCATCATCTGCGACAGCCCCAAGCTGCTGCAGATCTTCGACGACTACGGCATCGCCATTGCCGCCGATGATGTGGCCCAGGAGAGCCGCGCCATCCGGGTCGACGCGGCCGAGACCGGCGACCCCATGGACGCCCTGTGCCAGATGTTTGCAGACCAGGACTACGATGTCCTCCTGTACGACGAGAAGTCCAGCGAGAACCGCCGCGCCGACTACGTCGTGGACCTGGTGAAGTCCTCCGGCGCCCAGGGCCTGGTGCTGTTCATGCAGCAGTTCTGTGACCCCGAGGAGATGGAGTACCCCTACCTGAAGAAGGCCCTCGATGCGGCTCAGATCCCCCACATCAAGCTGGGCGTCGACCAGCAGATGCGGGACTTCGGTCAGGCCGCCACGGCTATCCAGGCCTTCGCCGACGTGCTGTAAACAGGCCGTTAAAAACCGGCCGCCGTCTGCCGGCTGTTCTTGACATGCCATGCAGCCGGGCAGTATAATTTCTCCAATCTGCCTTCTTCCCGGACCTTCCGGGAAGAGGCAGACTGTGCGCCGAGTTTTCAGCCGTCTGAATGCGATGAGGCGAACTCAAGTTTAGTAAAGGGGAAACGTAGAAATGAATTACAATGTAACCGTCAACGGCAAAGTCTACAGCGTCTCTGTAGAACGCGTCGGCGCCGGTGCACCGGCTCCCGCCCCCGCCTATGCCGCTCCGGCTCCTGCTCAGGCACCGGTTCCTCCTGCACCGGCTGCCGCTCCTGCGCCGGCTCCTGCGCCCGCCCCCGCTCCTGCTGCGGCCCCTGCCGCTGCGCCCGCAGCCGTCGGTGCCGGCGAGACAGCGGTCAACAGCCCCATGCCCGGCAATGTGCTGAAGATCGAGTGCTCGGTCGGACAGTCCGTCAAGGCCGGTGACGTACTCATTATCCTGGAAGCCATGAAGATGGAGATCGAGGTCTCCGCCCCGCAGGACGGAACCGTTAAGGCGATCGCCGCCGTGCAGGGCACCGCTGTCAACACTGATGATCTTCTGGTCACCCTGGGCTGATAAGGGGGTCATGACACATGCCTGACGCCAGTAAAGCAATCCTGGACCCGTTTGCGAAAATGGGTGTAGGCGACGCCCTGCTCGTCGCCGTCTGCGGCATGCTGGTGGTGTTCATGATGCTGGCCATCCTGGCCCTTGTCATCGTGATCATCTCCAAGATTGTCGCTGTTATTGAGGGCAGAGGCAGGCAGGCTGCCCCCGCAGTGAAGGCGCCCTCTGCCCCCCCGCCGAGACCTGCGGCTCCGAAACCGGCCGCTCCCGCTGCCCCTCCGGCTCCGAAAGAGGACCCTGAGGAACTTGTGGCCGTGGCCATGGCTGCCATCAGTGAGGAGACTGGCGCACCCATGGGTTCCTTCCGCATCTCCAGCATCACCCCTGTGGGCGCCGCTCCGGCTCCTGCAGCTGCCCCTGCTCCCGCTCCGGTCCCCGCCCCTGCGCCTGCTGCCGCCCCCGCTCCGGCACCTGCACCGGCCCCCGCCGCTGCTCCCGCAGCCGGCGAGACACCGGTCAGCAGCCCCATGCCGGGCAATGTGCTGAAGGTCGAGTGCTCGGTCGGACAGTCTGTCAAGGCCGGTGATGTGCTGATTATCCTGGAGGCCATGAAGATGGAGATCGAGGTCTCCGCTCCGCAGGATGGCACTGTAAAGTCCATCGCTGCCGTCCAGGGTACTGCTGTCAACACAGACGACCTGCTGGTCATTCTTGGCTGAGAGGAGGGAGAGCAGAACATGAATTTTCTGATTGAAGTTTTAGGCAAGATTTTTTCCAGTTCCGGTTTTGCCCACCTTGACATCAAGACCGTCATCATGCTGGTCATCTCCTGCCTGCTGCTCTATCTGGGCATCGGCAAGAAGTTCGAACCTCTCCTTCTGGTTCCTATTGCCTTCGGCATGCTGCTGGCCAACCTGCCGCTGACCGGACTCTTTGATCCGCCCAGCGCGGCGAATCATACAGTGGGCTTCATGTGGACGCTCTATCAGGGCGTTCAGTATGCCATATATCCGTCCATCATATTCCTGGGGATAGGTGCCATGACGGACTTCGGTCCGCTGCTGGCCAACCCCATATCCCTGCTCCTGGGCGCTGCCGCACAGCTGGGCATCTTCTCCGCCTTCCTGCTGGCAGTTCTGTTCCTGGGCTTTGAGCCCCACGAGGCTGCAGCCATCGGCGTCATCGGCGGCGCTGACGGCCCGACTGCCATCCTGACGGCATCGAAACTGGCGGCGGATCTCCTGCCGGCCATAGCCATCGCAGCTTACTCGTACATGGCCCTTATCCCGCTGATCCAGCCGCCTCTCATGAAGCTGCTGACCACCCCGAAGATGCGCAAGGTCCGCATGAGCCAGCTGCGTACAGTGTCCAAGACGGAGAAGATCGTCTTCCCCATCGCCGTCACACTGTTTGTCATCCTTCTGATCCCCGATACTGCGCCTCTGATCGGCATGCTGATGCTGGGCAACCTGTTCCGCGAGTGCGGCGTGACAGACCGTCTCTCCGACACCGCCCAGAACGCCCTCATCAACATCGTCACCATCCCCCTGGGCCTGTCCGTAGGCTTCAAGGCAACGGCGGATTCCTTCCTCACGGTTCAGACTCTCTCCATCGTGGTCCTGGGTCTCCTTGCCTTCCTGCTCTCCACTGCAGGCGGTCTGCTGCTGGGCGATGTGATGTACTTCCTCTCCCACGGCAAGATCAATCCCCTCATCGGCTCTGCCGGCGTGTCTGCCGTCCCCATGGCAGCCCGCGTCTCCCAGAGCGTCGGTCAGAAAGAGAACCCCTCCAACTTCCTGCTCATGCATGCCATGGGACCCAACGTGGCCGGTGTTATCGGCTCCGCTGTGGCTGCCGGCTTCATGATCAAGGTGTTCGGCGGCTGATCTTCTGTTTAAGATTTCCCCGGCGGCGCACCCATCGGTGCGCCGCTTTTCTCTGTCCGGAAACATCCCTTCTCCGGTCTGCTCCGGCGGCGGAAAGCGCTGAAATACTTCACCGCATTAAAGAAAAAAAGTCCTCTCCTGTATACAAAAACTGCCATCTGTGGTACAATACAGCGGCCGCCGTCCTGCGGCGGCACAGATTCGTGTAACGGGAGAGATTTTGTTTTGAAGCGTGAAAAGTTTGGCTCCCGGCTGGGATTCATTCTGATTTCAGCCGGCTGCGCCATCGGACTGGGGAACGTCTGGCGTTTCCCCTACATCACAGGCCAGTACGGAGGCGCTGTCTTCGTACTCATCTACCTCTTCTTCCTGCTCATCTTCGGACTGCCCATTGTCGTCATGGAGTATGCAGTCGGGCGGGCCAGCCAGGCCAGCATCGCCATGTCCTTCGACCGGCTGGAGCCCAAGGGCACCTGGTGGCATCTGCACAAGTATACGGGCATGGCGGGAAACTACCTGCTGATGATGTTCTACACCACCATCGGCGGCTGGATTCTCCTCTACCTGTTCCGCACCGCCACCGGCTACTTCGAGGGCATGGACCCCGCCGCCGTGGAGGGGGAATTCGGAGCCCTCATGCAGCAGCCCGGCCTCATGGCGCTGTGCATGATCATAGTCGTTACTGTCTGCTTCGGCGTCTGCAGCCTGGGTCTGCAGAACGGCGTGGAGAAGATCACCAAGGTCATGATGGTCCTGCTCTTCATTCTCATGATCGTGCTGGCTGTCCACTCCATCACGCTCCCCGGCGCAGTGGAGGGCCTCAAGTTCTACCTGCTGCCGGATTTCAGCAAGGCCGTTGAGGCGGGTCTCCCCAACGTCATCTTTGCTGCCATGGGGCAGAGCTTCTTCACCCTCAGCATAGGGGTGGGATCCATCGCCATCTTCGGCAGCTACATTGACAGGTCCCGCTCCCTGACCGGAGAGGCCGCCTGCGTCACTGTACTGGACACCACGGTGGCTCTCATAGCCGGCCTCATCATCTTCCCCGCCTGCTTCGCCTTCGGCGTGCAGCCCGGCTCCGGCCCCTCCCTGATCTTCATCACCCTGCCCAACATCTTCAACAACATGGCCGGGGGACGCATCTGGGGAACCATCTTCTTCCTCTGCATGCTCTTTGCTGCGGGCTCCACCATCATTGCCGTGTTTGAGAACATCATCTCCTTTGCCATCGACCTGGGCGGAGTCAGCAGGAAGAAGTCTGTGCTATTCAACCTGATTGCCATCATCATCCTCTCCCTCCCCTGCGTGCTGGGCTTCAATGTCCTCAGCGGATTCCAGCCCCTGGGAGCGGGTTCCACCGTCCTGGACCTGGAGGACTTCATCGTCAGCAACAACCTTCTGCCTCTGGGCTCCCTGGTCTATGTCTTCTTCTGCACCAGCCGCTACGGCTGGGGGTGGGACAACTTCATCGAGGAGGCCAACGCCGGCCAGGGCCCCCACTTCCCCCGGCGCCTGCGCTTATACGTCTCCTATATCCTGCCCCTGCTGATCCTCTTCGTATTTATCCAGGGCTACATCAGCATGTTCTTCGGCTGACAGGCCGGGTCTTAAACAAAACGCCTGAGCGGGCGGTGCGCAAGTGATGCGCGCCGCCCGCTCTTTCCGTTCCTGAAAAACCAGACAGGGGCGCCCGGAGGCGCCCCTGAAGGGAATGTGAATTACTTGTGGGACTTGCTGTGGGAGGGAGCGATCCACTTGCCGTTCTCGTCCTGGGAGACCAGCTTGCCTTCCCGGACCAGGGGCTGCGGACGGTAGATGTCGTTGATGTTCCAGCAGCCGGGGGTGGGAACCACGATGTTCTCCATGGGAGCTTCCACCAGGAAGGGCCTGCCCTCGCTGTTGGCCTTGACAGCGGCCTGCATGGCGGGCAGGAAGTCCTCGGCGGACTCGCAGCAGATGGAGTCCACGCCGTAGGCCTTGGCGACACCGGCCCAGCTGGGGCTGTAGCGCTTGCCGTCGGGGGTCTTGAACAGGGTGCCGAACTGCGTGCCGTAGTTGGCATTCTCCAGACCGGCGATGGTGCCGAAGGCGGAGTTGTTCATGACAACCCAGGTGCAGGCGATGCCCTGCTCAACAGCGGTGGCCAGGCAGGTGGGGTTGACACCGAATCCGCCGTCGCCCACGAGGGCCATCACGAAGCGGTCGGGAGCAGCAACCTTGCCGCCCAGAACTGCGGAGGCGCCGAAGCCCATGGTGGCCAGACCGGAGGAGTGGTGGATGGTGCCGGGGATGGTGATGTCGAACTGCTGTGCAACGCCGTTCTTGTTCCAGCCCACATCGGTGAAGATGATGGCGTCCTCGGGGATGGCGGCCTTCAGATCCTTCAGGATGCGCTGCGGGGTCATGGGGAAGCGGCTGTCGTTGGAAATAGCCTCGTTGGAAGCCTTGAAGTCGGCCTTCGCCTTGGCAATGGCCTCACGCAGCTCGGGATGGCTCTTGCCCTCGGGGCAGATCTTCTTGACCTCTTCCAGGATCTGGCCCAGAGCCAGCTTCAGGTCGGCGACGGCGCCGATCTCCACGGGGTAGTTGCGGCCGATCTCGGTGGGGTCGATGTCGATCTGGATGAACTTGGTGTGGTCGGGATCGAAGGTGACACCCTGATACCAGCTGGAGCTGTCGGCCTCAGCAAAGCGGGTGCCCAGACCCAGGATGACGTCAGCCTTGGTGGTCAGGCTGTGAGTGAACTCCATGCCCCAGAAGCCGGTCTGGCCGATCATCAGGGGGTGACGGTCGGAGATGCAGCCCTGGCCCATGAGGGTGCGGGATACGGGGATGTCCAGATACTCTGCCAGAGCGGCCAGCTCATCGGAGGCCTGTGCCAGCAGGACGCCGCCGCCGGCGTGGATCACGGGGTGCTCAGCCTCAACCAGCTTCTGAGCGATGGTCTTGGCAGCAGAGGGATCCAGAGCGGGCTTCACGGTGATGTGGCTGTCCTGATAGGTGCGGGCCCACAGGTACTCCTCCATCTCGCGGGAGAACATGTCCATGGGCACGTCGATGAGGACGGGGCCGGGACGGCCGGACTCGGCCAGACGGAATGCCTTGTCCATGATGCTGGGCAGGGCCTCGACGTCGTCGATCCGCCATGCACGCTTGACAACGGGCTCCAGGATGCGGTACTGGGTGGCGTCGCCGTGCATGTTGACTTCCTGATGGGGATGACGGCCATAGTAGTAGCTGGGCACGTCGCCGGCGATGACTACCATGGGGATGGAGTCGAAAGCTGCGTTGGCCACACCGGTGAGCACGTTGGTCAGACCGGGGCCCAGGTGGCACATGACCACAGAGGCCTTGTGGGTGATGCGCGCATATCCGTCAGCAGCGGTGGAAGCAACGGCCTCATGCCGGTTGGAGATGTACTTCAGCTTCGTGCTGCGGGACATGCCGTCCAGCATGCCGATGACGGTGTGGCCGCAGAGGCCGAAGACGTATTCTACGCCACGGCGCTCCAGATAGTCGACCATCAGGTCGGATACCAGTTTCTTGCTCATGGACATAACCTCCTGAATTGATGTGTGTGTACTGCAGCGGACCCTCTGTCCGCAAAGGAATACAATGTCATACTGCTGCACTGCCAATTATAAGGGCAGGATGCGGCAGTGTCAAGAACCCGAGCCCATTACTCCTGGATCAGCTGCATGGGGCTCACGCCTGACGTCCGTTCGGACCGCTGCAGGAAGTCGTGGAAAACCAGACCTGACTTGATGATATGGTCCCTGAAATACTCTGCAGCGGGCGGGATGTACTGGTCCTTGTTCCACATCAGATACAGCTCCCGCTTCTCAATGGGGTCTGCGATGGGAACAATCTTGACGTTGTAGGGGGCCCCTCCCAGTGGGTAGGGGGTGATGGCGACCCCGTGGTTTGCTGCCACAAGGCCGTAGATGATCAGGTCCTGGGCCGTCTCCGTGGTGATGCGGGGGTGGATCCCCTGCTCGCTGAAAATGCGGTCCGTCTGCTCCCGGATCTGGCAGTTGGTGTCGAAGGCGATGAAGTCCTCTCCGTCCAGCTCCCTGAGATAGACCTTGTCCCGGCCGGCCAGCCGGTGGTCCTCCGAGACCAGCAGCACCAGGGGGTGCTGGCCGATGTAGGTACAGCCCACATTGGGGTCGTCGATGAGGGTGGAAAATACCAGATCCGCTCTCCCGCTCAGCAGTTCCGACTTCAGGCTGCTGTAGGTGGGCGCCTGGTTGAACTGCAGATGCACATTGACCCTGCCGGTCTCCGACACATAGCGGACAATGATGTAGGAGGCGAAGTAGGCCATGGACGGCAGCCCGCACATGACCACCGTACCTGTACTGGGATCGATGCAGTCGTTCAGTTTGGCAACACCGGTTTCCAGAGTTTCCAGACACTCATTCACATAGGGGAGAAACATCTTTCCGTACTTGGTCAGCCGGATGTTCCGTCCCTCCCGCACAAAGAGCTTGGCCCCCAGCTCGCTCTCCAGTTCCTGGATTGCGTGGCTGAGGCTGGACTGGCTGACATACAGACTCTCAGCCGCCCGCGTATAGTGCTCCATCTCTGCGATTGCCTTGAAATACTGCAGCTGTCTCAGTCGCAGGTTCATCAGCGACCCCCTCCTCCTCGCTTCTTATCAGATCAGGTACCGGCAGAAAGGCGCCGGGTTTCCAGCGTGTTCAGGATCACATCAAGCGAAATCAGAGCCAGACCGATGAAAAAGGACGGGCCGAAGGTCTCCTTCAGAATCAGAGCCCCCAGCAGGGCCGAAAACACGGCCTGGAGCGGATAGAACAGAGAGCATGTGCTGGCCGGCAGCATGGAGAGACTTCGGGTCCACGCGGCCTGGGCTGCTCCTGAACCTACAAAAGCCAGATAGAGCACCACAGCCACCACAAGGGGTGTCACGGTTACGGGCTGGGTCACTGCCGCATATATCCCGCAGGGGATATGAAACAGCAGGCTGAATGCAGTTCCGATTGCTGTCACCATGATGGCGGGGTACCTGGCGGTGAGTCTGCGCATGAACACGGAGGCAATCCCCCAGAAGATGACGGAGACGCCCACCGCCAGAACTCCCTTCATCTCTGCGCCTGTACCGGCGCCTCCTGTGATGACTGCGGTCCCGGCCAGAGCCAGGACAAGGCACACCACCTTCACGGGGGTGATCTTCTCACCCAGGAAAATGGCTGCCATGACCGTCACGGAGACCGGCGTCAGCGCATTTACAAGGGCCGCCATGGCGGAGCCCGTCAGAGAGATCCCCAGCTGGACAAAAAAGATGGTTAAGAAATATCCAGTCACGCCTACCAGGAAGAACCACTTCCAGTCCTCCCGCCTGATCTTCACCCGTTTCATGTGGGGATATGCCATGATCATCAGCGGTATGGTGCCCAGCACACAGCGGAGGCATCCCAGAAGGGCGGGCGGTATCTGATTGGAAATCAGCTTTCCGCCCACGTACACGCTGCCCCAGATGAAAAAGGTAAAAAACAGAAGTGCGTAGGCCTCTCCGTTCTTCCTTCGGGAATCCATGGCGGAGAAGACTCCTTTCCTGCCAGGTTAGAGGGGGAGCCTTCTTCCGTCCCGCCTCATGGGCAAGCCGGAAACCGGGGCAGCCTGTGTCGCTGCCCCGCTTTCCGGCAGGATTTGTCAGGCAGCGGCTGCCGCCTCCAGGGAATCCTGAAGGACAGTGGCCAGACCGCCCGTCTGCTGGTCGATGTTCTCGTACAGAGCAACGACTTCCGGATCAGAGAGCACCTCGTCAAAGAAGCTGTTGTCGTACTCGATCAGCGTCATGGGGTCTTTGGGGTCGTTCAGCAGTTTGTCCTTGTTGTCCTGGTCAATCTGCAGCAGCTGCGGACGGAGTTCCTCGACAGCCTGGGAGAAGGCGTCCTCCATCGCTTTTTTCTGCTGGTCGTCCATGGAGTCCCAGGTCTTCTTGCTGATGGCCATCTGGTTCACGTACAGAATGTGGTTGGTGCAGCAGAGATACTTCTGCACGGCCTGCAGGTTGCCGCCGACGATGGTGTCAGCTGCGTTCTCCTGTGCGTCACGGGCGCCGGTCTGCAGTGCGAAGTAGGTCTCAGACCAGGCCAGCGGGCTGGGGGATGCATCGATGGCCTGCCAGAATGCCACATGGTTGGCATTCTCCATGGTGCGGATAACCAGATTCTTGAAGTCGGGGAGTGTTCTAAGCTCCTTGTTGGATGTGGTCAGACGGTAGGTTGCATTCTGGAGGAAGCCCAGGAGATGGAAGCCGGCATTCTCATAGGCCTCGCTCATCTTCTGGAAGAACTCGGAGTCGTGGTTGTTGAGCACCTGTTCAATGGTGTCGCCGTCGTACTTTGCAAACACCATGGGCAGGTCAAACACGGCCATCTCCGGGATCAGACTGACCACAGGAGCAGTCTGGCAGACAACCACGTCCAGCCAGCCGGGTGCGGTCTGACGCAGCAGTGTTGCGTCATCGCCCAGGTCGCCGTTGGGGTGGTAGTCCATCTCTACGGTGCCGCCGCTGGTTTCATTCAGCTTCTCGGCGGTGAGTTCGCCCAGCAGCTGCGCAGCAGCCCCGCGGCCGGCGCTGTCGACGCCGACAAGTACCATTTTCTCGTTGTCACCGGAGCTCCCGCAGGCTGCGAGGGAGAGCATCATGGCTACAGCCAGAAGCATAGCTGCAAGTCTCTTCATGGTTATTCTCCTCTCCTTTCTGTCAGCCTAAGAGGGCGGTACTGAACCAGGGTACGTAGGTGATAAGCAGCAGAGCAAGCAGGAACGTGATAATAAAGGGTACAGCTTTCTTCGCAACTGCCATGGGCGGCTCGTCGGCCAGGTTGCCGGCAACGAACAGGTCGAGGCCGAAGGGAGGAGTCGCAAGACCGATGGACAGGCAGCAGACGAGGACAACACCGAAGTGGACGCTGTTTACGCCCAGAGCCTGCACTGCGGGCAGCAGCACGGGAGCCAGGATGATGATGGCCGGACCGGTATCCATGACCATGCCCAGAACCAGGAAGATCAGGACCAGGACGGTCAGCACGCTGAAGCTGCTGTGGAAGTTGTTGACGATGAAGTTCTCAACATACGTGGTTGCACGGGTCAGGGACAGCACGCGGCCGAATGCGGTGGCAAATGCCAGCACGAAGGCCAGACCGGCATAGGTCTTGACGGAGCTGCACAGCAGAGGAATGATGTCCTTGACAGTGATGGTCCTGTAGATGAACAGGGCTACGATCAGGGCATAGAACACGGAGATGCAGGCTGCCTCAGTGGGTGTGAAGAGACCGCTGTAGATGCCGCCCAGGATGATGATGGGGCACAGCAGAGCCCAGAGGCTGTCCATGAACAGGTGGCCGAAGCCGCCGGCGCTGATTTCCTTCATCTTCTCGTTGATCTTTTCCTTGTCCTCGCCTTTCTTGACGCAGTAGATAATTGAATAGACCATCAGGAAGACGCCGATCAGTATGCCGGGGAGGATGCCTCCCAGGAACAGGTCGCCTGTGGAGACGCCCGTTGCCAGGGAGTACAGAACAAACGGGATCGACGGCGGTATGATGACGCCCAGACCGCCGGCAACTGCAACAAGTCCGGCGCTCCACCGCTTGTTGTAGCCCAGGTCTACCAGGAAGGGAATGCACATGGAGCCGACGGCGGCCGTGGTGGCCGGGCCGGATCCGGAGATGGCGCCGTAGAACAGGCAGGTCAGAATGACCGCGCAGGGCACGCCGCCGGGAATGCGGCCTACGAAGTAGGCAAAGAAGTTGAACAGTTTGCGGGAGATGCCGCCCTCCGCCATGATGACGCCGCCCAGGATGAACAGGGGGACTGCCAGGATGGGGGTGGAGTTGGCGCCGCCGAAGGTGTTGTCCAGAATCTGACCGACAGAGCCGCCGGCGTTCATCAGGAAAATCGGGGCGATGGAGCCCAGAATCATGCTGACGCCGATGGGAATGGACACAACGATGGCGATCAGGAATACCGCAAATACCAGTACTGCTGCCATTTACTTGTCTCCTCCTTCCGCTCTCTTGCCGGCCTCAGCCTCCGCCGCTGCGTCAGCCATGGTCTGCTCCATGGTGGACAGCTCTTTCTCATTGAAGTGCTTCACATGGTAGACGATCTGCTCCACAGAGCGCACCACGCCCAGTCCGAAGCCTACGGTGATGGATGCGTAGATGAGCCAGATCGGGATACGCATGGCTGCGGAAAGCTCGCCGCTGCTCTTGATGTAGCCGACCACTTCGATAGAGTAGTAGCACATCAGAGCCATGCTGAACAGAACGACCACGTCAACAGCGATGTTGACGATCTTGCGCAGCGTCTGGGGCAGCAGATCCAGAACCACGTTCACGCGGAGCATGCTGCCCTTTTTGATTGTGTAGCCCAGGGACAGGAAGACGCTCCAGATCCACACGAAGCGGCAGAACTCTTCCGACCAGGTCAGGCTGTGCAGGAACGGGACCTTGTTGAAGATGACCTGCACCAGACAGACGACAGAGATGAGCACAAGGCCAATCACCAGAAGGGATTCTTCAAGGTGCTCATCCAGCCACTTGATTACTTTCATCAGGTACCTCCTTTTACATTCGCCAGTGTATATTTGCTGCCCCGGACCTGCAGTCCCCCAAACACCGCAGATCCGGTAGCCTTGCAGCCAACTGAATCAGTTTTCAGGTACCAGGTTTCTTACTTGGACTCCTCCAGGATGGCCAGCAGCTCTGCGCGCATGGCCTCGATGGGAGCCTTCTGGCCGGTCCACAGCTCGATCTGAGCTGCACCCTGATACAGAGACATGCCCAGACCGTTCAGGATGCGGGCGCCCTTGGCCTCTGCGTTCAGGAGGAACTGGGTCTTTGCAGGATTGTAGCAGGCGTCAAAGTACAGCTGACCGGGAACCACATACTCCTCCGGCATGGGGCTCTTGCCGATGCTCTTGCCCATGCCCACGCCGCTGGCGTTCAGGACAACATCGCACTCCTTGATGAGGTCGAAGGTGTCCTTGGGAACAAACTCCGCGACGGGAGCAAACTTCTCGTTGATGTCCGCCACCAGGGACTGGGCGCTGGACTCGAAGAAGTCGGTGATGTAGATCTTCTTGGCTCCGT
>CAYYHY010000046.1:0-15311 GCA_964471855.1 uncultured Oscillospiraceae bacterium | reverse complement strand
TTCCCCTCCGGCTCGGGCGAGGCTGCTGTGACCTTTGCCGCCGGCGGATACAACCCAGCCAAGGTGCTGAGGTTCACTCTGCCGTATCTCATTATTGCCATTATCGGCTGTACGCTGTCCGCCTGTCTGCTGTATCCCCTGTACTGACCGGGGGAGCCAATAACCTGAAAGGAGATCTGCTGCCATGGAGAAAAAACTCTTCTACGCGCCCCCTGTCCACCCCCGCTGCGGGGATGATCTGGACCACCCCTGGAAGTACGCCATTCCCGCCTACCGTGCGGCGCCCCACGTCTGGAACGTGGGGGGCAACGATGACGTCTGCGCCTATCTGCTGGATACCGGCGAGGGGCTCATCCTCATCGACACCGGCTACCGGGCCAGCTTCTACCTGCTGCTGAACAACATCTGGAGCCTGGGCTTCAGGCCGGAGGACATCAGGATGATCCTCCTGAGCCACTGGCACTGGGACCACGTCAACGGCTGCCGCTATCTCCATGAGATGTCCGGCTGCAGGGTGTTCCTGTCCCGGGAGGACGAGGTCATGCACCAGAAGTGGAAGGACAACACCGACGAACTGCCCATGGTGGACTACGAGGTGACGGACTTTTACGACAACTCCGCCACCATCGACCTGGGCCGGTTCTCCATCCACACGAAGCTGACTCCGGGTCACACCCCCGGCGCCACCACCTTCTGGTTTGACGACACCGACGAGACCACAGGGGTGACCTACCGCTGCGCCATGCACGGCGGCATCGGCACCGGCATGATGAAGCCCGCCAACCTGGCCTACTGGAGCCTCACGGAAGAGATGGCGCACCAGTTTGTCAGCGACTGCGAGGAGATGGCCCAGTGGCCTGTCACCATCATGCTGCCCAGCCACATCAACCAGGCCAATGTGGGACCCAACATCCCCGAGGACAGGAACGACTACTCCGTGTGGGTTGCTGACTACCCCTGGAAGGAGATCCTGCTGTACCAGGCGGACCAGGTGAAGGGCTTTTACCCGGAGTACTACGGAAAGTAAGACGGCAGACCTGCAGGGGAGGGGTCTCCCTCCCCTGCTTCTGCAGAGAGGTGAATACTGTGGCCATCAAGCCTGAGATTCTGACCACCTTCGGCCGCTCCCGCGAAGAGCTCTCCTTTGTGCGGGAGATGGGAGTCGAATATCTGAACCTGATTGTCCCCCTGGAGAAGCTGAACCGGACCGACCTGGGGGCGGAGGTCTCCCGCATCGGGGAATACGGTCTGTCCATCTCCGACCTCTCCTGCCTGGCCCTCCAGAAGTGCCCGGAGATCATCCTGAACCTGCCGGGACGGGAGGAGAAGGCGGAGCAGTTCCGGGAGATGATCGCCCTGGCCGGGGAGCTGAAGATTCCCCTGGTGTCCGTGGCCTGGCAGCCCAACGGGATCTTCCGTACGGGAAAACGGGCGGGGGAGCACACCAGAGGCGGCGTGGGGACGTATGCAGATCTGGACGAGATTCTGAGCCGTCCCCTGAGCAACGGCAGGGTATACAGCAGGGAGGAGATCTGGGACAGCTTCGCCTGGTTCCTGGAGCAGGTGCTCCCCGTCTGCGACGAGACGGGGGTACGCATGGCCCTGCATCCCAGCGATCCCCCCGTGGAGAGCCTGGGCGGCACCGCCTGCCTGATCCAGTCCGCAGCGGACTACCGCCATGCCCTGGAGCTGGCGGGGGACAGCAGAGGGCTGTCTGTGAAGATGTGCGTGGGGTGCTGGCTGGAGAAGCCGTCCTTCGGGGACCTGCTGGAGGACATCCGGTACTTCGTCTCCCGGGGGGAGCTCACTGAGGTCCACTTCCGGAACGTCTCCGCCCCGCTGCCGAAGTTTGAGGAAGTCTTGAACGAGGACGGCTACGGGGATATGATTGCAGTGATGCGGACCCTCGTGTTCTCCGGCTTTGACGGCTTCATCTCCGTCGACCACGCCTACGAGGGGTACCCCTCCATGGGCGGCCGGCTGGGAGCCTACGCTTATCCAACAGGATACATGAAAGGTCTGCTCCACATGGCGGAGCGGGAGTGCGGCCAGCGCTGACTCCCCCGCCGGGGAGCAGAGACGAGCGGAAGGAGAGACGGACATGTCAGCGCCTCTTACCATAAAGATCAAGGAGATCGACAACGTTGCGGTGGCAGTGAGGGACCTGCCTGCCGGAACAGTGATTGAAAACGGTGTGACGGCCCTGGACCCCATTCCCCAGGCCCACAAGATTGCCCTCCGGGACATCCCGGCGGGAGGCAGCATCGTCCGCTACGGGGTGGTGCTGGGCTATGCGAAGGCGGATATCCCCGCGGGCAGCTGGATCAGCGAGCACATGCTGGACCTGCCGGCGAGCCCGTCCCTGGAGAACATGCCCTGGGGGACAAACCTGGTGCCGGCGGAGGATCTTCCCATGCCGGAGAGGACCACCTGGATGGGCTACCGGAATGCGGAGGGTCCCGCGGGGACCCGGAACCTGCTGGGCATCGTCACTACGGTGCAGTGCGCAGCCGGCGTTGTGAAGGTGGCTGTGGAGCGCATCCGCAGGGAACTGCTGCCGAAGTATCCCAATGTGGACGGCGTTGTGGCCGTCACCCACCCCTACGGCTGCGGCGTGGCCATCAATGCGCCTCTGGCGCCCATCCCCATCCGGGCCGTCCGCAACGTGATCCGCCACCCCAACTTCGGCGGCGAGATCATGGTTGTGGGACTGGGCTGCGAGAAGCTGACCTATGACCGGGTCCTGCCCCCGGAGGACATCACTCCGGAGAATGTGCTGACCCTTCAGGACTGGCCGGGTCACGACGCCATGATGCAGGCGATTCTGGACATGGCGGACAGGAAGCTGCAGAAGCTGAATCAGCGCCGCAGGGAGGAGCTGCCTCTCAGCGAGCTGCTCATCGGCATGCAGTGCGGCGGAAGCGACGCCTTCTCCGGAATCACGGCCAACCCCAGCGCCGGATATGCAGCGGACCTGCTGGTCCGGGGCGGCGGCACGGTGATGTTCAGCGAGGTCACGGAGGTCCGGGACGGGGTCCAGCTCCTGGCTGCAAGGTGTACGGACGCGTCTGTCCGCGACCGGCTGGCTCAGGAGATGAAGTGGTACGACGACTACCTGGATGCCGGCGGGGTGGACCGGGACGCCAACCCCACCCCGGGGAACAAGAAGGGCGGTCTTGCCAACATCGTGGAGAAGGCCATGGGCTCCATCGCCAAGAGCGGCACGAGCCCCATTGTAGAGGTGCTCTCCCCGGCGGAGAAGCCGACGAAGCACGGCCTCATCTACGCCGCAACGCCGGCCAGCGACATTGTCTGCGGCCCCTGCCAGGTGGCCAGCGGCATCGGTCTCCAGGTTTTCATGACAGGACGGGGCACCCCCTACGGGCTGGACATCGCCCCGGTTATCAAAGTGTGCTCCCGCAATGAGCTGAAGGACCACTGGTTTGACATGATTGACATCTCCGCCGGCGGCGTGGCCACCGGAGAGAAGACCATCGCCCAGGTGGGGACCGAGATCTTCAACTTCATTCTGGATGTGGCCAGCGGCATCCGGGAGCCCTACAGCGACCAGTACGGATTCCACAACGACATGTGCATATTCAACCCGGCACCCATCACCTGACGGGAACCGGGTGCGGCGTCTGGCGCGGAAGCAGGGACCGCGTCAGAAACCCTGCCGTTAAGAAGAGAGAAGCCCCGCCCCGGACTGTCCGGGGCGGGGCTGAGGCTTTTGCAGTCAGGTACTGCCGGTCTCGATGCCGTACTTCTTGATGTAGCGCCACAGGGTCGTGGTGCTGACCCCCAGTTCCTGTGCCACCTTCTGGCGGTTTCCCCCGTGCTTCTCCAGAAGCTGCGCGATCTGCACCGCCTTCTGCTCCCTGTATACAACCACCTGGCCGGTGTCCGGGAGGACCCGGGGGGCCATCTGGTCCAGCTGGCGGCGGAGGAAGACCTCGTCTACGGAGCGCTTCTCTGTCAGCAGCACCACCCGCTGGCACAGGCTCTCCATCTGGTTGAGGTTGCCGGGCCAGTCGTAGCTGCGGAGCAGGTCCCGGGCCCCCTGGGTGAGGGAGACGTACCGCTGGTATTTCTCCTGCCACTGGTCCAGGTAGAAGTCCACCCAGACCAGGACATCCTCCTCCATCTTCCGCAGCGGGGGAACCTCCAGGCTGAGGACGTTGAGTGCATAGTAGAGGTCGCTGCGGAACTCTCCCCGCTCCACGAATGCGATCAGGTTCGCATCGCTGGAGGCAATGATCCGGATGCTGGTGGATGCCGGACGGGTGCTCCCGTTGTGGAGGAATCTGCCCCGCAGAAGGGACAGAAGCTTGTACTGGAGCTCCGGCGAGAGGGCCTCGATGTGGGACAGGTAGAGGGTCCCGTCCCTGGCCAGCTCCGCCAGGCAGGCGGGGGTGTCCTTGCGGGTGGTGTAGTTGCCGAAGAGAAGGGTGTCCAGGGTGTCCTCCTGGTAGGCCTTGCAGTCCAGGGCTACAAAGGCGTTGCCCCGGGTGAGCCCCTCGTTGTGGATGCACTGGGCGATGACGTTCTTGCCGCTGCCCACCTCCCCGGTGAGGAGGATGGGGGCGTCGTTTCTGGCCATGCGGCGGGCTGTCTCCAGCAGCTTCACGCCCTCTCTGCTTTTGAACCCCAGGCGGTCGAAGTTGCAGTGGGCCACGAACCCCCGCTGGTACAGCTCCCTGCGCAGCTCGCTGTCCATCTCCCGGATGCGGGACCCCTCCTGGAAGGTGAGGATGGCTCCGCGGATGGTCTCGTCGATGATAATGGGGGCGACGTTGACAACCGTCTCCCGCTTCTCAATGGCCAGGAGGAAGGCGTAGGCCTCCCGGCCCTCCTTGAGGACCTGGTCCAGAATCTCCTGCCCCAGCTGGGGGAGGACCTCCAGCACATTTCTGCCTGCAATCTCCTGCGGCGGACGGTTCAGCAGGTTGAACACCATGCGGTTGGCCCGGAGAATGCAGCCCCTGGCGTCGATCTGGATGATCCCGCTGAAGGTAAAGTCCAGCATGGTGTCGATCTCCGCCCGGCTGTTCTTCTCCAGGTCGATGGCGTAGCAGACCCGGTCGGCGATGTCCAGGGCGGTGGTCAGGCTCTCCTGACCCGAGGTGATGAAGCGGCAGGGGATCCCCAGGGTCCTGGCCCGGTCGCATACGACGTCGCCGCCGATGACCGCCTGGCAGAGGTCCTGGCTGGCCCGGTCCACGGCCTGGGAGAGCTCCTCCTGGCTGTCCACCATGTAGTGGAACAGGTCGATCTGGAAGAGGCTGTTGAACTGGGAGGTGTCGCACATCATGTTGCTGAAGCCGATGAGACCGATGCGGGGACGCTCCAGGGACAGTTCCCTGCGCAGGTCCAGCACAAGGGATCCCAGCTCCTGGGCCGTGACCTTGATCTCCACCACCGGCAGCCGCACCGCACGGATGGCCAGCCGGGCGTAGAGCCCCCGGGAGACGATGACCTCGCACCCCTGCTCCTCCAGATCCCTGCAGCGGCTCTCCACCTCCCCTGCCCGGAGATACTCCACGCAGACGGGGCTGATGTTTCTGTAGCGGCTGATGAGCACCCGGATCTGTTCGCACATCTCCGGATACGGGACAAGAACAGCGACTTTTGCCACCGGAATCAGCTCCTCTCAGGACAGGAAGTTTACCACTGCAGGACCCTGCAGTCAAACCCCGGCAGGGGAAAAGACATCAGGGAGCGCTGTCTGCCTGCAGGGATGCCCGGAGGAAGCGGAAGAACCGGTCGGATGCCCCGAAGAGATCCCGGTCCTTCAGCCTGACCAGGAAGATGGTGCGGGTGAAATCCCCGGGCAGCCTCTGGCGGTGGAGGTCGAACTCCTCCAGACCGTCGGTCTCCGCCACAACGGCGCAGCCGAAATTCCGGGATACCAGGGCGGCAATGGCGCACTCGTCGGGGGCCCTGCAGGTGAAGCGGAGGGTCAGCTTCTCCCGGCCCTGGAAGGCGGAAAGCCAGGTGTCCATGGCCCCGCCCCGGGGGTAGCCGATGAGGGAGAGGGACTCCAGCTCGGACAGGGAGGTGATCTCCACCGGCTGTTCCGGGGTGGACAGGAGCAGGAGGGGCTGCTCCAGCAGGGGGAAGACCTCCAGGGCGGGGTCGTTCCCGGGGTCGGAGCAGAGGATCAGGTCGTATACACCGGACTTCAGCTGCCGGACCAGGTCAGCGGTGGCGCCGCTCTCCACCTCGAAGGCGGTCCCTGCGTTTCCCGCCATATTGAGAAAGCTCTCCATCTTCTCCGGGACGTACTTCCTGGCCAGGGGGGACACATAGCCGAGACGGATCCGGGCGGAGGCCTCCTGGGCCAGGCTGTGCATGTGCCGCTCGGCCTCGTCCACATCCTGGAGAATCCGCTCCGCGTGCTCCGCCAGCGCCCAGCCGGCGGAGGTCAGGCGCAGGCTCCGGCCCCTGCGCTCCAGCAGGGGGAGCCCCAGTTCGTGCTCCAGCTTGGAGATGGACATGCTGAGACCGGGCTCCGTGACATACAGAGTTTCCGCCGCACGGCGCATGTTTCCGGTGCGGGCCAGGGCGCAGAAGTTGCGCAGCTGCAGAAGCGTCATATGCTTGAACCTCCTGACTGATAAGCTCAGCTTAACATTAGATAAAATTCCTGTAATTTACTTATCGAAGAGCGGGCGGTATACTGGTGCCATCGAAGAAAGCCCGGCATCCGGGGCGGAAGAAGGAGCAGCGGAACATGAAGACAGTGAAGATCGGAAACGTGGAAGTCGGGAAAGGCCGCCCGAAGGTCATTGTCCCCATCGTGGCGGAGACGGCGGAGGAGACAGCCGCAAAGGGCCGGGCGCTGGCGGGCGGTCCCATGGATGTGGTGGAGTGGCGGGCGGACTTCTACGAGGACGTGTTCAGCCGCCCGAAGCTCCTGGACACCGCGAAGCAGCTGCGCAGAGCCCTGGGGGACACGCCGGTGCTCTTTACCTTCCGCACGAAGAAGGAGGGGGGAGAGCAGGAGGCGGATCCGGAGACCTATGCCGCCCTGTGCAGGACCGTGGCGGAGAGCGGGTATGTGGACGCCGTTGATGTGGAGCTGTTTACCGGCGGCGGGGTCCTGGAGGAAACCGTGTCCTCTGTCCACAGGGCCGGCGCTGTGGTGGTCGGCTCCAGCCACGACTTCCACCGGACGCCGGACCGGGAGGAACTGGTGCGGCGCATGCGGAAGATGCAGGAGCTGGACATGGACCTGCCCAAGATCGCCGTCATGCCGCAGACCCTGTCAGACGTGATCGTCCTGGAGGACGCCACCCGGGAGATGGCGGAGCGCTATGCGGACCGGCCCATCATCACCATGAGCATGGGGCGCCTGGGGATCATCACAAGAATTGCAGGGGAGACCTTCGGCTCCAGCATGACCTTTGGAGCAGTGGGCAGGGCCTCCGCCCCCGGACAGATCCCGGCGGAGGATCTGGTCACCGCCCTGGAGATCCTCCACAGGGCCCTCTGAGTCCCCCTGAAGACAGATTTCAGCCCCGGCTGCCCGGAGAGAGCGGCCGGGGTTTTCCGCCGGAATACGGACAGAGGAGAGACCGGTCCGGCTGCCGGAGGATGCCGGAAAGTGCAGAAATACAGCCCGCTGAGGGGGCAGAAGGGGCGGAATGCCTGTGATTTTCAGCATTCTGCACCACGGCAGAGAGACGCGGGAAATGCCGGTTTTTCAGTCAAAAATTGCGGATTTACGCAGGGGAACCAAAAATCCCCCTGTTTCTTCCGCAAAAGGATTGAAAAATTCTTCTTTCTGTGATACTGTACAGCCTGACTTGACTGCCCCAAGCTCTGCGGACACAGAAAGGAGAGATTCCATGGTCACTAATGACGCTGCCATCCTGGAAGTCAAGCACCAGGTGATGCTGGAAGTTGCACGTCTGGCCTGGGAGGGAAAACTGGAGGAGGAGCGGGACCAGCTTCCCTATCAGATGATCCCCGGTCCCAGGGCCCAGTTCCGCTGCTGCATCTACAAGGAGCGCGAGATCATCCGGGAGAGGATCCGCCTGGCGGAGGGGAAGAGCCCCTCCGGGAAGGAGTCTCCCAATGTGGTGCAGGTGATCGGTGCGGCCTGCGAGGAGTGCCCCATCGCCTCCTACATTGTCACCGACAACTGCCGCAAGTGCATGGGCAAGGCCTGCCAGAACTCCTGCAGGTTCGGCGCCATCACCATGGGTCTGCACCACGCCTACATCGACCCGGGCAAGTGCAGGGAGTGCGGGAAGTGCGCCGCGGCCTGCCCCTACAACGCCATCGCCCACCTGGAGCGCCCCTGCAAGAAGGTGTGCCCCGCAGACGCCATCAACTACGACGAGTACGGCATCTGCGTGATTGATGAGAACAAGTGCATCCGCTGCGGCGCCTGCATCCACAACTGCCCCTTCGGCGCCATCGGCACCAAGACGGACATCGTGGCGGTGATCAACGCCATCAAGGCCGGCAAGCGGGTAGTGGCCATGGCAGCCCCTGCCACAGAGGGGCAGTTCGGGCCCAATATCACCATGGCCAGCTGGCGGACCGCCCTGAAGAAGGCGGGCTTTGCCGACATGGTGGAGGTGGGTCTGGGGGGAGACATGACGGCCGCCTCCGAGGCCGCCGAGTGGGCGGAGGCCTACCGGGAGGGGAAGAAGATGACCACCTCCTGCTGCCCCGCCTTCGTCAACATGATCAGGATGCACTTCCCCTCTCTGGAGGGGAACATGTCCACCACGGTGTCCCCCATGTGCGGCGTTTCCCGTCTGCTCAAGCAGCAGGACCCGGAGACGGTCACCGTCTTCATCGGCCCCTGCATCGCCAAGAAGAGCGAGGCGAAGGACCACCATGTGGAGGGGAACGCGGACTACGCCATGACCTACGGGGAGATCCGCTCCCTCATGTACGGCAGGGGGATCGAGCTGGAGCCGGAGGAGAACAGCTACCAGGCCAGCTCCGTCTACGGCAAGCGCTTCGGGGACGGGGGCGGCGTCACCGCCGCTGTGCTCCAGTGCTTCAGGGAGATGGGGGAGGACATCAGCCCCACGGTGATGAAGTGCAGCGGCGCGGCCGAGTGCAAGAAGGCCCTGCTGCTGATGAAGGCAGGGAAGCTCCCGGCGGACTTCGTGGAGGGCATGGCCTGCGAGGGCGGCTGCATCGGCGGCCCCAGCAAGAACATGCTGGCGGCGGAATCCAGAAAGTTCCGGGACAGCATGATCGGACAGGCGGACGGCCGCGGCGTGCTGGAGAATCTCAGGCAGCAGGGGGCCGACCAGGTGCCCATGCACAGGAGCTGAAGGTCCCCCGGCGAAGACAGTTTGCAGCAGCAGGCGGTTTCCTGAGGGAAGCCGCCTGCTTTTTCATGCCCGGGGTGAGAGCAGGAATCAGATGCTCTGCAGGAATTCGCTGATGAAGCAGTAGGCCGCGCCCAGGGGCACCGCATTGCGCACAGTGCCCAGATGGAGGAAGCCCGCGTCGGAGCCGAAGGGGCTGTGGGAGGAGACGTACTCCTTCAGCTGGGGCATCCAGGGCTGGAGATGTTCGGCCAGGAATCCCCCCAGCACCACGTCGCAGTCCAGGATCATGCGGATGCTGCTGACCGCCGTGGCCAGGTGGCGGAGCATGTCCCGCCACAGGTATTCGCAGGCGGGGTCGTGTGCATCCAGGCGGATGAAGAATTCTTTCAGAGGGATGTTCATCTCCCTCTGGATCCGCAGGGCGGAGCAGCAGGCCTCCAGGCAGCCGCAGCGGCCGCAGCTGCAGCGCAGGCCCCCGGGCTCCACGCACATGTGGCCGAATTCGGCGCTGCGCATGTTGTCCCCGGTGTAGGGGACCCCGTTGAGCATGATGGCGCCCCCCACTCCGTTTTCCAGGGAGAGGTAGGCCATGCTGCGGCTGCCGCCCCGGACAAACCACTCCGCCTGGCCCCCGGCGGAGCTGTCGTTGAGCACCCGCACCGGACAGGGCATGGAGGCGGTCAGGTCCTCCAGATGCCGGTCCTGGAGCGGCAGGGTAGGCGCGAAGAGCACCTGCCTCCCGTCCGGGGAGAGGACGGCGGGGAGGGCGATCCCCGCCCCCAGAAGGCGGGAGCGGTCCAGACCGAAGTCGTCCAGGAAGCGCTCCAGTTCCCGGGCTGCAGTGAACCCCAGGGCGGAGAGGCGGGTAACCGGCTCCAGGCTGATCTCCCGGCAGGCCAGCTCATGGAGGTGCAGATCCGCAGCGCAGAGGCGGAGACTGCTGTCCGTAACGGCGATGCCCGCGGCGATCCGGGCGTCGGGCACGGTCTCCAGACCCTGGGCCCTGCGGCCGCCGGTCTTCTGCTGCTCCGCAGAGAGGCGCACCAGCCCCTCCTCCATCAGTTCGGCGAGGTACTGCTGGATAGTGGGCAGGCTGAGCCCCAGGTCCTGGGACAGCTTCTGCCGGGTGACGAACTCCCGGGAGCTGTAGATGTACTGGTAGATGCTGCTTTTTGTCTGCTTTCTGCGTTCGGCGGACGGATCCATGCTGGCACCTCTTCTTTTGCAAATCTGATTTCATATTCTAGCATCCGGAGGGCCGGAGCGCAACAGGGAAGGGGAGATTTTGGGATAAAGAAAAGATAATTTGTTAAACCAGGAAATTAAGCGCCTGCCCGGGGAGAGAAGACGCTGAAATTTTTGCTTCAGCCCCCTTGAAAAATGGAAATGACTGTTGACATTCATTAAGTAACTTTATAAAATAGAGGGCAGAGAGGCTGCCGGGGAGAGGCAGCCGCAGAAACTTGAGAGGAGGAGCGGTCATGCTGTACATCGGGGTCGATCTGGGCACCTCGGCTGTGAAGCTGCTGCTGGCGGACGGACAGGGGGCCGTGCTGAAAACTGTCACCCGGGAGTACCCCGTATTCTATCCGAAGCCCGGGTGGTCGGAGCAGAATCCGGAGGACTGGCTGCGGGAGACCGTGGAGGGGATCCGGGAGCTGACCTCTGACTGCAACAAGTGGCAGATTGCGGGCATCGGCTGTGCCGGCCAGATGCACGGACTGGTGGTGCTGGACGGGGAGGACCAGGTCATCCGCCCCTGCATCCTGTGGAACGACGGGCGGACATCCGAGGAAGTGGAGGAGCTGAACGGAGGCAGCGGAAAGGATGATCTGCGGCGCATGACCGCCAACATCGCCTTTGCCGGCTTTACGGCCCCCAAGCTGCTGTGGATGCAGAAGCATGAGCCGGAGCAGTTTGCCCGCATCCGCAGGATCATGCTGCCCAAGGACTATCTTACATACAGGCTCACCGGGGCCTTCTGCACGGATGTGTCGGACGCCTCCGGCACGCTCCTCTTCGACGTGGAGCACCGCTGCTGGAACCGGGAGATGCTGGAGCGCTGCGGGGTGGAGGAGTCCCAGCTGCCCGCAGTGCTGGAGAGCTGGGAGCCGGCGGGAACCCTGAAGCCGGAGATGGCGGAGCTGCTGGACCTGCCGGAGACGGTGAAGGTCTGCGCCGGGGCGGGGGACAACGCCGCGGCCGCCGTGGGAACCGGGATATCCGGGGACGGCGCCTGCAACATCTCCCTGGGCACCTCGGGCACCATCTTCATCTCCAGCAGCGAGTTCCGGGCCGACCCGGACAGCGCCCTCCACGCCTTCGCCCATGCGGACGGGCACTGGCACCTCATGGGCTGCATACTCTCTGCCGCCTCCTGCTGCCGCTGGTGGGCGGAGGAGATTCTGGGCACAAAGGACCTGGCCGGGGAGCAGGCTCCGGTGACCCCGGAGATGCTGGGCCGGAACCATGTGTTCTTCCTTCCCTACCTCATGGGGGAGCGGTCCCCCATCAATGACACGGACGCCAGGGGCACCTTCACCGGACTGACCATGGACTCCACCCGCGCGGACATGATGCAGGCGGTGCTGGAGGGTGTTGCCTTTGCCTTCCGGGACTGCCTGGAGGCGGCGAAGTCCCTGGGCCTGGAGGTGCGCAGCAGCAGAATCTGCGGCGGCGGAGCCAGGAGCCCCCTGTGGCGGACCATCCTCGCCAATGTGCTGAACATTGAGCTGGAGGTACCGGATACGGAGGAGGGACCCGGCCGGGGCGGCGCCATCCTTGCGGCGGTCTGCTGCGGGGAGCAGCCCTCGGTGCCGGAGGCCTGCCGGACTCTGACGCACACCGTGGAGACCATCCGCCCCGACCCGGAGATCGCAGCCCGCTATGAGCAGTGCTACAGGAAATACAGGCTGCTCTACCCCGCACTGAAACCCGTCTTCCCGCAGCTTGCTGCCGAAAACTGACAGCGGCAGGAAGATGTGAGCCTAATGAACACAGAGAACTCATATGTGAGGAGGAAACGGACATGATCAGCAACATTCCGCAGGTAAAACTGGGCATCATCGCCGTCAGCCGCGACTGCTTCATCCGCTCCCTGTCCGAGCGGCGCCGCGGTGCCGTGGCGGCCGCCTGCGCCGCCCGGGGTCTGGACGTCTATGAGGCGAAGACCATCGTGGAGAACGAGAAGGACACGCTGAAGGCGGTGGAGGAGGTCAAAGAGGCCGGCTGCAATGCCCTCACGGTGTTCCTGGGCAACTTCGGACCGGAGACCCCGGAGACCCTCATCGCAAAGTACTTCGACGGCCCCTGCATGTTTGCCGCAGCGGCAGAGGGGGACGGGGACCTGATCGGCGGCCGCGGAGACGCCTTCTGCGGCATGCTCAACTGCTCCTACAATCTGAACATGCGCCATCTGAAGGGCTGGATCCCCGCCTATCCCGTGGGTACGGCGGAAGACGTGGCGAAGATGATGGAGGAGTTTGTTCCCATCGCCCGGACCCTGCTGGGTCTGAAGGACCTGAAGATCATCACCTTCGGTCCCCGGCCCCAGGACTTCTTTGCCTGCAACGCCCCGATCAGGGGGCTGTACGAGCTGGGCGTGGAAGTGGAGGAGAATTCCGAGCTGGATCTGCTGGTGAGCTTCAAGGCACACGCCGGCGACTCCCGCATCCCCGGCATCTGCGCCGAGATGGCGGAGGAGATGGGGGAGGGGCGCTACTACCCCGAACTCTCAGAGCGCATGGCCCAGTTTGAGGTGACTCTGCTGGACTGGGCGGAGGCCCATAAGGGTTCCAGAAAGTTTGTCGCCTTTGCCGACAAGTGCTGGCCCGCCTTCCCGGAGGCCTTCGGCTTCGAACCCTGCTACGTAAACTCCCGCCTGGTGTCCAGGGGCATCCCCGTGGCCTGCGAGGTGGACATCTACGGCGCCCTCAGCGAGTACATCGGCATGTGCGTCTCCGGCGGTCCCGTCACCCTGCTGGACATCAACAACTCCGTCCCTAAGTCCATCTATGAGGAGGACATCGCCGGGAAGTTTGACTATGCCCTGACGGACACCTTCATGGGCTTCCACTGCGGCAACACCCCCGCCTGCAGGCTGTGTGAGGACCGGGCCATCAAGTACCAGCTCATCCAGCACCGGCTGCTGGAGCCGGAGGGCAGCGAGCCCGACTTTACAAGAGGCACCCTGGAGGGAGACATCGCCCCCGGCGACATCACCTTCTACCGCCTCCAGTGCGACAGCGAGGGCACCCTGCGGGCCTATGTCGCCCAGGGCGAGGTGCTGCCTGTGGCCACCCGCTCCTTCGGGGGCATCGGCGTCTTCGCCATCCCGGAGATGGGCCGCTTCTACCGCAACGTGCTCCTGGAGAAGCACTATCCCCACCACGGCGCCGTGGCTTTCGGCCATTATGGAAAGACCCTGTTCGAGGTCTTCCGCTGCCTGGGCATCCAGGACGTCGCCTGGAACCAGCCCAAGTCCATGCTCTACCCCACGGAGAACCCCTGGGGCTGATCCGGCTGACCCCGGCAAAGTTCTGAACTTCGGTTACAACAGACAGAAAGCGGTCTGCTGCGGAGGAACACTCTGCAGCAGACCGAATTTTTATCATGGGTCAAATGTGTCATCCGGGAAGAGCTCGCTCTCCAGTTCCTCCCAGCTCAGATCCCGGGGCGGATCCTCCGGTGTCCCGGGAGAATCCGGAATTTCCGGCGCCCGGGCGCCCCGGCGGACCAGACGGCTTGGGGCCTCCCTGGGGGGTTCCTCCCGCCAGATGGCGCCCTCATCCTCCGCTGACAGTTCCCCGGGGGAGACCCGGAGTCTGCGCACCCGAAGATAGAGCCAGACCAGCAGTCCCGCGGCGGCAAGGATCAGGACCGTGACGGCCAGCCAGTACCCCCTGCCGGCCAGAACCGCCAGCAGGACAGAGAAACAGATGGAGACACCGGTGCCGGCGGCGATCACGGTCCGCAGAAGGCGGGGGGAGATGTCCGTCTCCCCGGTGCCGAAGCGGACCAGGCAGTCGAAGAAGTGGAAGATCAGAAGGAAGGCCATGCCGGAGGAGAAGAAGGACACGGCGGCCCGGGCCCCGGCGGATGCCCCCAGGAGGGCGGTGACTGCCAGCAGGGGGATCAGACCCGCTGCCGTGACCGCCGGAGAGGGCATGGCGAACTGGTCCGGAAGGATGCCGGCCCTGCCGCGGACCAGCAGACCGGTGAGGGCATACAGGCAGAACAGGAGTCCGTACATGGAGCAGGTGTACAGGACGGCGGAGCCGCTGCCGCTGTCACTGCCGTATGCAGCCGCCAGCAGAGCCAGCCCCAGGCTGGTGACGACGCACCCGGTCACCTCCAGCACCCGCCGGACTCTGTCCCCGGGTTCCGGTGCTGTCACTGGGGTTCCTCCTGATTCCGGTCGTCGATGATGTGCCCCGCCTCCACGTGTCTTTCGATGAGGGAGCGGGTGTACTCTCCGATGGCTGCGGAGCCCAGGCTGCTCCTGGCGTGGCGCCTGAGGATCTGGGACCGTCTGACCCCGTGCTCCATCCAGTCGCTGCCGCCGTTGCTGTCGTTGAGCATGAGGGGCTGCAGGTTGTCCATGGTGCGCACGAACCGGGCCTCCGGGGAGTCCGCGGCCTCAAAGTCCTCGAAGAGGGCCCGGAGTTCGGCGCCCTGGTCCGGGGGCAGAAGTCCGAAGAGCCGGTCCGCCGCCTTCTCCTCCCGCTCCTTCTGGGTGGCCAGACCGGCCTCGTCATAGGCATAGGTGTCCCCGGCATCGATCTCCACGATATCGTGGATGAGGGCCATCATCATGGCCCTGGCCGTGTCAAACTCCTCGTTTGCATACTCCCGCAGCAGGTAGATCATGAGGGCCATGTGCCATGCATGCTCCGCGTCATTCTCCCTCCGGCCGTGGCCGGAGAGGTGGGTCTGCCGCAGGATGTTCTTCTCCTTGTCCGCCTCCAGTATGAAGGCCAGCTGCTGCTGGAACCGTTCCTGGTCCATCCT
>CAYYHY010000045.1:0-15407 GCA_964471855.1 uncultured Oscillospiraceae bacterium | reverse complement strand
AGTATAGCCAGCTGCTTGCAACTGGACCTGCAGGTATGGCAGGGACCATGGCAGATGCCCTCGGTCCAGTCTGCCCTTCTGATGCATGTGCTGCCGTTTCGGTGACCAGTGGCGGCGACTTTGTCCTCTCCTCCATGGACAGGGTTTAAAAGACTGGGTTCTGTGGCGCTGGCTCAGGTACACCTGAAAGCCGTCCCCGTGACTCCTGTAGTTGTCTGCATTCGCTTCAGTCCGGGGTATGGGCTGCCCTCGCTGGTTTCACTGTTGTACCTCCAGGGTATGTGAGCCGGAAAAGCTGAAGGTGGCCTCCAGTATCAGCGACCGCTCTGCTTCCGTCAGGTCTGATGATCGCTCCAGTGTCAGCATCTGCCAAAGCGGCCAAAGCTTAAGAGTATGCCCAGTGGCAACGACCATGCTGCACCCGGTCAGGACAGGGAGAGATGGGCTTCGGCTGGCATTTAGGGAAGGTATGGCAGCGGTGATCTGTGTCAGCATCAGTCAGCCATACGGAAAACGTAAGTTGCAAGTACAGAGGTATACGTTTTGAGTATAGCCAGCTGCTTGCAACTGGATCTGGAGGTATGGCAGGGACCATAGCGGATGCCCTCGGCCAGTCTGCCTTTCTGATGCATGCGCAGCAGTTCCGGTGACCAGAGGCCGCAACTCTGCTCGCCGCAACATGGGAGGGTTGTGGAAGACTGCAGGTTCTGCAGCGCGGGTCCAGGTGCGACTGAGAGCCGTCCTCCTGACTCCTGGAACTGCCTGCGTCCGCCCCGGTCCGTGGTATGGGCTGGCTGCCCTTGCTGGTTTCACCGCTGTACCACCAGGGTATGTGAACTGGGAAAGGTGAAGGTGGACTCCCTGCATCAGCGTCCGCTCTGCTCCCGCCGGTCAAATGGGCGCCCAGTTTGTCTGCTCCCAGTTCCTGTGAGCGTTTGTCAAACCTCCAGAGTATGCCAGATGGCTCCGGCATGTGCTATTCCAGGTCAGGACAGGAAGCGATGAGTGCCGGCTGGCATATCGGATAGGTATGGCAGCGGCGATCTGTGTCAGCATCAGTCAGCCATACGGAAAACGTAAGTTGCAAGTACAGAGGTATACGTTTTGAGTATAGCCAGCTGCTTGCAACTGGATCTGGAGGTATGGCAGGGACCATGGCAGATGCCCTCGACCAGTCTGCCTTGCTGGTGTAGGAGCATACCGTCCCGCGGATAAGAGGCGGATACTCTGCTCGCAGCTCCATTGCTTCCCTGTCAGTTTCCTCTGTGACGGCGGGAGCAGAAAATGACGGGAACACACAGCAGCAGACTGCCGCGGCAGCATGCCTCAACCGTATACCAAACAGACCCGTTGCAGTCAGCAGCGGGTCTTCTTTTTTACCTGCACAGTCAACTTGCAGGATGCATCATGGCAGACAGAATAAAAACACAGCAGAAACTGCAGAATCCTTTTCACTGTATGGTGCACAGTTCTGTCTCGTTATCGATCGCTGGAGCGGGACAGTTCATTCATTGGTGATGATCCAGTGCCTGCTCAGTTTCAAAATCCAAGGACCACCGGAAGGCAAGGCGTACAGATGGCCACGAGCAGACTTCAACACCATAAAACAGCGGTTTTGGGGCAACATTAGTCCGACAATGACTGCGAAATCGTATGGAAAAGCTCAAAATACGAGTATTATCTACAACAATTTCTTGAAATTATTTTATAATAAAGTATACTTTTTTGAAGGCCTATTTATGGCTTCGTATGCATAGAGAATAGCACTAAAAAGTTGCAAAATCAACGCACTTTACACATTTCCCATAACTTTAAAAGCAAGACAGAAATGGTATAGGTTTTTGCGATCCACAGCATTCACATTAATCTTGAACAGTCTGCTGAATTTACACTCGATTTATATTGATTAATGCACAGGTTAGAGATATAGAAAAACGAATTAGAAAACGAACCTTAAATACAATTCTGAAATGAAATAGACGCAATTTCTATCTTCACTAAGGCGTTAGCCAAACGCAGCATGGCATAACCAGAATCATAAAGAAAAAGGGAGCTGAAATCCATGGACAGAAACAACCGAAAGGGGAAGGAAAGTAGCACTGAGGCCGGCTTTACTTTGGTTGAGCTGGTCGTTGTAATCGCGATTCTCGGCATACTGGCTGGAATCGGCTACATGGGATACGGTGCTTATATCGAATACTCCAAGCAGGCTGGCGATAAGGAAATAATCGCGGCAGTAAATGAAGCGTTTGCGGCGGCATGTGAGGAAGAAGGTGTCGCACGGCTTGAATTAGGGCTTGAGGCATCTGCAGTGGCACCAGATGGGGCTGACAAAACAAAGATCAAAGGAATTAAATTTGTAGATGGATTAAGTGATGCGCAACAGACAGAATTTCTGGCACAGTTCGATAATTATTATAAGGGGAATGAGGATGCTGTTCTAAAATATTATAATACAGATGATATTCGGTTTGCAAATGGGACTGATTTATTCACTGTAGATGTGGATATGTTAAACAATCAAATTAGAAACATATTTCAAAATTCATCATTCAAAGGAAAACAAGAGTCTGTAATTCATGATATAGATGCGGTACTGGATATACTTAAATTTAGCATAAGGGACAAAGCAAAAGGCCTTAACGCAAAAATAAGTGCTGCACAAATTTTTTTGGGATTTGACAGAGAGGATTTTACATCTTATCTCAAAGCTATGGGAATTGATGGTGAAGGTGTATCTAACTATACATTAACTTATCAAATTATGAATGGCGCATTAAGATATGTTACAGATGAAATCTTAGAGATTGGTCCTTCAAAATTAATTGACAAGTATGTAAATGGAAATGTGAATGCTTATAAAAATCCTATGGTTGACAATATTATGACTGTGCTGATTGGTAAAGGTCTAGTTGAATCTGGGAATGCGTCTGAGATATTGAAAAATGGGTATACTACATATATGGAAAACGGTGGTGGAGGACGGTTGTTTAATAAACAAGTTATGGATAATATTAATCATGAGAAAGAGAATAATAAAGAAGGATACGAGAAATATCAGCAGGAAAACATGAAGGATGATATATCTGCATTTGTTGCGTTCTTTTCTCTACTTGATCAAAACAATGAACAACTTGACTTGAACTTACCTAATTTTGACCAAAACGAACAATTAAAGGGAACTTTCAATTCTGTTTTAGGATCTGATGAAAACTGACATCACTCTACATCATACATCTTTTCAGGAACAACTGATTTTAAAATTCTCACAAAGTGAGCAAAACAAAGCTGAGATTCTAAGACAACCCTGGCTGGGCTTGGTAGTGCTGACAGGTTTCTTCAATTTTGTTGACCTAGATTACACGCTGTTTGCTCTGCCGACCATTCCCGGAAGCTATGAACAGAATCCCCTGTTCTGGAAGATGCTGCAGACACCGCCCGTGGCCGTTGCATTCAAGGTCATTGTGATACCGCTCCTGCTGTTTCTCATGTACAGGTGCCGGGAGAGTTTGGTATCCCGTATCGGCATGTGGCTCTGCTTCGCTGTCTATGCATTCAACTTCTTCTGCCAAGTTGCAGTGCTTGTCAGATTCCTGCTTCTGTGAAATGAATATTTAATGAGTAACCGGTCTGACTGCTGTTGCAGAAGGACCGGTCATTTTTACGCTGAGCGGATAAGCTGGTGATTGGGACAGCCATGCTGTGAGGTACCTTGGAAAACTGTACCACACCTTGGATCAGTTGAATCCCTGATGCTCTGTGGCAGGTTTGGAGACAGAAGAAGGAGACCGTGAATGGCTCCAGGCGGGGTCAGGAAACCTGACATGTGGGCCTTCTGGGTCTCGTTTGTATAAGAAGGGACCACCTCTGATGGCCTGTTTCAGGGGTCCTCCTGACGAGATGTCTGTATCATCCACGGATGGCTTGCCCTCCGGGGCTTTGCTGCATTCCGAGTCAGACCGGGAAAAGGAGATGAGCGGTGGGCGGTATACCAGTAAGGAATGGCAACAGGAGGAGTGAATCGGAAGGGTTTAGCCATACGGAAACAGTAAGTTGCAAGTACAGGGATATACGATTTAAGTATAGCTAGCTGCTTGCAACTGGACTTGCCATACAAAGACAGTATGGATGCGATGTGGAAGACGAGGGCCCCTCGGCGCTGCCGTCCCAGAGGACAGGATCTTGTGCTGTCTGGTCTCTTCGGACTGACAGGCAGGAGGGAATGGTGTCAGGACCGCCAGACCTTTTGAGTATGACGGGTGGCTCCGGCATGTGCTGCAGCCGAGGTGTGGAGAGGAAGAGGAGATGAGCGGTGGCTGGCATACCGGAAAGGAATGGCAGGGAGGCTGTGCGGAGAAAGCAAGCGGCAGGCAAAAGGGCATACGTTTTGAGTAGAGCCAGCTGTCTGCTGCCGGACCCGCCATACGGAAGCAGCAGGAAGCGCCATGGAAGAAGAGTGCTCCCATGGCGCTGACCGGTGTTCAGCTGTCTTCGCTGCTGATGTTCTGGACGGCCTCCAGGGTCCAGACGCCCTCCTCCGTATCGGCCTTCAGGATGCAGGCGGTGCTGCGCTCGGCATTGCCGTCCCGGGGATCGAAGGCGAGCGGTCCGGTTACCCCCTCCATGGACAGGGTGCGGAGGACCGCACGGACTGTGGCGGGGTCCTGGGTGCGGGCTGTCTCTACGGCTTTTACAGCCGCATTGTAGGCGTCATAGCCCAGGGCGGAGACGGCGTGGATCTCGCTGGTTCCCCCGTTGTCCTCCAGGGTAAGGGAACTGGAGGTGATGAAGGGAGTGAATCCTGCGTCGAACTCCGGGCTGCTGCCCTCCTGGTAGGCGGAGGAGATGTACAGGTTCAGATCCGTGCCCTGGACGGCCTCCAGCACCTCCCGGCTGTCCAGACTGTCGGTGCCCAGAAGGCTGACCTTCATTCCCGCCTCCCCGGCCTGTTCCACGATGGTCAGACCGTACTCGGCGTCTACCGGCATGAAGATCAGGTCGGCTCCCGCCTTAGCGGCCTCCTTCAGATAGGGGGTGAAGTCCCGGTTACGGGTGGGGAAGTTGCGGCGGACCACCTTGCCGCCGCCGTCCTCATAGGATTCCTGAAAGAGGTCCAGCAGTTCCTGGTCACTTTCGCTGCCCAGTTCCCCGATGCAGTAGCAGATCTTCGAGTCCAGGGATTCCTGCACAAAGCTGTACAGGAGCCGGCACTGGAGAGTGCTGGACAGCCCCAGGCTGAGAAAGCAGCGGGACTCCTCCGTATGGGGGGGAGCAGGGGAGGCGCCCCCCAGGACCGCGATCTCCTTCTCACTGAAGAGAGGACCCACCGCCTCTGCAATCTCCTCGTTCCAGGTGCCCAGCACCACCGACACGTCCTGCTCCAGCAGAAGCTCCGCGGCCTCCACCGCCGTCTCCACACTGGAGCCGCTGTCCACGGGGTAGAGCTGTATCCTGTGGGAGCGGCCGGAGACTTCCAGGAAGGGGGTCACCTGGTTTGCATACTGGATCCCCAGGTACTCCTGCAGTCCCGCCGGGGCGTCGTCCCCGGTCATGGGGGCGAAGACCCCGATTACAACGGGACCTTCTATGGGTTCATTCGACCTCTGGGAAGAACTCTCCACAGGTTCATAGCTGCTGCTGCCCGGGTCTGAGCTGGAGCCAGCTCCGGAACCGGAGCTGCTCTCTGAACCGGACGGGTCAGAGGAACTGCCGCCGCTGGAAGAAGACGTCAGGGAGCCGGACCCCGTACCGGAACTGCTGCCGGGGAGAGAAGCGGAGCCGGGATCTGTACTGGAATCCCCGTCCGTGCAGGCCGTCACGCCGGCGAGAAGAAGGAGCGCAAGGACGAGAGACAGAAATCTTTTCAAGTTAACCTCCTTCATCTCCGGGGACCTGAAGCAGGGGAGGGAACCCCGGAGAGGGGAACGGGGCAGGTCCGTCAGGACGGGGCTGCAGCTTCAGCTTCTTCCTTTGCAGCGGCTGCCAGCTGCCTCAGGCGGATGAGCTGGGGCTTGCGTTCGTTGGGCAGCTTCTCATCCAGCACCTCGTCCAGCAGGGTCTGGAGGGCCTGGCCGGTAGCGGGGCCGGAGAAGCCGCGGGCTTCTGCATCATGGCCGTTGACCTTCAGGTCCGTCACGGACAGGCAGGGGTGGTCCATCAGAACCTTCCGGACTGTCTCCTCCGCCTGGTCCAGGAGAGATGTGTCCCTCCACTCGGGGGCGCTGGCCAGGATGTCGGCCCGCTTCAGGGTCAGGATATCCATGAGAAGATCCATGCCCAGCCTGGAGAGCCAGCGGCGTGCCCAGCGGGTGGTGTTCTCCACCGGGATATGGTGGTATTCCACCAGGTCGCAGACCCGGTCCTGCACCGCATTGGGGAGGCGGAGACGGCTGAGGGCCTCTCTGGCCAGGGGGACGCCCTGCTCCGCATGGCCGCGGAAGTGCCCCACTCCCTCCTCGTCCACTGTATAGCATTCGGTCTTCCCTATGTCGTGGAGGAGAGCCCCCAGGCGGAGGGCAGGCCAGGGGGGAACCCCGTCCACCACATGGAGGATATGGGTATAGAGGTCATAGCAGTGGTGGTAGTTGTTCTGATCAAAGCCTATGGTGGGGGCCAGCTCGGGGATGATCTGCACGGCGGCCTCCGGGTACTCCAGCAGGACCCGCATGGCCCCGGGGGCGCAGAGGAGGCGCACAAACTCCGAAGAGACCCGCTCCCAGGCCACCATGGAGAGGTCCGGGATGTGCCGGCGGATGGCCGCCGCCGTCTTCGGCTCTATGTCAAAGTCCATCTGGGCGGCCAGGCGCAGCCCCCGGAGGGGGCGGAGGGCATCCTCCTCAAAGCGCACATCCGGCTTGCCCACGCAGCGGATGCGGCGGAGCTTGATGTCTCTCTTTCCGCCGAAGTGGTCCTGGAGCTTCCCGTCCTCCCAGGCGATGGCGTTGATGCTGAAGTCCCTGCGGGCCTGGTCCTCCCTGAGGCTGTCAGTAAACTCCACGGAATCCGGGCGGCGGTGGTCGGAGTAGGCCGCGTCCCGACGGAAGGTGGTGACCTCCACCGGCAGATCCTCGCAGATTACGGTCACGGTTCCGTGCCTCAGACCCGTATCCACAATCTTCCACCTGTATTTCTTCAGGGCCTCTTTCACCTGCTCCGGCCGGGCAGAGGTGGCGACGTCATAGTCGTGGGGCTCCTTCTCCATGATTTTGTCCCGGACGCACCCGCCGATCAGGACGGCCTGATAGCCCGCCTCTTCCAGGGCAGAGATCACCTTCAGGGCCCGCTCGTCGAATTTGAGCATTCTCAGCGCACCTTTATCTGGCTGAAGACCTGGCCGATGGGCTCGGCAATCACCAGGTCCGCCTTGCGGTCGTAGGGGGTGGGGCTCTTGTTGATGAGGACGATCCGTTTGCCCCTGTAGTAGTAGATGAGGGAGGCGGCGGGGTATACTGCCAGGGAGGTGCCGCCGATGATCAGCAGGTCGGCGCGGCTGATGTCCCGGACGGCGCCGTTGAGGGTGTCGGAGTCCAGGGACTCCTCGTAGAGCACCACGTCCGGCTTGATGCGTCCGCCGCAGGTGCAGCGGGGGACACCGGTGCTGTGGAGGATGTACTCCGCCGAGTAGGCCTTGTGGCAGTCCATGCAGTAGTTGCGGTGCACGGAGCCGTGGAGTTCCCATACCCGTTTGGAGCCGGCGGCCTGGTGCAGACCGTCGATGTTCTGGGTGACCACGCTGGTGAGCTTCCCGGCCGCCTCCAGTTCCGCCAGCTTGCAGTGGGCGGCGTTGGGCTTTGCATCCAGGCAGAGCATCTTGTCCCGGTAGAAGCGGAAGAACTCCTCCGGGCGGGTGGAGAAGAAGGTGGCGCTGAGGATCTCCTCCGGGGGCCAGTCATAGGTCTGGTTGTACAGACCGTCGGTGCTGCGGAAATCCGGGATTCCGCTCTCTGTCGATACGCCGGCCCCGCCGAAGAAGACAATGTGGCGGCTCTCGTCTATCCATTTCTGAAGGGTCTCAATACTGTCAGCCACTGCTGGGTTCCTCCTTCCGTGAGCTGGAATTTGTCCTCCGAATTATAGCATTTCCGGTGCCTGTGTGCAATGAGAACGAGATACCTTTTCCCTGCACCGGGGGTCTGCAGCATCCCTGCTGCGTCCGGGTGATCCTGTCAGCGGAAGGAAGCCGGGTCCTGCCGGACAGGACAGAACTGTGCCTTGCTGTTATCTGCATGACTTCTGCCCAGTGTCATCCTGAAAATGGAGAGCCGGCATACAGCCGGCTCTCCGTTCGAATTTGACTGCGTGTTTCAGACTGGTCAGCGGACCAGTGTACGGCAGAAGCGGTTCAGGAGCGCCGCCACCTGGCTGCGCGTTGCACTGCCGCCGGGGTTAAGCTGTCCGTCGCCGGTGCCCAGGATCAAACCTTCCGCGACGGCCCAGCGCATGGCTGCATCTGCCCAGCCGCTGACACTGGAGGCGTCTGAAAAGCTGTCCAGACCGGCCTGTGCCGTTACGTCCACGCCTTTGTAGCGGGCGTAGCTGCAGAGGATCATGGCCATCTGCTCGCGGGTTATGGTGTCATCGGGACCGAAGGTTCCGTCGCTGTAGCCGCTGACTACGCCGTGTTCAGCAGCCCAGGTGACTGCATCGGTATACCAGGCATCCTGAGCGGTGTCCGGGAACTGCGCCTCGTCTGCCTCTGGATTCTTCTCCAGGTTGTAGAGAAGCATGGCTATGGTGGCCCGTGTGGAGACAGATTCGGGGCTGAAGGTGGAGGGCGCGGTGCCGTTCATCAGCTCATGGCTGGAGGCAAAGTCCACCACATCCGCATACCAGGCATCGGGGGCAACGTCGCTGAAGTCCCTGTGGTTGTCAATGATCTCCAGGGTGGCGCTTCCGTCCAGGGGAACCGAGACTTTGCCTGTATCCTCATCTGCTATGGAGGTGCGGACCACTTCCCTTGTGCCGTCCGGGTAGACCAGAACGGCCACCGTGCTGGGACTGCAGGTGCTGCAGGGCATGTCTGCCAGGATGCCGCCGGGTATGGAGTCGAGGACCTGACTGCCCTGCTTCACTTCTACCCGGATGCTGCCGTCCGTCTCCTCGGTGCTGACCGTGAGACTGCTGCTGCCGTCCAGCCGGGAGAGGGTATCGTTTGGAATGGTGATGTCTGCCGCTGGCGTCTCCACCCGCAGGCTGGCATCGGTACGGTCTCCCAGGTCTTTCACGGTCTGCCCGGGGATGGTGACCTGGGTCTTTGCGGTGCCCTGGGGAACATCGGGTGCTACAACCACGGTGTCGCTGTGGTTCTTTTCCGCCTGCTCCACCAGTTCATCACCGGTTTTCTTGTCCACTGCCGCAGAAGCGGTATCACCGCTCTGTGTCGCCTGCGGCCTGACGGTTGTCTGCGTAGATGTGCCGCTGCCGGTGGAAGGATCTGTCACATGGTCTGTGGTTACATTGCTGTCCGGACGGGAAGTGCCGCCGGAACTGCCGGAGGAACTTCCTCCTCCTCCGCCCCCGCCTCCGCCGGGTGTGGAGACGCTGATGACTGCGGAGGCCTCTGCCGGTCCGTAGACAGTCTCGTCTGCTGCTGGTGTGAAGATAACTCGCACGGTGTGGGTACCCTGTGCCAGGCTGCGGAGAACAGCAGATGTGCCGCTGCTCTCAATCAGCTGGGCGTCCAGATAGAAGGTCAGGATTCCGCGGGGGTCGGTTTTCACATCGGGGTTTCTGCCCAGGGATGCAGTGGCGGTAACAGTCTCTCCTGTTCTGGCTGTGGCGGGTACGCTGAGGGTCAGCAGGGGCTTTACGGCTGCAGAGGAAGGTTTCTTTTCCAGAACGGTGTCTTCCTTTGTGATCTCTTCTTCCGCGGCTTCATCCTTGAAGTACCGGCCGCAGTCGCCGCAGTACCAGTGGGCGATGCTGCCCTCTGCCTCCGCGGTGGGCTCCTTTGCCTCCACGTACTTCAGGTCCGTATGAGCCTTGGGGTCAATCACGTCGTTCAGCACATTCCTGCCGGTCTCATCGGAGAAGCGGGTGCCGCAGGAGGGGCACTCCCACCAGGTCAGAGTGCCGTCCTCGGTGCAGGTGTGGGGAACTGCGTCATGCTTCACCAGACCGCTGTGGACATGGTCTGCTGCGATTACGTGTACGGTGATCTTTCCAGTCAGTGTGACGGTGTCAGAGGACCTGGCGGGATCCGGGTGGGCTGTGGCAGCCGTCACGGTCAGTTCGGCAGAACCCACCTTCAGACCGGTGACCCTTGCGGTCAGGGAGGTGCCGTCCACGGAGAAGATGTCCCTGCCGCCGCTCCAGGAGGCGGTCTTCACGCTGTAGAGGTCTGCAGGCCGTACGGCTGCAGTCACGCTGATGCTCTCCCCGGTCTTTACTGATACAGAGTCGCTGACAGTGAGCTCCGGGCAGGCGTGGTAGGGAACCTCTGCAGGCTCTCCATCTGTGCCGATCTTTGCAAACAGTATGCCGCCTTCCGGCTTGAGACCGGAGAGCTTCAGGGTCAGGTCGCCGCTGCCGGCGGTCCCGCTGGCTGTCGGCTCCGCTGCATCCCGGCTCACGTAGAAGTAGACCGTCTCGCCGCGGCTGAGGCCGGATGCCTCCGCATCCACCACGGCGTACTGCTCATCAGGCAGATTGTAGACGGCGGCTTTCAGAGTGCGCACCAGCCTGGGCAGAATCGTCTGTTCCCTGGAAACCTCCTCTTTCAGAGCGGCGTCCAGGAAGTACTTTCCGCAGTTGGGACAGTGCCAGTACTCGATGTTGCCGTCCGCTTCATAGGTTGGCTCCACTCCTCTCACATGTTCCACGTTCTCATGGTTGAGAGCCGGAATGGAAACGGCTTCAAGGGTGGTTTCGGTAACGCCGTCCGCCTGGAAGATGGTGCCGCATCTGGTGCAGCGTCTGTACTCCACGTTGCCCGCACTGCCGCAGGTTGGGTCCTTCGCAGGAACAGTTTCCAGACTGTGGCCGGGAGCTTTCACTGCGGGCACAGCATTCAGGGGGGTGTTGCCCTGTGCGTCTGAGAACAGCTTTCCGCAGCCGGTGCATTCGTAGTATTCCGCGACGCCGTCCCGGGTGCAGGTGGCCGGGTTCTCCTGGTGGTGCTGCATGGAGTGCTGGTGCGGGGGAGCTGCGGTGACGGTCACAGCGACCTGGTGGGTGACTGAAACGGTTGCTTCCGGCTTGTCCGGATCCGGGTGCTGGAAGGTTACGGATATGGTCAGCTGGCCGCTTCCTTCTTTTATGCCTGTGACTGTCTTTGCGCCGGAATCTGCAGAGAAGCAGCCGGACTGGTCCGCGGTGAGGGTTTCGGACAGGACTGCATATGACAGGCTGTCCGGCGTAATGATGACGTCTGCTGTGGTCCCCGCTGCCACAGATACAGGTTCAGCCGCAAAATCGACCACCGGAGAATACTCAACAGCCCCGGTGTAGGTTTCTGTTCCGTCGCGGGTGATCCGGATGTACAGGGTGCCGCCCTCTGGATTGAGGGTACCGTCAGGCAGCTTGACTGTGAAGGACTTCTGCGCAAGATCCAGACTGCTGGCCTCCTGGGCTGCCACAGGATCAGAGCTGAGATCGGCATAGATGCTGACGGTATCTGCTGTCTCCAAACCGCTTCCAGCCAGCCCGAACACAATGTAGCTGGATATGCCGTCGCTGACCCCGGTGCTTGGGAGGTTGTAGACCGTGATGTCAGGCTCATTCCGGCTTGTCTCGGTACGGAAGCGGACAGAGCCGGAAACCTCTCTGTAGTTCGTACTGTCAGGAATGAACGTGAATCCGTAGGTCTGGTAGCTTTTGATGACTGCGTCGCCGGCCGCCCACTCAAATGTCCCCTTCAGTTTCCCTTCCCCCGCTATGCCGTCTGGCCAGGGGAGCCTGTCCTCCGGGATGGACAGCAGTGTGGTGCCTTCTTCAACGACAGTGGTCTTCTGGGTGGAGGGAAGAACAGGCTCCGCTCTGCTGATGGTCAGGTGGGTAAGGAAGCGGCTCTCGTCTGCATATGTCTGCTTTTCCTGCTCTGTAAACGAGGAAGTTTTGCTGGCTGTAATCAGAACATCATAGGTGCCGGCATTGACCGGGGCCTGGTCACTGAAGGTGCTGACATCGAGATCAGAACTGTGCGCCGCATCTTCATGCTGCCTGTATTTGACGGTGTACGAGGCGCTGGCAGGGGTCAGCCTGATGCTGCCTGCATATGCAGTGGCTTTCCCGGTAAATTCAGATGTCACAGCATCCGCCTCAATGCCGATGGGCTTCCTGTCCTGGAGCCGGATCTGAATGGTTCCCTGCTGTCTGCATGGTTCAAAGCAGTCCTTCAGCTCATCATCCTCCGGAGCATCCAGGGCGGGGTAGATGAACTCCCACCTGGCCTCCTGGGTATCCGTGTCACCGAGAACGGTGTCCGGTTCAACCCACTGCCATGTGCCGGTCAGGACCTGGTCCGGATTGGCTTTATTCACGGCTTCTCCCGTGAGGGAGATGTCACGGAGCAGGCTTCCCTTCATGCCGTCACCTGCACGGACGGTATCCTCCCAGACCTCAACCTGGCCCTTTTTCACGGCAAAGGGGTATCCGACAGTGGTGCCGGTAGTTTTGAACCTGGCATCATAGTTGCTCCCGTGACCTGAGATGAGCAGGTCGTAATTGCCGGGCTTTGCAGTCCGCTCGAAGCCGGCACAGCTGATGACGACCTCTGCGGGATCCAGCGTGTCACCCGACAGGAGACCCTCGGCATCAAAGGAGGCGACCGTCAGGCTGTACGCCTCGCCGTAGGTCTTGCTGAGGCTGATGCCGCTCTTCAGGGTCAGTGTCGCAGGGGCTTTTGTCACAAAGGTCCGCCCGGTGAAGGAAGTCTCTTCCGGCAGCGTGTAGTTTCCTGCCCGGTCGCCTGTAAACCCTGTGGCAGTGATGGTCACCTTCTTGAAGGAGCCTGCATCTTTGCCGTCGGCATAGCGGCCGCTGTATGCAACTTCGACCTTGCCCTCATCCCTCTGGCAGAGGTTCGTGATTTTGAAGGATGCGTGGGCCTCATCGGTCCCGTCGTACACTTTGCCCTGGGGCGAGCACTGAAGCTGTGCTTCCATGGGCAGGATCACAAGCTCCGCCTGCATGGTTTCAGATGCATAGCTGTCTGTCTCCTTGGATGCTGCAGAGACATCGTAGGTGCCGGCATCCACAGGCAACTGTTCGCTCCATTCATCTGTGCCCTTCGGTGCATACTGGACGCTGATGTTTTCCTCTCCGGCGCCAGAGGTGAACTTCAGACCGTGTTCAGACCCGTCGTAAGTCACTTCTGATTTTGAGTCTGGACTCAGGGCCAGGCCGGGATCTTCTTTCCGGGATACAGTTACCGTGGTCCTGCCGGAGACCTTCTCATAATGGGTTTCGTCATTCGGTGTGAACAGGTAGCTGTACTCGTAGCTTCCCTCCTGAAGAGGTCCGGGGTCTGTGCTCTCGTTCCATGTGACAGTACCCTCTACCGTCTCCTGCGTGTACCTGTCAGTAAACTTGGCATTGAATTTGGAATCAGCAAGCATGGAACCGGGGGCAATCTCACCCGCCTCCAGGTAGGCGGTCTCCGGTACCTGCTTCTTGACGGTCAGTGTTCCGTTTTCTGTGCAGCTGAAGCTGTAGTCCTCACTGGTGCTCTCAACAAAAGTGATGGTGTAGTCCTTCGGCTCTGCACTGGCGTCCAAACCTTCACAGCTGAATTCGGCGCCGGCGTCTGCTGGTGGATCCACCCATTCTCCGCCCTGTTTGACCTTGAAGGTCAGGTCCTTCTGGGTCAGGGGCTGGTGGTACTCCTTGGTCAGGCTGTCCGGCCTGATCTCGAGCAGGCTCTTTGGGACCGTCGCTTCCAGGATGAAGTAATCCCGCATGTCGTTGAAGTAGACCCATATGGTTTTTGCATAGGTCCCCTTCAGCGCGTCCGGTCTCCTGGAGATGATCATCTTTCCTGCTTCACCGCTGCGGAGGTCAGTGAGAGGACCACCGTTTTTGTCTTTGAATTCAATTGTTATGTAGGGGTTGGTACCGTAGCTGACTGTTTTATACGTGAGATCCGTGTTGCCAGTGTTGACAATGTCGTATGTGAAAGAGCTGACGCTGTCTGTAAAACTGGGGGTGACTTTCTCCAGTTTGCTGCTCCCGCCCTCTTCCCGGATTTCAAAGGACTCTTTTTTTGCTGTAAAGAACACAGGGTAGAGGTCCGCATCATCGGAAGGCACATTTTTGAGGGCTTCCGCAGCTCCGTTCTGGGTATTCCACCCTACGGAATCCGACCCTTCCGGGACTTTGACTTCCGGGCAGCCGATCAGGGACAGGTAGTCGTCTGCTTTGGCAAGCATCTTGACGGTCTCCTGTTCCGGGTGGTCTGTGAACGGTGCGCTGTCGCCCTTGTGGAATGTGAGGGAGACCAGTTTCACGGTCTTGCTTGTCACTTCCCGGCTGCCGTCCTTTTCAAGCAGCTTGACGGTATAGGTGCCTGAGGAGGCATCTTCAGGGAGGGTCCACCAGAAGGTATAGCCAAGCGAGCTCCCAGACTTTGCCTCTATGCTGACCTCCTTCCCGCTGCCGTCCGTCACCTTGAACTCATAGGTGTCCAGCATATTCGGGACCGCCTGGCTGTTCTGGATGACGGTGGTGGACATGACGTTCGTAATGCCCTCCTTCCTGGCATCTGTCACAATGGACTTCATGCCGGAGGCCCGGAAGGAGATGTCCCCCATCTTGACTGGCGCTGTATCTGCTGCAGATACCGAGACCGGCAGCATCGTCAGGACCATGGCGAGCACCATGACCGCTGACAGAATACGTTTCTTCATTTTTTCCTCCTTTTCCTGTGCGGTCTGCGCCGCTGCCGTGTCCGGCTGCTGAAACACCGGCCCGCTGTTTTTCTGGCTGGACAGAGAAGAAAGACATATTCCCAGGCCAGAAACCATGCAGAAAACTGCCGCAGAGATACAGACATGCATCTTTTATGATCGTCAGGGACCAACCTGTATGTAAAGACATGCAGCTGATAATGGAAAACAAATTACACATTTAAAAATATCCGCAGAAGATATGCGGAGATCTGCAGAAACTGGTCATGGACTGTCGAAAGCAGAAAATGTCCAGCTGATCCGGCAAAGAAAGCATCACCAGAAATGCCGAAGTTTTCAGAAGATTGTGTTTCACCTGGGATGCCTGCCTGCATGTCAGGTGTGAATAATTTAGCACGGTGAACCGGTCAGTGTCAACAATTTCAGCACCCTGTACGGCCGGTGCTGGAAAGCGGACATTGTGACTGGACATTTGAGCGCCTGCAGGGTAGAATGACTGTGCAGTGAAAGCACCCAAACTTGCCCAAGGAGATGCCCTTATGTCGATGATCACCAAGACTCTGG
>CAYYHY010000044.1:9335-15525 GCA_964471855.1 uncultured Oscillospiraceae bacterium | reverse complement strand
CCCGGGCCCTTCGGGTCTCAGCGGCATTGCCTTTTTTGTCATTTTCTGCTATAATTCCTGTATCCTCTCGCGCAAGGAGGCGCGTGCCTTTGAAGCTGATTCTCAGATACCTGAACCGGTACCGCGCCAGTGTCGTGCTTGTGGTAACGGTCAAATTCCTCGGCACCATGTCGGAGCTGATGCTTCCGTACATTCTCGAACACATCATTGACAATGTGGTGCCGACGGGGCAGATAAGGCCTGTCCTGTTCTGGGGTCTGACCATGGCCGCCTGTGCCCTGCTGACCCGGTATCTGAATGTGACAGCAAACCGGCGGGCGGTGGAGAACGCCCACAACATCTCCTACGATGTGCGCCAGGCACTGTTCACCCGAACGATCAATCTGTCCGGCTCCCAGTTTGACACCTTTACGCTGCCAAGCCTGATAAGCCGCATGACCAGCGACAGCTACAACGTTCAGTCCTGTGTCCAGTCCCTGCAGACCATCTGCGTCCGGGCTCCCATCCTGCTGCTGGGCGGGGTGATGGTCTCTCTTACCATGGATTTCAAGCTGGCTCTCATCCTCTGCGTGATGCTCCCTGTTCTGGTTGTCCTCTGCCTCGCCATCTCGAGGAAGGGCATCCCCATGTTCATCAAAGTGCAGCAGAAGCTGGACGACGTGGTGCGGATCATGCGGGAGAACATCACCGGCATCCGGGTAGTCAAGGCCCTCTCCAAGGAGCAGTACGAGAGGCGCCGCTTCGCCGCAGCAAACGACGCCATGGCGAACTCGGACATCCATGCCAGCACCATCATGGCACTGCCTGGTCCTCTGATGCAGCTGATGCTCAACTCCGGCCTGGTCCTGGTGATCATAGCCGGGGCTGTACGGGTCAACAGCGGGGAGATCAAGTCCGGCGTCATCCTCGCATTCCTCACCTACTTCAACATGATCATGATGGGCGTCATGGGCATGAACCGGATCTTCATCATGTTCAGCAAGGCCACCGCCTCCGCTGACCGCATTGACGAGGTTCTGCAGACCGAACCCGACCAGCCCGTGATCCCTGTCTCTGACAGCGAAGAGCAGCAGGCGCCGGCGGACGAGTGTGTCCGCTTTGACCATGTCAGCTTCCGCTACGGGGAGACCTCCGCAACCGCCTCCGCTGAGAGCTTTGCCGGCAGCAGCCGGGAGCAGTGCCTCAGCGACATCACCTTCACCCTCAAACGGGGCGAGAGCCTGGGCATCATCGGCTCCACCGGCTGCGGAAAGACCACCATCCTGAACCTGCTGATGCGGTTCTATGACGTGCAGGAAGGCACTGTCCTGGTGGACGGCAGGGATGTGCGCACCTATGAGATGGATGACCTGCGGAAGAAGTTCGGCGTTGTCTTCCAGAACGACATGGTGTTCCAGGACACCCTGCGGCGCAACATTGACTTCGGCAGGGACCTGCCGGAGGAGGACATCCGCCGGGCGGTGGAGGACTCCATGGCCTCGGAGTTCATAGACGAGCTCCCCGACGGTCTGGATCACATGGCGGAGATCAAGGGAGCCAACCTGTCCGGAGGGCAGAAGCAGCGGCTGCTTATCGCCCGGGCTCTGGCAGGCAGTCCTGAGATCCTCATTCTTGACGACTCCTCCTCGGCTCTGGACTACAGGACGGACGCCCAGCTGCGCAGGGCCATCTTCGCCCGCCACTCCGGCGCAGCGGTTATCATGGTGGCCCAGCGGGTCAGCTCCGTCATGAACATGACCAACATCCTGGTGCTGGACGACGGGAAGTGCATCGGCTACGGGAACCACCAGCACCTTCTGGAAACCTGCCCTGTCTACCAGGCGATCTACGAGACCCAGATGGGCTCCATGGACTGAAAGGAGGGAACAGCTCATGCCGGGAAGAGGCGACCGGGGCGGCACCGGACGTCCCAAGGACACAAAGGGAACCCTGCGCAGGACGCTGGACTATCTGTCCAGCTACCAGACAGTTGTGTTCCTTCTTCTGCTGTGTGCCTTCGCCAGCAACGTCGGAAACCTGCTGGGACCCACCTTCGCCGGGGAAGCCATCGGCGAGATCGAGGCGGGTGCAGGCGCTGTCAACTTTCCCAGGGTGTTCATGTGGGCCTTCTACATGCTCCTGGCCTATGCAACCGGAGGCCTGCTCAACCTGGCTGTCAGCCTGGGCATGATGCGGGTCAGCCGCAGGGTGGCCCGGCAGATGCGCCGGGACGTGTTCGACAAGCTGATGAACATGCCGGTCAAGTTCTTCGACAGCAACCAGGCCGGAGACATCATCAGCCGCGTCTCCTATGACATCGACGTGATCAGCACCAGCATCTCCACGGACCTGGTGCAGATCCTGACCAGCGTGGTCACCGTTGCGGGATCCTTCATCATGATGCTCGTCATCTCTCCGCCCCTGGTCACCTGCATGCTGGTCACCATCCCTGTATCCATCATCTTTACAGCCAGAATGCGGAAGAAGACCCGCCCCCTCTACGCAAAGCGCAGCGCCGCCTACGGGAAGATGAACGGGTTTGTGGAGGAGCAGTTCTCCGGTCAGAAGACCATCCTGGGCTATGCCCACGAGGACAGGGTCTGCGAGGAGTTCAGCGCCATCAACCACGAGGCGGCGGACGCCTACAGGGATGCAGATTCCCTGGGCATGACCATGGGGCCCACCATCGGTCTCATCTCCAACCTGGGGCTGTCCCTCATCAGCCTGGTGGGGGCTCTGCTCTACCTGGCGGAGATCGTCAGCCTCAAGCAGATCTCCTCCTTTGTTCTCTACTCCCGCAAGTTCAGCGGTCCCATCAACGAGATTGCCAACATTGTAAACGAGATCTACTCCGCCCTGGCTGCCGCGGAGCGGGTCTTCCACCTCCTGGACCAGCCGGAGGAGGCAGCAGACCTGTACGGCGCCGAGGTCCTGGACCAGACAGACGGGGATGTGGAGATGAAGCACGTGTCCTTCGGCTATGTGCCGGGGAACCCCATTCTCCACGACCTCAGCCTGCGGGCGGAGCCGGGAAAGACCATCGCCATCGTCGGCCACACCGGCGCCGGCAAGACCACCATCATCAACCTGCTCATGCGCTTCTATGACGTGGATGCCGGGGAGATCCTGGTGGACGGGAAGGACATACAGAATCTGACCCGCAGCAGCCTGCGGCGGGCCTACGCCATGGTTCTGCAGGATACCTGGGTGTTCCGGGGCACCATCTTCGAGAACATCGCCTACGGCCGGGAGAACGCCACCATGGAGGAGGTGGTGGCTGCCGCAAAGGCCGCCCGCATCCACGGCTACATCATGCGCCTTCCCGAGGGGTACAGCACCGTGATCACCGAGGACGGAGGGAACATCAGCAAGGGGCAGAAGCAGCTGCTCACCATCGCCCGGGCCATGCTCTACGACACCCGGATGCTGATCCTGGACGAGGCCACCAGCAATGTGGACACCCACACGGAGCAGCAGGTGCAGACTGCCATGCGGGAACTGATGAAGGGCAAGACCTGCTTTGTCATTGCCCACCGCCTGTCCACCATCCAGAACGCCGACCACATCCTGGTGCTGGACCACGGGGACGTGGTGGAGCAGGGAACCCACGCCTCCCTGATGAAGCAGCGGGGCGCCTACTACCGCCTGTACGCCTCCCAGTTTGACTGATGCCCATTCCTGGATAAACAGATGCCCCTGCCGCTGCGGCAGGGGCATGTTGTTAAACGGGCAGCTTCTGCCGGGTCAGTCCCCGGTCAGGAGTTCCCGGATCTCGGTCATTCTCTGCAGGTCCCCCCGGCCTGCGGCCTCCCTGAGCTCCCTGAGCAGCTCCAGCCGCCGGGCGGTGTGCTCTTCCTCTGCCGCCAGGGTCTCCTGTGCCTTCGCATGCAGGTCCTGCAGAGCAGCCTCCTGTACAGCAAGAATCTGCCGGCGCATGTCATCGCCGCTCTCCCGGATCTGGCCCAGTTCCTGCTCCGCCCGGCTCCCCATCTCCCGCAGCCGCTGCTGGGGATCCAGCGTGCTGTTGTCCTGCTCCGGTCTGCCCTCTGTCTCCCGGTCCATCTAGCACTCCTCCCGGAGGGTCTGAATCAGCATCTGGGCGGCGTCAAAAATCTGCGGCGTCAGGTGCTGGGCATTGTTTACCAGCAGCTCCCGGATGCCTCTGAGCATCTCCATGCGCTCCTCGTGCCTGTCCTGCTGGTTCTGCTTCAGGGCGTCGTTCCGGCCCCGCTTCTCCACAATCTGGAGCTCTTTCTGCGCGGAGATCAGCGCCCGCTCCGTGACTGCATCCTCATGGTTCCTGGCCTTCTCCACCGCAGCGGAGAAGGCTGAATCCAGCACCTCCATGGCGGCCTCGATACCCGCGCAGGGCTGGGGCGGCAGGATAATGCCGTCCCCCATGAAGGGCAGCAGACCAGATGTTCCCCGTGAATTCATCACTTTTCTGTCGCCTCCGTCTCTCTTCCGTTACGGCCACATGGCGTGGAGTTTCTGCAGCAGGGTGCCGTACTGTTCGGCTGTGTGCTCCGTGACGGCCTCCACCCCCAGCTGCGCAGTCTTCTGCAGAATGGAGGCCGTATTTTCCAGGTTCTCCTTCGGGGCGGACCGGCAGGCCTCCCGGATTCCCCCCAGCAGCTCCGCCTCCTCCTTCAGGGCCATCTCCACGGCATCCACGTTCAGAGCGGCTGAGCGCATCTCCTCAATCTGCAGATCCACATCGTCCCGGAACTCAATGGCCCTGGCCAGGTACTCCCGGGCCGCCTCCATCCGGCACTCGGTACCCGCAAGCCCCAGCAGGGTCCCGAAGTTGAAGGAGAAGGTGTCGAAGGAAGGGACGGAGGGAAGGTTCTCCCAGGTCCGCAGGAAATCGGGAAGGGCCGGGAGCGCCGGTCCCCCGATGTGTTTCCCCAGGAGTTCGTACACATCTTTCCGCAGTTCCCCGGTCTTCTCCTCCTCTTCCTTCAGGGCGCTGCACCTGCTGCACAGCCTGTCCGCCTCATCGAAGAACCTGCTCCTGCTTCCCTCCACCATCTCCGCCGCCCTGTCCCGGACATCATAGGAGGTCTCCGATTCCCCGCTCACTGCGGTCTGCACAGCGTACTCGGCAATGTCGTTGACACCGTCCACAATCACCCCCGCAATCTGGAAGGGCATCTTCACAATGTCAAAGGCGATATCGGCGAGGTCCGCAAGTCCGTCAAAGATTCCCACAGCCGTTCCTCCCTTTCCTGCTCGCACCGCACCGGTCAGTACCAGATGCTCATTCTGGCGGCCGCCAGGAAGGCCCTGACCAGCGCGGCCGCTGCGTCCGCAGCCTTCTTCACAGTCTCAGACATGGTTCTTCCCCCTTTCAGCCGTTCCTAACCCTGCCTGTTCTGGCTGTCCTTCTCCTTCTTCTTCCTGAAGAGGAGCATGATGATGGCGACCGGTATGAGCAGCCAGCCCAGGAAGGCCCCCAGTACAAACTTCCAGGCGAAGGCGACGTAGGTGTTCACCCTCGAGAAGATCACCCGGTTGATGGCCCAGTAGGACGCCGCCACATACACAATCAGCAGTATGCCCCTCAGTGTTCCGTTCATGCCCGACCCGCTCTCCTCCGGTTCATAATACTCCGGCTCCTCCTGCTGGACAGCAGAACTGGCCGCCGTGCTCCCCTGGCTGGAAGCTTCAGCTTCTTCCACCCCAGGAAACAGCGCAAGGGTGACCGCTAAGACCGCGGCACACGCCAGCATGCCGGCGGCCCTGCTCTTCCAGTGCTTCTCCCGCACCGCCGCGGCGGCCGGAAGCACCAGAAATACGAAAAATGCGGGAATGCCTGCCAGCCAGATCCAGGGAATGATCATTTCCACCGTTTGGATTCCTCCCGTCTCTCTCAGTATCTGCCATGGGACTGTTCCTGCAGGTTCCTGCTGCCGCTCCCGCGGGAAACCCCGGGTGCTGCCGGGAGCAGGTGTCCTGCACACAACAGCAATATACAGCCGGGGGGACAGCCTGTCGAAGCATTTGCTTCCGGTGCAAAACACTGTTTTCGGAATCAAAATCCGCCTGACTCTGCCGCAGGCAGCCGGCGGAAGACGCCTCTCCCGGGTGCTGCACCCTGCACAGACAGACGGCAGACCGGAGGTCCGGGGCAGGTTTTTCCTGTTTAAGGACAAAAAAAACACCCCCTGCCGGCCGGAAAGCCGCATCAGGGGGTGTTCTTCTCAGTTTT
>CAYYHY010000044.1:0-9235 GCA_964471855.1 uncultured Oscillospiraceae bacterium | reverse complement strand
AAAACACCCCCTGCCGGCCGGAAAGCCGCATCAGGGGGTGTTCTTCTCAGTTTTTTGTCTGCAGAGCCGGGCAGCCTGGGGCTGCAGTGCTTCCGGGTTCTTCCTTCCGGCCTGTCAGCCGGGCGGGGGCTCTTCCTCTCCGCCGCTGCCAGGTTCCTTCTCCCCGGCGGCTGCGTCTTCCTCCAGGGACCAGAGGACCATGCCGCCCTTCGGGGTCTTCCCTGTCTCCCACAGGTCCGCGAAGTCCAGCCACTGGGAGCCTCCGTAGGTGGCCGCCCTGGCCAGCAGTCTCCCCTCCTCCAGGGCATATCCGCAGAGGTTAAACCAGTGCCACTCGTACTCGCTGAACTCCGGTCTGGCGTGGAGCAGATTCAGGTATGGAACGGGAAAGCCTGCGTCAATCTGGCGGACCAGCTCCGCTGCCGCCTCCTCCGCCGGGCATCCGCCCTCCAGCCCCGTCATGGTCAGCCTGGTCTCCCCGGCATCCCGCAGGTAGGCCTCTGCCCCGTCGATAAACAGCTCCAGACGGTCGATTCCTCCCATCCGGGGGCGGAGGTAGGGCTTCATGATCTCCCCGAAGGCGGCGTAGTCCGCTTTTGTGACAGCATTCGGATCGAAGGGGTACAGGCGGGTGCCCAGGGTGCGGTCGAAGCAGATGCAGCAGTCGCAGGCCGTGGCGGCGCCGCAGCCCCCCTTGCGCATCATGAGGCCGTGGAACCACTCCTGGCTCCCTCCGAAGGCGCCCTCCACCGTGAAATACGGCAGTTCCTTTCTCATCCGCGGATCCCTCCCCCGCATGCACAGCCGGCCCGGCCGGCACCCGTGTCACATGGCCGCGGCCAGAAGCTGGCGGGTGTACTCCTCCTTCGGGCTGTCGAAGATCTCGTCCACCGTCCCCTGCTCCACCACCCGGCCGGACTTCATGACCAGCACCCGGTCGCAGAGCTGGCTTACCACATTCAGGTCGTGGGAGATGAACAGGTAGCTCAGGTCCAGCTCGTCCCGCAGGTTCTTCAGAAGCTCCAGAATCTGGGCCTGGATGGTGACATCCAGGGCGGAGACGGGCTCGTCCGCAATCAGGAAACGGGGCCGCTGCAGCAGGGCCATGGCGATGCTGACCCGCTGCCTCTGCCCTCCGGACAGCTCCCGGGGTCTCGCCTCCAGGCACTCCTCCGGCATCTCCACCCGCCGGAGCATGTCCAGCACCCGGCGCCTGCGCTCCTGTGCGTCATATTTCCCGTAGATGCGCAGGGGCTCCTCCAGCAGCCATCCCACCGGATAGGCCGGGTTCAGGGAACTGTAGGGGTCCTGGAAGATCATCTGGGGCCGCTTTGTATAGTGGACCACCTCTCCCCGGTCCGGCTTCACCATTCCCAGGATGGTCCTGGCCAGGGTGGACTTGCCGGTGCCGGACTCCCCCACCAGGCCCAGGATCTCCCCCCGGCGGATGTCAAAGGTCACGTCGTGGAGCACCTCCTGGAAGGGGCCCTTCAGGAACGGACCGCCGGAGCGGTACCCGCTGGTGACGTGCCGGACGGAGAGCACAAGATCATCCGCCAACGCTGCTCCCCTCCTTCCGCTTCCGCACGGGCACGGCGGCGATCAGCCGCTTGGTATAGGGGTGCCGGGGATGGTGGAAGACGGTGTCCGTGTCCCCCTCCTCCACCAGCTCCCCCCGCTGCATGACCGCGACCCGGGTGCAGAGTCTGCGCACCACGTTCAGGTCGTGGGAGATGAACAGCATGGAGATGCCGGACTCCCGGTTGAGTTTCTTCAGAAGCTCCAGAATCTGGGCCTGGATGGTGACATCCAGGGCGGTGGTGGGCTCGTCCAGCAGCAGCAGCTCCGGTCTGGAGACAATGGCCGCCGCGATCATGGCCCTCTGGAGCATGCCCCCGGAGAGCTCGTGGGGGTACTTCCCGTAGACCGCCTCCGGGTCCGGGAGCTCCACCGCCGCCAGGGCCTCCAGGGCTCTGGCCTTCCGCTCCCCCCGGCTGAGGGAGGTGTGGATCAGGAGCACCTCCTCCACCTGCCGGCCCACCTTCATCAGGGGGTCCATGGCGCTCATGGGCTCCTGGAACACCACGCCGATCTCTTTCCCCTGGATCTGTCGCAGGATCTTCCGGTCCGCGTGGAGCAGCTCCTTCCCGTCCAGCAGGATCTGCCCGGAGTATGTGCACTGCTTTCTGGGCAGCAGACCTGCCACGCTCATGGCGGTGACCGTCTTGCCGGAACCGGACTCCCCCACCAGGCCGGCGATCTCCCCGTCGTGGATGGTGAGGCTGATGCCCGCCACCGCCTCCCGCTGCCGGGTGTTGAATTTTACATGCAGGTCCTGGATTTCAAGCATCAGTCCACCCCGCTTTCCCGGCTCTGGAGGCCCTCGCCGATGAGACCGACGCTGAAGATCATGAGGATGATGGTGCCGCCGGTAAACAGGGCATACCAGGGGGCCCGGGCCAGCATCCCCTGGGCCTCGGAGAGCATGTAGCCCAGGGAGGCATCCGGAGGCGTCACCCCGATGCCCAGGTAGCTCATGGAGGCCTCCGCCAGCACGGCGTTGTTGAAGCCGATGGTCAGGGCCGGCAGCAGCACGGACAGGGTATTGGGGAGCATGTGCACCAGGAGGATGCGGAGGCTGGATGCCCCCATCAGCCTGGCGCTTCGTATGTAGTTCACATCCCGCAGGGAGGCGAAGGCCGTCCGGGACAGGCGGGCGAAGCTGGGGATGAACACCAGGCCCAGGGCCAGGATCACGCTGGAGGTCTTCCCCGGTCCCATGAGGGTGATCAGCACCAGGGCCAGGAGGATGCTGGGGAAGGCGGTCATCACGTCGTTGATGCGCATGAGCACCTCGTCCACGATCCCCCCGAAGTAGCCCGTGAGGGCGCCGGTCAGGGTTCCCGCCACGGCTCCCAGGGTCACGGTGGCCGCTGCAATGACAAAGGTGGTGCCTGCCCCCCTGAGGACGCGGCTGAAGATGTCCCTTCCGAAGTTGTCCGTCCCCATCAGGTGCTGGAGGGAGGGCGGATCGAACTTGGGTCCCGCCGCCATGGCCGCGGGGTCGTAGGGGGTCCAGAAGAAGCCGGTGACAATCAGCAGAAGAAGGATGCCGAAGAGGATCAGGCCGGCCCGCAGGTATCCGCTGCTCCGCTTTCTCATTCCTCTGCACCTCCCAGCCGCAGGCGCGGGTCGATCTGCTGGTTTGCTATGTCAGCAGCAGTGCCCGCCAGCACAACCCAGAAGGCGAGGATGACCACGATGGCCTGCACCACCGGGTAGTCCCGGTTGGATATGGAGGCCACCAGGAGCCGGCCCAGACCCGGTATGGCGAACACCTGCTCCACCACGATGCTGCCGGCCACGATCTCCGCCATGGTCTGCCCCAGCAGGGTGACCACCGGCACCAGGGCGTTCTTCAGCACGTGGCGGTACAGCACCCCGGTCCGGTCGCTGCCCCGGGAGATGGCGGTGCGCACATAGTCCCGGCCCATCTCCTCCCGCACGGAGGAGCGGAGCATCCGCACCGTCATGGCGATGCGGGGAATGGCGATGGAGACGGCGGCGAAGAACAGGTAGCGCAGGGCCCCCCAGGGGTCCGATGCCATGTCCGGAAAGCTGCCGTGGACAAACCAGTGGAGAATGATGGAGAAGATCCAGGAGAGGAGAATGCCGGTAAAGAAGGGGGGCACCGCCATGCACAGCTGGTTGAAGGCGGTGAGGGCCCCGTCCAGGAACCGGTTTGAAACCCTGGCGGACCAGATCCCCAGGGGGATGGAGACGGCCACGATCAGCACAAAGCTCATGAGGCTCAGGCAGAGGGTCACCGCCAGCTTGGGGGCCGTCAGCTGGGACACCGGCTGCATGTAGCTGGTGGAGATGCCCAGGTCCCCGGTAAAGAAGCCCGCCAGCCAGCTGCCCCAGCGGACCAGCAGGGGCCGGTCCAGCCCCAGCTCGTGCTCCAGGGCCGCCACAGACTCCTCCGTGGCCTCCGTCCCCAGCATGACCTCCGCCGTATTGCCGGAGATCATGTCGAAGGCCGCAAAGGTGAGGAAGGAGACGATGACCATGGTGACCAGCAGGACGGCCAGCCGTCTGACTGCATACTTCACGGCCGCCGCCTCCCCTCAGCGCAGGGCCGGGAATTCAGACTGCCCACCGGTTCAGTCCGCCCAGTGGAGCAGGGACACGTCCACGGCATAGAGGGGATAGAACTGGTATCCCTCCAGCCCCTTCCGCACGGCCACCAGGTCCGCCAGGTCCTGGATGTACACGTTGGCCGCATTCTCGGCCAGGTTCCTCTCCATGTCCTTGTACAGCTGGACCTGCTCGGCGTCGTCGTAGGAGGCGGCCGCCCTGCTGAACAGTTCGTCATATTCGCTGTTCCGGTAGTTGATGAAGTTTTTGCTGTTTTCCGACTGGAACCGCTCCAGCAGGGCCCGGGGGGTAAGGGCGGAGGCGTCCAGACCCACCACGGTGGACTGGAAATTCCGTCCCCCGTAGATGTCCGAGACCCAGGTGGCCCACTCCACCAGCTGGATCTCCGCCTGGATGCCGGCCTCCTTCAGCTGCTCCGCAATCACCTCTGCGGTCTGCACGTGGGGGTCGTAGTTGGAGGGCACGGTGATGGTCATCTGGAACCCGTCGGGGTACCCCGCCTCAGCCAGAAGGGACTTCGCCTTCTCCACGTCGTGGGGGTACAGGTCCGTCAGCCCGTCGTCGAAGTACTTGCTGAAGGCCGGATACATGCTGGAGCCGATGAGGCTTCCGTAGCCGTCGAAGGCCAGGTCCAGGACGGCCTGCCGGTCCACGGCATAACACATGGCCTGCCGCACCTCCAGGCTGTCAAAGGGCTTCTCTGCGTTGTTCAGGTACAGGGCCTGCACCAGATTCATGGCCCCCTCCTCCACGTAGAAATCCTCGCCCAGCTGGGAGGCCTGGAGGCTGGTCAGATGGGGGAACACGTCGATGGCGCCGCTGCTGAGGCTCATCATGATGCTGTCGGGATTTTCAATAATGCGGTAGGTCACCCGCTCCACCCCGGCGGGGGTGCCCCAGTAGCCGTCGTACCGCTCCAGCACCAGGCTGTCCTGGGCCGCCCGGGAGACGTACCGGAAGGGACCGGTGCCCACCGGCTGCGTGTCCTGCTCCGTGTAGTCCGCCGGAATGACGGCGGCGGTCAGATAGGCCAGCAGGTCGTTGCTGGGGGCGGAGAGGCGCAGCACCACGGTGCGCTCGTCCGGGGTCTCAATGCTCTCTATGACAGAAAGCGCCCCCACCTGAACCACACCCGGCTCATCGGCGGCGGCGACACGCTCAAGAGAATATTTCACATCCTCCGCTGTCACCGCATCCCCGTTATGGAAGGTGATGCCCTCACGCAGGGTGAAGGTATACACAGATCCGTCTTCGGTTATGTCGTATTTCTCGGCGACGGCGGGAATCAGATCTCCGCTGGGGGCGGGCTTCACCAGCCCCTCGAACACGTTGAACATGACTTCTTTGGTTCCTGCCGCCACGGCTTTGTGGGGGTCAAGACTTTCGTCAAGGTCCTGTGCAATGCCAACTGTAATCTCGTCCGTCCGTGCAGCGCTGCTGGTGCCGCTGCTGCCGGACCCTGCACTCCCTGTCCCGCTGCCGGTGCTGCTGCCTCCCGGTGCGGAGCTGCCGCTGCCGGCGCTGCTGCAGCCGGCCAGGACTGCGCCCAGAAGGGCCGCGGCCAGCAGGACTGCTGTGAGTCGTCTCCTCATGCTGTCTCATCCTTTCATCACTGCCCCCGCCCGGGGGTCAGTGTGGGGGTGTTTCAGGACACCCGCTGCCAGAATTCCAGCTCAAAGCACAGTATTCAGATGGAAAGGCTCCGAGCCTGTTCGAAGCCGCCCGGAGGGGGCGGTCTCCGCAGTGGAGTATTCTACACGATGCCCCCTCTGTTTGCAATCCCTGAAGGGACATTCAGCCTTTTTTGAAACACTGGCTTAAATTTCCATATTCTGCCCCGGAGCGGGCTCCCGCAGCGGCAGTCTGCCCGGGTGACTTGACAGGGGCGGTCCCGTGTGGCAGTATACAGGCTGCAGCGCATGCGGCGCCGGAGCGCCCCGCTCCGGCCTGATGCAAAGGAGGTACCTGATGAAAGTCAGCGAGCTTCGGCCCTGCTGAAGAACTGTTCCGGGACAGCCGTCTCGGCCGCCCTGGTGGAAGTGTACAGGGAGGTTCCCAGGGGCAGGAAGCCGGAACTGGACGGGAAGATCCGGGCCATCCTGGCCGGGGAGAAACCCCCCGCCGGAACCCCGCCTGCACCGAAGAACAGCATCCTGGACTTCGGCAGCCTGAAGAAAGAGATTCAGCAGTTTGTGGAGGACGTATACGGCGGGCTGTACTGCCTCCCAAACAGGGAGCGCCCCCAATGGCGCTTCAAGGTCATGCGGTTTATCAGGGAACTGCAGAAGGTCACCCCGGAGATGGAGTTCTGCGACGAGGCGGCGGACCTCTTCGTCAGCCTGTACGAGCTGCTCTGCGCCGGCTGCATGCTCGGGCTGTTCACCTCCGAAGACCCCTTCGCCTCCATCAGACGCAGCCAGGAGGATGTGTACGGGGCCATGGCCCGTCTTGTCCTCAGCACCGGCTTCACCAGCGGGAAGGCCGAGCGGCTCATTCTGCTGTCCTCCACGGGAGGCCTCAGCCAGGACACTGCGCACAGAGACGTGCAGAAAGCCCTGCTCCCCCTCCTCAGGAACGATGAGGAGAGGCGCACCGTCATGGCGACCGCGAAATCTCTCTGCACAACCCAGTTCGAACGGACTCTGGTGTACATCACCGGGCATGAGTTTGGTTCCGTCCCGTACACCGTGGACGAGGCCGTTGACGATCTCTGCGGCCTGGCCTGCTTGGCAGCCTGCCAGCTGGGCGGTCCGGCCCCCCTGGAGGCGGCAGATTTCTTTTACACACACACGAGAGAGCTCAGTCTCGAAGGTGTCCTGCACTCTGTGCTGCAGGATACCGGCTCCACCGGTCTCTGGATCCAGCTCTATGAGGACGGTCTGACACGGGGCATCACGCCGAGGGAAGAGCTCCAGAAAGCGTACGCAGAGAAAAAGGCAGAACTGCAGGGACAGAACTGACCGCAGCAGGGACCCGGCGTCCCTGCTTTTTCTGTCCCCGGAACACAGGAAACGGGCGCCTCCCCCCGGACCGGTCCGGGGCAGGAAGCGCCCGCTGTTTGTCTTTTATAACTGCAGGCTCACTGCTTCACCATGCTGGCAACCTCTTCGGCGAAGTTCTCCTCCTTCTTCTCGATGCCCTCGCCGGTCTGGTAGCGGGTGTAGCAGCGGACGGCAATGCGGCCGCCCAGCTTTCTGGCCACATCGGCGATGTGCTGCTCCACGGAGATCTTGCTCTCCTTTACGAAGGCCTGCTGGAGCAGGCACACCTCCTTGTAGAAGGCGCCCATCTTGCCCATGACGATCTTCTCCTTGACCTGGGCGGGCTTGCCGGCCATCTTGGGGTCGTTGTCCATCTGGGCCAGCTGGATCTCCTTCTCCCGGACCAGGGTCTCCGCGTCCACGTCGGTCTTGTCCAGGAAGCGGGGGTTCATGGCGGCGATCTGCATGGCGATGTCCTTGCCCAGCTCGATGACCTCGGACTCCTCGATGTCCTCCACAGCCAGGTTCACCAGGACGCCGATCTTGCCGCCCATGTGGACGTAGGGGACGTTGATGCCCTCGGGGTAGCGGACGAAGCGGCGGATCTGGATGTTCTCGCCGATGGTCAGCACCCTGTCGGCGGTGACATCCGCCACGGTGCGGTCCGTGCCGGGATAGATGCAGGCCTTGAGGGCCTCCACGTCGGCGGGGTTCTGCTCGGCGATGATGCCGGCCAGGTCCCGGACGAAGGTCTGGAACACCTCGTTCTTGGCCACGAAGTCGGTCTGGGAGTTGACCTCCAGGAGGACGCCCACGCCGCTGGGGGCTGTGAAGGCAAAGGAGACACCCTCGGCTGCGATCTTGCCGGCCTTCTTGCCCTGGGCAGCCAGGCCCTTCTCCCGCAGCCAGACGATGGCCCTGTCGAAGTCGCCGTCGGAAGCAGTCAGGGCCTTCTTGCAGTCCATCATGCCCACGCCGGTCATTTCACGCAGCTTCTGTACGTCTTTAGCAGAGACAGACATATGTAAAACCTCCAAAAGTGATTGTCATTGCAGTGTGTGCCCCGGTCCGGAGCAGGGAACGAAAACAGCGCCCGCCCGGCGGGCGGGCGCTGGAGTGCATGCCGTGCTGCAGCTTACTGCGCAGCGGGGTCACCGGCGGGGGCGTCCTGACCCTGCCGGCCCTCCTGGATGGCGTTGGCCATGATGGAGGAGATCAGCTTGATGGCGCGGATGGCGTCGTCGTTGCCGGGGATCACGTAGTCGATCTCGTCGGGGTCGCAGTTGGTGTCCACGATGGCCACGATGGGGATGTGGAGCTTGCGGGCCTCGTTGATGGCGTTGCGCTCCTTGCGGGGGTCCACAACGAAGAGAGCGCCGGGGAGCTTGCGCATCTCGACGACGCCGCCCAGATACTTCTCCAGCTTGGCGATCTCGCCCATGTGCTTGATGACTTCCTTCTTGGGAAGCATGTCGAAGGTGCCGTCCTCCTGCATCCGCTTGAGCTGGTTGAGGCGGTCCACCCGGGTGCGCATGGTCTTGAAGTTGGTGAGCATGCCGCCCAGCCAGCGGGCGTTGACATAGTACATGCCGACGCGGGTGGCCTCCTCGCGGATGGCCTCCTGGGCCTGCTTCTTGGTGCCCACGAAGAGCAGGGACTCGCCCTTCTCCCCCAGCTCCCGCACGAAGGCGTAGGCCTCCTCCAGCTTCTTCACGGTCTTCTGGAGATCGATGATGTAGATGCTGTTGCGCTCCGTGTAGATGTAGGGCTGCATCTTGGGGTTCCAGCGGCGGGTCTGGTGTCCGAAGTGGACGCCGGCCTCCAGCAGCTGTTTCATGGATACGACTGCCATTTGGTTTCCTCCTGTTTTCAGTTGATCTTCCAGGGGCCTCATCTCCCCCGCCAGCCCGAAGTCCGGACACCGGGCGGGAAATCTGCACCCTGTGCGTAATGCCCTAGCAGTCTAACACAGCCCGCCCCGCATTGCAAGGAAAACTTTCCGGCGAAAGCCGTTTTTTCCCCTCTCCCCCTGACCGGCCGGAAATCAGGAAACCCCCGTGCGCAGGCACGGGGGTTTCCCTTGGAAAGGAAAAGGA
>CAYYHY010000043.1:0-16059 GCA_964471855.1 uncultured Oscillospiraceae bacterium | reverse complement strand
CCTCCCCCTCTTCCCGCCGGAACAGGGGGAGGCCGCCGCATCAGTTCTTCTGTTCCTGGAGGTACGCCAGGACGTCGCCGGCATTGGTGTCCGGCTTCACCTTCGGCATGACCTTCTCGATGACGCCGTTCTCGTCGATGATGAAGGTGGTGCGCACCACCCCCATGGTCACCTTCCCGTAGTTCTTCTTCTCCTGCCACACCCCGTAGGCCTCGATGGCGGTCCGCTCCGGGTCGGAGAGGAGGATGAAGGGGAGGCTGTATTTGTCGGCAAACTTCCGGTGGGACGCCGTGGAATCCCTGCTGATCCCGATCACGGCCGCGTCCAGGTTTTTGAACTCCTCATATGCCCCTGCGAAGGCGCAGGCCTGGCGGGTGCAGCCGGGGGTATTGTCCCTTGGATAAAAGTACAGAACCACCTTCCGCCCTGCGAAGCTGCTGAGGGAGACCGGGTTTCCGCCGCTGTCCGGCAGGGTGAAATCCGGCGCCTTTGTTCCTGCTTCCAGCATGCCGCTCACTCCTTTAATAATGTACGCCTCAGACCTGGTCCAGGGCCTGGCTGATGTCCGCGATCAGGTCCTCCGGGTCCTCCAGACCGCAGGACATGCGGACCAGATCGGAGCTGATCCCCGCTGCTATGAGCTCCTGGTCGTTCATCTGACGGTGGGTGGCGGAGGCGGGGTGCAGGCAGCAGGTGCGGGCGTCCGCCACGTGGGTCTCGATGGCCGCCAGTTTCAGATGCTTCATGAAGGTCTCCGCGGCGGAGCGGCCCCCCTTGAATCCGAAGGAGACTACGCCGCAGGTGCCGTTCGGCATGTACTTCCGGGCCATCTCATAGTAGCGGTCCCCCTCCAGCCCCGGATAGATGACGAAGGAGATTTTGGGGTGGCCCTTCAGGAACTTCGCCACCGCCAGACCGTTCTCGCAGTGCCTGGGCATGCGGACGTGGAGGCTCTCCAGGCCCAGGTTGAGGAGGAAGGCGTTCTGGGGGGACTGGATGGAACCGAAGTCCCGCATCAGCTGGGCGGTGCATTTTGTAATGAAGGCGCCTCCCAGTCCGAACTTCTCCGCATAGGTGACCCCGTGGTAGCTGTCGTCGGGGGTGGTCAGACCCGGGAATTTGTCCGCATGGGCAAACCAGTCAAAGTGACCCCCGTCCACGATGGCGCCGCCCACACCGGCCCCGTGTCCGTCCATGTACTTGGTGGTGGAGTGGGTAATGATGTCAGCCCCCCACTCAAAGGGGCGGCAGTTGACCGGGGTGGCGAAGGTGTTGTCCACAATCAGCGGAACCCCGTGGGCGTGGGCCGCCCGGGCAAACTTCTCGATGTCCAGCACCGTCAGGGCGGGGTTGGCGATGGTCTCCCCGAAGACGGCCTTTGTATTGGGCTGGAACGCCGCATCCAGTTCCTCCTCGGTGCAGTCCGGGGAGACGAAGGTGAACTCCACCCCCATCTTCCGCATGGTCACGTGGAACAGGTTGTAGGTGCCCCCGTATATGGTGGAGCAGGCGATCACGTGGTCGCCGCAGTTGGCGATGTTGAAGACGGCGTAGAAGTTGGCCGCCTGTCCGGAGGAGGTGAGCATGGCGGCCGTTCCCCCCTCCATGTCGCAGATCTTCGCCGCCACCATGTCATTGGTGGGGTTCTGCAGCCGGGTGTAGAAGTATCCCTCCGCCTCCAGGTCAAAGAGCTTTCCCATCTCCTCGCTGGTGGCGTACTTGAATGTGGTGGACTGGATGATGGGAATCTGGCGGGGCTCCCCGTTCCCCGGGGTGTATCCGCTCTGAACGCATCTGGTTCCCATTCCGCAGCTGCTCATGGGCTGGTCTCCTCTCTGCAGTGTGAAGTGCATGCCGCCGGACCGGGCCGGCGGATCAGTTTCCGTTCAGAAATACTACCAACAATCCAAGAAGACGTCAATCCTTTTCCTTTTTTTGTACATTTCACAGAATATCAGGTGCGCCCGTTGACAGGAGGAACCGGTCCCCGTACAATTGCCGCAGCGATTCACATGTACAGAAAGGTGACCTTCCATGCAGAATATCGATGAGACCCGCAGCCCGGAGCAGCTCTCCGGGGCCGCAGCGGAGGAACTGGACGCCCTCCGCCCCCTCTACAATGACTACATCGCCAGCGCCGCCCTGACAGACCGGAACCGGGGTCCTCTGGAGGGACTGTGGAACGCCAGTGCCATTGCCAGCACCGACCTCTGCCACGAGCGCTTTGTCCGGGATGCGAAGGAGCGCCTGGACGCCTTCGAGAAGACCGCCCCCTCCTCCCGGGACACCCGCGCCGTCCTGGAGTATGTGTACGCGGCCCCCGCCGAAAACCGCTCCTGTCTCTCCTCCTACTGGACCCTCTCCGCCGTCCACGGTCTCACCATGGACCTCATCCGGCGCCTCACCCCGGAGGACGCCCTCATGCTCTCCATCCAGTATGAGAAATACTTCCCGGTCCACGACCGCCTCCCCATCCAGGAGCAGGTCTTCACCGCCCTGAAAGCCAGAAGTTTCAGCTGAGCCGCCGCCCCCGGTTTCCATATTCTTCCACTTTCCATCCCTCTGCTATTGACTTGTTTCCAGTTTCTGCCTATAATGAGCGCAGAAGATACAAGGCAGCGGGACAGCGCACCGCCGCCGGCGGCGGTGCAGAGAACAAGGAGGATGGAACGAGAGAATGAGCCGGGAAAGAGTGCTGTCAATGCTGCTGGCCAGCCGGGGAGAGCCCCTGTCCGGAGAAGCCATGAGCCGTGAGCTGGGAGTCAGCCGCGCCGCCGTGTGGAAAGCGGTGGAGGTGCTGCGGAAGGAGGGCTATGTCATCTCCTCCGCGCCCAACAGGGGCTACACGCTGCTGGAGGCCCCGGACATGCTGAGAACGGGGGAGCTGTCCGGCCCCCTGGAGGGCTGCCTGATCGGCAGCAGCCTCCTGTGCCTGGACAGCGTGGATTCCACCAATACGGAGTGCAAGCGCAGAGCGCTGGCCGGTGCGCCGGAGGGCCTGGTGGTCCTGGCCGACGAGCAGACCGGCGGCAGGGGCCGGCTGGGCCGCTCCTTCCAGTCGGCAAAGGGCAAGGGGCTGTACCTCTCCGCCCTGTTCCGTCCGAACCTTCCCCCGGTGGAGACCGCCAGCTTCACCGCCTGGGTGGCCGTGGCGGCGGCAGACGGCATCGAGGCCGCCTGCGGCGTCCGCCCGGACATCAAGTGGACCAACGACCTGGTCATGGACGGGAGGAAACTGGCGGGGATCCTCACCGAGCTGGGGGTGGAGAGCGAGACCAACACCCTCCAGTACATCATCACCGGCATCGGCATCAACGTCAGCCAGGAGGAGGAGGACTTTGACCCGGAGATCCGGGACATGGCCGGGAGCATCACCCAGATTACCGGCAAACCCCTGCGCCGCACCGCCCTGGCGGTGGAAGTGATCAAGGCCCTGGACCGGATGTACGCAGGCTTCCCCGGGAAGAAGGACGAGTACCTGGCCCGCTACCGCAGCGGCTGCATTACGGCGGGCAGCTCCGTGCAGGTCATCACCGACAGCTCCCGGCGGGAGGCCGAGGCCCTGGAGGTGGACGACGACTTCGGGCTGGTGGTCCAGTACCCCGACGGCAGCACGGAGCACATCCGCACCGGAGAGGTCTCCGTCCGCGGTCTGTACGGATACATCTGAACACAGAATAATGAACGGGAGAGGCAGCTGCCTCCCCCGTTTTCTGCGTCTTCTTCTGTCCGTTCCCGGACTCACATCTCCAGCACAGCCACGGCGTCCGCCAGGGCGGCGGTGTCCACCTTCTCCATGGCGCCGGAGTCGAACAGCTCCGCCACCTTCGGGTCGATGGGCAGGCGGGCCAGGATGGGCACGTCCAGCTCCTCCGCCAGCTTCTGCAGGCGGCTCTCCCCGAAGACGGAGTGGCGCTTCCCGCAGTCGGGGCACTGGAACCAGCTGTAGTTCTCCACGATGCCCGCCACGGGGATGTCCATCATGGCGGCCATGTTGACCGCCTTGGTGACGATCATGCTCACCAGGTCCTGGGGGGAGGTCACCACCACGGCGGCGTCCACCGGCAGGGACTGGAAGACGGTGAGGGGCACATCCCCGGTGCCCGGGGGCATGTCCACAAACATGTAGTCGATGTCGCCCCAGATGACGTCGGTCCAGAACTGGGTGATCACGCCGGCAATGACGGGACCGCGCCAGAGGACGGGGTCCGTCTCGCTGGGCATGAGCAGGTTGACGGACATGATCCGGATGCCCCCCGGGGTCACGGAGGGGTTGATCCCCTGGTCCGTGCCGGTGGCGTGCTCATGGATGTTGAAGGCCATGGGGATGGAGGGACCGGTGACGTCCGCGTCCAGGATGGCGACCTTCTTTCCCTGCCGGGCCATGGCCACGGCCAGGGATGCGGTGACGGTGCTCTTGCCTACGCCGCCCTTGCCGCTGATGACCGCAATCACCTTTTTAATGCTGGACATGGAGTTTCCGGGGACCCGCAGGTCCCGGGAGGAACAGTCCGCGCCGCAGGTGGAGCAGTCGTGGGTGCAGTTTTCTGGCATGAAAACATCTCCTTACGGATAATCAGAGAAATCAGGGTACCAGGGTATTCTCCTGGCCGGGCACCTCCGAAGCGGTGGTGCCTGCATCCCAGGCGTGCATCACCTGGGCCGCCATGCCGGCCAGGCCGGAGCCGGAGCCGCCGTGCTCCACCACCACGGCCACGGCGATCTCCGGGTCGTCGTAGGGCGCAAAGCAGACAAAGACGGAGTTGGACTCGGTCTCCAGGCTGACCTGGGCGGAGCCGGTCTTGGCACCCCACTGGTAGTCAAATTCATTGAACCAGCGGGCGCCGGCCCCCCGGGAGGCCACGGCCAGCATGCCCTCCTTGACGGCCTCCAGGTTTTCCGGGCTGATGTCCACCGTGGCCACCACCTGCGGCTCGGTCCGGTATACCACCTTGGAGAAGTCCGCGGAGCGGACCTCCTTCAGCAGATGGACCGCATGCCGCTGCCCGCCGTTGACCAGGGTGCTGACGTAGTTCGCCAGCTGCAGGGGGGTCACCTGGGTGCTCTCCTGACCGATGGCCACGGAGAGGGTGGAGCCCTCGTACCACTGGCTTCCCACGCTCTCGGAGTAGGCGGGGCCGGCCATGACCCCGGTGTTCTCCTGCAGCTCCAGCCCCGTGGGCTGGCCGATGCCGAACCGGGCCGCATAGTCCCCCAGCCGCTCGATGCCCACCTGCCTGCCCACGTCATAGAAGAAGTAGTTGCAGGAGTTCTCGATGGCGGAGGTCACGTTCATCAGGCCGTGGGTGCGGCCGTTCTGCCGGTAGATCCAGCACTTGGGGGAGTAGCCCGGATAGTAGGTGTAGACCCCCAGATCCCGGATCCTCGTCTGGGTGTCGATGACCCCCTCCTGCAGCCCGGCAATGGCGGTGATCATCTTGAAGGTGGAGCCGGGGGGATAGGCGCCGCTGAAGGCCCGGTTGTTGAAGGGCCGCAGGGGGTCGGCACTGTTGGCCGCAAAATCCTCCTGGTAGGTGGAGAGCCGGTAGGTGGGCCAGGAGGCCGCCGCCAGCACCTCCGCCGTCTTTACATCCAGCACCACGCAGGCGCCGCCCTGGGTCTCCTCGCTGGCCAGGGCGGGGATGCCCTCCGCCAGGATGTTCTCCACCGCCTGCTGCAGGTTCAGGTCCAGGGTCAGCACCACATTGTTCCCCGGCGACGGGTCCCGGGTCCACTGGGAGTCGATGATCTTTCCGGCGGTGTTCCGCTCCAGGATCCGCTCCCCGGGGGTGCCCCGCAGCCAGGACTCGAAGGCCAGCTCGGCCCCGTCCCGGCCCACCACGTCGTCCTGCTGGTAGTCCGGCTCCCCGTCCCCGTTGGCGTCCAGGGAGGTGTAGTAGTCGATCTCCTCCTGGGATGTCATGTAGCCGGTGCGCCCCAGGATGTGGGGGGCGCTGTCCGTGTGGTACTGCCGCACGGTGCCGGCCTCCACCTCCACCCCCCGCAGCTTCAGCTCCTTGACCCGGGTGATGAAATCGACGGATACATCCCTGGCAAATACGTAGTTCACATAGTAGATGTCCTGGTCCCGGAGCTCCAGCTCGTAGAGCACCCCGGCCGCCAGCCGGGCCTCCACGGGGTCCAGATCCCCGATGTTGAGCACCGGCACCTCGGTGCCGTTCTCCGCCGCCAGCTTCTCGTCCACGGCCCCGTCCCCGTGCAGCTGGAAGTAGCTGCACAGGATTCCCAGCAGCTCCTCCGCGTCCGGGAGCACATATGGCTCCTCCGGCTCAGGCTGGGCGGGGGGCTCCGGTTCCGGTTCCTCCCCCGTGAGGAAGGTCTTCAGCCTCTCCCACAGGTCCGGCTCCTCCTCTTCCTCCGGCGCCTGCTCCTCTTCCGGGGGCGCCGCGGGGTCCCGGATCCAGTTCAGCTTCACCCCCAGGCGGCCCAGCCGGGTGAGGGAGCGGATCTCGTTCCCCGCCTCGTCCGCCTCCACTGTATAGAAGGGGTTCTCCTCCGTATACTGGAAGGGCTGCTCCCGGGTTACGGGCAGCTGGGTGTCCGTCCACTCCACCCCAAGCTCCGCTGCCGCCCGCACCAGAGCGAGGATGTTCCGGGCCTTCTCCTCCTTTGTCCCCATGAGGTCAGTCTTCAGGGTCACCTGGTAGACCGTGCGGTCGGAGACCAGGACCCGGCCGTTCCGGTCCAGGATCTGACCCCGGCCGGCATCCACCGCCTGCTTCTCCTCCACCCTGGCCTGGGAGCGCAGGTAGTACTCCTCCCCGGAGTTTACCTGCACGTCGTAGAGGGTGCTGCCCAGCAGGCACACCACCGCCGCCAGCATCAGGACCATGGCTGCAATGCGGCGGTGAAACTGTTTGATATTCATGCTCCGGACCGCCCCCTCTGTCTCAGCTTCTCCCCGGAGGCCAGCCTGCGGACCGGCCGGTACAGCAGCCACACCACCGGGGCCCAGAGCATGGTCAGCAGGAACTCCGGCACCGCCGCCTCCAGCAGGGCGGGCAGAGCCGCCGTGCGGGTGAGCAGGCGCCCGGCGATGCGCAGGATGTCAGTGGCGGCCGCCACCGCAGCCGTGCAGATGACATAGCCGGGAAAATTTCTGGATATGACCAGCTGGGAGGTCCGGCCGGTGAGAAACCCCGCCAGGGCCATGCCGAACACTTTCAGCCCGTACCCTCCGGGGGCGGCCAGCTCCCACAGCAGCCCTGCGGCCAGGCCGTATCCGGCTCCCGCCTCCTGCCCCTCCATGACGGCCGCCGCCGTCACGGCGCAGGGCAGCAGCATGGGGACGGCGCCGAAGACAGGAAACCGGGGCAGGACCAGTGTCTCCAGCACCCACAGGGGCAGCAGAGCCAGTCCGTATGCAGTCCACTTGCGTATGACGGCGCGCCGGGTCAACAGCATTCACTTCCCGTCTCCAGAGTATTTCACCGCTCCACGGTGAAGTCCTTGATGACTGCCACCTCGCTGAGCGCATTCAGGTCTGTCCCGGGCACGATCACGGCGTAGCGGGTGACGCCGGACTCGTCCTCGCAGACCTTCTCAACGGTGCCCACCACCAGGTCCGGGGGATACACGTCCCCCCGCCCGGAGGTGACCACCTCGTCCCCGGCCATGATCTGGGCATCCTCCGGGAGGTAGCTCAGCTTCAGCCGGCCCTCCTGCATGAGGGTGAAGTCCCCCTCCAGGATGCCGGAGGCCCAGGTCCGCAGCACCACGCCCCCCAGCTCCGTGTCCGTGTTGATCACGGTGGAGACGGTGGACCAGTCCAGGCCCACCTCTGTTACCGTGCCCGCCAGGATGCCCCCGGCGGTGACCACGCAGTCCCCGGGCTCCACCCCGTCGGCGGAACCCCGGCTGATGGTCAGGGTGGACTCCCAGCCGGAGGCGGAGTGGCTGGTAACCCGGGCGATGTCCATGACCAGCTCCCGCCTGCGGCTCTTCAGATCCAGAAGCTGCCGCAGCTGCTCGTTCTCCCGGCCCTGGGACTCCAGCTCCCGCACCTGCTCCTGCAGGTCTGCCACCTGCTGCCGCAGGGACTCCATCTCCTCCTCCGTCTCCTGATAGTGGAGGATGCTGCCCACAAGATCCTCCCCCCAGTCCATCACCGCCGCGGCGGCGCCGCGCACGGGGGAGAGGACCGTATTTACTGCATTGGTCAGGGGTCCGGCTCTGCCCTTCGTCATGAAGGCCCCGGCACACAGGAGGGCGGTCAGCACCAGGGCGATGACAAGCAGCAGCGCACCCCGCTGCCGGAAAAAGCCTTTCACAGTGCTGACACCCCGTATGAATCTGAATTTTCATTCCGCCGCCCCGCGGCCAGAGCCAGGGGGTCCACCCCGAAGGAGGTCAGGATGCGCCCCAGCCGGCAGACGGGAAGCCCCACCACCGTGCTGTAGTCCCCCTCGATCCGCTCCACCAGCAGAGCCCCCAGGCCCTGGATCCCGTAGGCTCCCGCCTTGTCCATGGGCTCCCCTGTGGCCGTGTAGTCGTCGATCTCCCGGGAACTGAGGGTGCGGAAGAATACCCGGGTGCTCTCATGCTCCGTCACCGCCCGGCTGCCCAGGCGCACGGTGACGCCGCTGTATACCGTATTGGCGCGGCCGGAGAGGAGGGCCAGCATGGCCTTCGCCTCCTCCTCGGTATGGGGCTTGCCCAGGATCTCTTCCCCCTCCGCCACAACCGTATCCGCTGCAATGACCAGGTCCTCCGGATGCCGGGCGGACACCTCCGCCGCCTTGCGGGCGGAGAGGACCTCCACCAGCTCCCCCGGGGACAGGTCCCCGGCTGTCTCCTCCCCGCCCCGGGCGGGGACGATGTCAAAGTCCCTGAACCCCATCTGCTGCAGCAGCTCCCGGCGCCTGGGGGACTGGGATGCCAGAATCAGTCTCACCCTCAGCCCTCCGTCCGGGCCTCCATGGGCCCATCCGCCAGGTTCCCTGTTATACAGACAGAGGGGCCTTCCCCGCTGCTGAACCAGAACTCAAAGACCCCCTCCGGGGCCGCCCCGATGCTCTCCAGCACCAGGGCTCCGTCCTCCTCCAGCTCCAGGTCCGGCAGCTGCTCCGCTGCAAAGGAGCGGACCCGGGCGTCCCAGCCCTCCGCATCGGAGAGCAGGGCCTTGGCCGTCTCCGCGCAGCCCTCCCGGTCCAGATCCTGGTCCATGGTCAGCTGCACCGTATCCCCCAGCCACTCCGCGTCGGTCTCAAACCAGCCCGCGGCCCGGACCAGGGTGAAGGTCCCCAGACCTTCCAGCCAGAACGTCACCGGTTTCCGCTGCTCCTCCCGCAGGGCCTTCAGCTCCGGGTCGTAGCCGGGCTCCGGCAGGCTGGTCATAAGCAGCCGGTCTCCCCCGTCCTTCTCCAGACGGGCTTTGAACTTCAGCACAAAGTCCCCGGGCACATGGCTCTGGAGGTAGTCCCGCAGGGCGTCGTCCCCCTTGGTTACCAGCCGGAAGCTGCCCTGGTGCACCGGCTCCTCCACCTCCATCCAGGCGGTCAGATTCGCCGTCAGGGTCCAGAGTTCGTCCCCCTCCTGCTTCTCCTCCCAGAAGCCCAGGGGTCCGGTGAGGGCCAGGATGTCCAGCACCTCCGGTTCGAAGTCCTCCGCAAAGGCCCGGTACTCCCCGCTCTCCCCGCCGGCGGCGGTCTCCTCCTGCACCGGCTCAGGGTCCGGCGCCTCCTTCTTTTTCTTTCCAAACAGACCGAACATGTCCGTTTCCACCTCATGCAAGTATTGCTGCGGCCGCCCTCTCAGACCCCCGTGGAGCCGAAGCCTCCGGCGCCGCGCCCGGTCTCCTCCAGCTCCTCTGCCATCTCCACCCGGGCCTGCACCACGGGGGTAATGACGAGCTGGGCAATCCGGTCCCCGGGCTGCACCGTGTAGGGTGCATTCCCGGCGTTGTACAGACATACCAGGATCTCCCCCCGGTAGTCGCTGTCAATCACGCCCACGCAGTTGGCGGGCACAATGCCGTGCTTCACCGCCAGACCGCTCCTGGCGTACACCAGGGCCGCACAGTCCGGGGAGGGAAGGGCCAGAGCCAGCCCGGTGGGGATCATCCTCCGCTCCCCGGCGGGGACCGTCACCGGCTCCTCCAGACAGGCCCGCAGGTCCAGACCCGCGGAGCCGGCCGTTGCATAGGAGGGGGCCGGGATCTCCCGCCCGATCTTCGGGGACAGAGCCTTGAACTTTACTGTCACGCTGCTCACTCCACATCCCGGAAGTAGAGACCCCGGGTCAGATCCCGGGGCTGGTACCGGTCCCGCCCCCGGTAGGCCTCCATCACCTGGATGCACTCCTGGGGGGTCTCGGTTGTAAACTGGAGCCTGGCGCCCCAGAGACCCAGGTACTTCCACTCCCCGGCCCGGTCGGCCAGGAAGAGCTGCCGGGAGTTGAGGATCTCGTTGCGGCATCCCCAGGTCTTGACTACGGGGAACCGCTCCCCCTTCCTGTCCCGGAGGGTGCTGCTGACGGCGCAGGCGTGCTTCCCCGTCTGGGTGCGGATGATGCAGTTCTCCGTCAGCATCAGGGGCAGACGCCCGTAGGCGATGAACTCCACGGGGATGAACTTGGACAGGTCCCGGATCTGGGCCAGCTTCAGCTCAAAGGAGGCCGTGGCGGATACAAAGCCCATCCGCCGCATCTCCTTCAGGGTCTGGCTGTTGAAGACCCCCAGTCCGTAGTCCCCCCGGACCCGGAATCCCATCTCCGAGGCCCGTCGGGCCTGACCGAGCCCCCCGGCCAGAACCTCCTCCACCCCCATCTGCATGACCCTGCTGAGGAACCGCTCCAGGGTCTCCAGCTCCCGGTCCATGCAGATCCGGGGCAGAGCCGCGCAGACAGGAACCCCCTCCCTGCGGCACCGCTCCAGCAGCTCCGGGTGGGAGACCGCCTCGGGGGCGGGCAGGTAGAGAAGAGCCGGCTTCATCCGCAGCAGCTCCGTGCTGACCTGGGAGGCCGTCCGGGCGGAGACCGTCAGCACAGGGGGCTGGGGTCCGTTTTCACAGGTCTCCCCGGGGTCGAACTTCTCCTCCCGCCGGGCGGGCCGGATCAGAAGGCGCTGAATGCTCAGGTCCTCCAGGGCCTCCCTGCGCATGCTGTTGACAGCGGACACCGGCAGGGAGAGGCCCTCCTCCATCTGTACCGTAACCGTCCGGGGCTCGTAGGGGGTGCCGCCGGTGCGCACCAGCAGCTCCTCCACCTTCTCCCGGGTCAGGGGCACCGTTCTGGCAGGCTCCGGGACCGGCCCCTGGGCCGTGCCCGTCCGTCCCTGGGTATCCTCAACCGACACCCGGGCCGGCTGACCGGGGAGGATCTCCGCATGCATGTTCACAGGCTCCCGCCGCTTCTCCCCGCCGGTGTACTCCTCCCGGGCGGCGGCGAAGAGCTCCCGGGGTTCCTTCTCCCCCTCGGGGCGGACGCCGAACATGTCCTCCCCCAGGTCCCCGGTAAAGTAGCCGTCTGTAAAGCCGTCCCGGGAGAAGGCCTGCCGCAGCTGCTCCAGCTCCTCCTCCCCGGGCTCCTTCCCCTCCGCGATGGCTTTTGCATAGATCTTCGTCACGACAGCCACATACTCCGGCCGCTTCATCCTGCCCTCGATCTTCAGGCAGGTCACCCCCGCCTCCTCGATCTCCTTCAGGTGCTGCACCAGGGAGAGGTCCTTGAGGGACAGGGGATGCCCGGCCGGCTGGTCGTTAAGGGCGTACTTCATGCGGCAGGGCTGGGCACACAGACCCCGGTTGCCGCTGCGTCCCCCGATGACGGAGGAGAGGAAGCACTGGCCGGACCAGCACATGCACAGGGCCCCGTGGCCGAATATCTCAATCTCGATGGGGGAGCGGGCGCAGATGTATGCAATCTGGTCCAGGCTCAGCTCCCTGCCCAGAACCACCCGCTTCATCCCCAGGTCGGCGCAGGCCTTCACCCCGTCCAGACTGTGGATGGTCATCTGGGTGGAGCCGTGGACCGGCAGGTCCGGCGCCACCTGGCGCAGCATGCGCACCGCCCCCAGGTCCTGCACGATCAGGGCGTCGGCTCCGCTGCGGCTGGCGTGGGCGGCGATCTCCGCCGCCTTCGGCAGCTCCCGGTCCGTCAGCAGGGTGTTCAGGGTCACATAGGCCTTCGTGCCCCGGAGATGACAGTAAGAAACCGCCGCCGCGGCCTCCTCCCCCGAGAAGTTCTTCGCGCCGCGGCGGGCGTTGAAATCTCCGTATCCAAAATAGACGGCCCCGGCTCCGTTCTGAACGGCAGCTGTCACCGCTTCCGTTGAGCCGGCAGGGGCAAGCAGCTCCAGCATGGGCTGCCTCCTTTCGACGCTGGCAGGACCGGCCTATTTCCGGTTCTGCAGCTTGAAGATTTCCCGGTTCTTCTCCGAGAGCTCCAGTTTCAGCCGGCTGGCCTCCTCCAGACTCTCCTTGTACTTGGTGCGCAGACCCTCCGCCTCCTCCAGGGAGCGGAAGTACTCGTCTGCTATGTTCATGGCGGTAAGAATGGCGGCATCCGCCTGGGACAGCCGCCCCCCTGCGGTCTCCCGCAGACGTGCATCCACGTGGGCTGCGCAGCGGCGGACATAGGCCTCGTCTTCTGCCGCCACCATGGTGTATTCCCTGCCTGCTATGGTAACAGTGACCCTGTTCTTCATATTGTCAAGCCTCCTGCTGTCTGTCGCCGGGGCGGGTTGAGAGTGAGACAAGTATACCACAGATGCATCCCGCGAGAAACAGGTTTTTTCCCCGCCGGGCAGAGAAAAAGGACCGCCCCCGGCGGTCCCCTTTTTGTCTATTGTTTACATAAAGCCGATCTTCCGGGGCGGCCAGAAGGACAGCACCGCCTTCCCCAGAATGTAGTCCTCGCTGATGGGACCCAGGGCGTCGTGGCGTCCGTCGGAGGAGTTGTTCCGGTTGTCCCCCATGACGAACACGTGTCCCTCCGGCACCTCCCAGTGGACTCCCTGCTCGCTGGGGTCCCCGGGCCGGTACATGGGCTCCTTTATATAAGGTTCATCCAGAGGCAGACCGTCCACATAGACGGTTCCGGTGCTGTAGTCGATGTCCACCGTCTGGCCCTCCGTGGCGATGACCCGCTTTACCAGGGCCTGGTTGCGGAAGTAGCTGGTGGTCTTCTTGTTGAATACCACGATGTCCCCCGCCTCCGGCCGGTAGCCCAGGGACCAGATTACCATCATCTCCCCGTCCTCCAGGGTGTTCTCCATGGAGCTGCCGTCCACCCGGGTGATCCGGGCGGCGCAGTTGAAGATGATGACCGCCCCCAGCACGCAGCCCATGACCATCTGGAACAGGTCAAAGAGGTCCGCCCCGGGGCGCTCCGGCTTCTCCCGCTCTCTCCTGGGACGGGGCGCCGGCTCCTCCGGTGCCAGGTCTCTGTACTCCTCAGACAAGGTCAGTCCCCCCTCCGAACACCTGGAGTATACCGCTTTCCCCGCCGGTTTGCAAGGGCTACTCCTGCAGGTCCGCCCGGGACACCTCCACGCAGCGCTTCGTCTCCGTATCGATCACAAAGAGGCAGGCGTTGATCTTGCAGTTCCCCTCCGCCTCCTCGTACTTCCGGGGCAGGCCCCCCAGGAAGAGGTTCAGGGAGTTCTCCGGTTTGATGCCCAGGACGGAGCGGACGGGACCGGTCATCCCCAGGTCGGTTACAAACCCGGTCCCCTTGGGGAGGATCTGGCAGTCCGCCGTGGGCACATGGGTGTGGGTGCCCCACAGCGCCTGCACCCGGCCGTCCAGGTACCAGGCCATGGCCCCCTTCTCGCTGGTGGCCTCGGCGTGGAAGTCCACCAGGGCCAGATCCCAGGGGCGGGAGCGGAGGAGGTAGGCCGCCTCCTTGAAGGGGCTGTCCAGGTTGGGGTTCAGCTCCACTCTGCCCATGAGGCTGATCACCGCCACCTTCAGACCCTGCACCTGGTAAACACCCATGCCCCGGCCGGGCACCCGCCCGGGGTAGTTGGCCGGCCGCAGAATGCAGTCGTTCCGGTCCAGGAAGTCCCCGATCTGTATCCGGTTCCAGGTGTGGTTGCCCAGGGTAATGACGTCCGCACCGGCCTCCAGGATGGTGCGGGCCTGCTTCGGGGTGATGCCCACCCCCGAGGCGTTCTCCCCGTTGACCACGGTGAAGTGGACCCCCAGGCTGTCCTTCATCTCATGGAGACGCCGGGTCAGGATATCCTGACCCCCCTCTCCCACTACATCTCCCACCGCCAGCACGCGGAGCAGCATTCCGGTTCCTCCTGTCTCACTGTCTCTGTCCGAAAAACGGCGGAGCGATGGCCGCTCCGCCGTCAGGTGTCCTCTTATTTAACTTATTTAACACGTTCGCCGGAGGCCTTGCGGGACTTGAGCTCCCGCAGGGCGTCCCGGTAGGACAGGTTGACGCGGCCCTTCTCGTCGATCTCCGTGACCTTGACCCAGATCATGTCGCCGATGTTCACCACGTCCTCCACCTTCTCCACCCGGCGCTCCGACAGCTTGGAGATGTGGACCATGCCGTCCTTGCCGGGGGCCAGTTCCACAAAGGCGCCGAAGGGGAGGATGCGGACCACCTTGCCGTAGTACAGCTCTCCCACCTTGGGCACGAAGACGATGGTGTCGATCATCTTCCTGGCGGTCTCGCAGGAGGCTGCGTCGGGGGAGGCGATGTGGATGGTGCCGTCCTCCTCGATGTCGATCTGCGCGCCGGACTCGGCGGTGATCTTCTGGATGACGGAGCCGCCCTTGCCGATGACCTCGCGGATCTTGTCGGGGTCGATCTTCATGGTCAGCATCTTGGGGGCGTAGGGGCTCAGCTCCGGCCTGGGCTCCGGGATGCAGGGCAGCATGATCTCGTCCAGAATGGCGCAGCGGGCGTCCCGGGTGATGTCCAGGGCCTCCTTGATGATCTCGTGGGTGAGACCGTCGTTCTTCAGGTCCATCTGGATGGCGGTGATGCCGGACTTGGTTCCGGCCACCTTGAAGTCCATCTCCCCGTGGAAGTCCTCAACCCCCTGGATATCGATGAAGGTGGTGAAGCCCCCCTCGTCGTCCTGGATCAGGCCGCAGGAGATGCCGGCTACCGGGGCCTTGATGGGCACGCCGGCGTCCATGAGGGCCAGGGTGGAGCCGCAGACGGAGCCCTGGGAGGTGGAGCCGTTGGAGGAGAGCACCTCGGAGACAACGCGGATGGCGTAGGGGAACTCGTCCTCGCTGGGCAGGACGGGCAGCAGAGCCCGTTCAGCCAGGGCGCCGTGACCGTACTCCCGGCGGTTGGTGGCCCGGGGCGCCCGGGCCTCGCCCACGGAGTAGGGCGGGAAGTTGTAGTGGTGCATGTAGCGCTTCTCTTCCTCTTCCCAGATGGTGTCCATCTTCTGGGCAGCCGACAGGGTGTTGAGGGTGCAGACGCTGAGCACCTGGGTCTGACCGCGGGTAAAGAGGGCGGAGCCGTGGACCCGGGGCAGGACACCCACCTCGGCGGACAGGGGCCGGATCTCGTTCCGCGCCCGGCCGTCCACCCGGTGCCCCTCCAGCAGCCAGGCCTTGACGATCTTCTTCTGGAGCTTGTAGGTAAACTCCTCCAGGAACTGGTCCATGTCGGGGTACTGCTCCAGATAGCGCTCGTGCCAGTGGTCGATCATGGCGTTCCAGCGGGTCTCCCGGACATTCTTGTCGTCCGTGTCCATGGCGGCCTTGGCCTCGTCCATGAAGTTCTCGCAGATGTCGTCGAACAGCTCCTGGTCAAAGTGGGCGTGCTCGTACTCCATCTTGGGCTTGCCGATCTCGGCCACGATCTGGTCGATGAGGTCGATCTGCTTCCGGATCTCCTCGTGGGCCCTGACGATGCCCGCATACATGATCTCATCGGGGATCTCGTCGGCACCCGCCTCGATCATGACCACCTTCTCCCGGGTGGCCGCCACAGTGACGTCCATGCGGGAGGTCTTGCGCTGCTCCTGGTTGGGGTTGAGGACGATCTGACCGTCCACATAGCCCACTTCCAGGCAGCCGATGGGGCCGGCGAAGGGGATCTCGGAGTAGCTCACGCAGGCGG
>CAYYHY010000042.1:0-16176 GCA_964471855.1 uncultured Oscillospiraceae bacterium | reverse complement strand
TGGTTAATCCGGACTGCCTGGGCTGAGAGGCAGTTCCGTTTGGCAGCTGACAGGTCCAGCCTGGCCGCATCCCCCGGCATCAGCGAGTCCGGCTGCAGCCGCAGTCCGATGAACTGGAACCGGTGAAGGAGACGGCCGGTTTTCGGGTCAGCAAAGGAATTTGGTTTCGGGCATTGACATTTTGCCCTGTATCACGCAAAATTAGACGATTGGTTAGCCTGTCTGCCTTACCGCTCTCCGCTTTGGAAAACTGGAGTGGAGCAGTATCTGCGCAGACTTCGTACATAACAGCACATGCATGACAGAGGCAGCGGTCTTCTATGAGAGCCGGTTGCTGGCGGCAGGCACTATTCTGAGCATTCTCTGGACAAGGAGACATGGAAATGATTCCACAGGACAAGTTTACCCTGGAAGAGCGGAAGGAGATCTGCAGCGCATTGCCGGCTTATGCCTGCAGGGATTTTTTTGAACTGTATCCGGAGGCACTGTCAGCTTTGCGCCCTGGCTACAGGGCGAAGACACTGTCTGACGGCGTGGTTCGTTCGCTTTACTGCGACAACCTGAACAACGAGGCCTTCCTCATCTATGCCTGGGACTTTTTTTCGAATGCAGCAGATGATGTGGACAGCCGCATCGCCCGGCTGAAGAACGACGGGAAGAGCGACGCGGAAGCGCTGCAGGAAGCTCTTGCGTCATCTCCCTTCGCATCGGATCCTGCTACCTATTTAAAGCTCACAGGGCGCAGCGTTGATCAGGCGGAGCTGCTGAAGGCCTCCTCCAGGCTGGTGGGTCAGATCCAGACAGCCAGGAGCGCCGAGCAGGCCGCACAGGCCAGGGCAGATGAGGAAGCAAAGAAGGGTGAGGCTGCCGTCAAGGCGAAGGATGCCCAGATCGAGGAGCTCAACCGGAGCGTTGAACAGCTCAAGGAGCAGATCGAGACCCAGAAATCTGCAATCAATGAGTTCCAGAGCAGCAGCAATCTCCTCAAGCTGCAGAACCAGGAGGCTGTCCGGGCGGCGGAACTGGCGAAGGAGTCCGAGCAGAAGTGGCGCTATATCATCGACGCCGGCGACTTCCCCCTTGAGACCGCATTCTTCTCCAGGTATCCGTTCTACTCTGTCTGCACGGCAGCGGCCGGGACCTACGCCAACGCCATGCGCCTGACCCGTGTCATGGACATCAACAGCGACGGCGTGATCCAGGACAGCTTCACTCCGGGCTGGCCCGCCAGGACAGACCTGTGGACCAATCTGTACAACGGTTCCGTAGAGCTTGGTGACGGTGCGCTGGTTGTCATGGGATGGGAGACAATGCCCAACCGCAGGCCCGGAGGCAAGCCGGAGTTTGTTCGCTCCAGATGCTACTTTGACATCTCCCTGACACAGATCTGCCATGTACCAGGCTGCAGCAGCCTGGAGGATGTGGTGAATGCTCTCCAGCAGGGCATCGCCTTTACTCCCCGGACGGGCAAGGTCCTGTTTGCATGCCCCAGCGACGGTACGGACTATGCCGGCATCCTCCTGATGAAGAACACCCTTATCAGCAGTGAAGGTACAGTCAGGATCCCTGAGACGATGCGGACCCTGCGGGTGTACCGCTTCAATCAGAGCGACACCATCGCGTACGGGGACATGCTGCTCCACCGCAGAATCTTCCTGGGAATGCAGTCCAATGACCTGCACATCAAGGATCCCCTGCAGGTGGTCAAGGAACAGCTTCTGACCCGGTGTTCCAAGCGGGTCATGAGCAACCTGGGGGTTGTCAAGAGGGACATTACCAAGCTCCGCAGCATCATCGAGAGCGTCACGACGGATGATTTCTATCAGGATGTGGCACAGCTCTGCTCCTGCTCCACGGCCGAGGCGAAGAAGTTCACCCAGGACTTCATCGACCGCTCCTCCCAGTACCTGAACAACGAGGACATTGAGGTTGATGTGCTGGAGAAGGCCATCGCCAGCAGCGACGCCCTGCAGGAGCGGTGTGCAGACCTTCTGGAGAAGCGGTGGCGCTCCGCCAACGAGGCGGAGGTGAAGGCCGCCGAGTCACGGGTGAAGGAAGTCAAGCGGAAGTGCGACGCCGAAGTCCTGGAGATCCGCAGAAATACGGAGCTGGAGCGGGAGAAGTATGAGAACCTGCAGAAGGTCAACAATGAGTGCCAGAACCGGTATGAGACTCTGACCGCCGAGCTGGATGCCAAGGAGAGACTGGCCGGTGAAGTAGAGGACAACGTGTCCAAGATTATTCAGCAGGCCAGGGAAGATGCGGCCTCCTTTGTAGCGGAGATGGCCTTCATCCACACGGAGAAGGCGCCGGCAGAAGAGGAGAAGGACACCGGCATCTACACCCCCGGTTCCGTACCCGCCGGCGGAACCGCTGAAGAGATAGCAGACATGGAGGGCCTCCTCCGGGTCCTGCAGCAGAACCTGCAGGGCGCAGGGGTATCGGAGAAGTACGCAGGAAAGCTGGCAGCATTCCTCTATGCCGCCTGCGTCCAGAAGACTCCGCTGCTCCTGGCCGGACCGGATGCCATGGAGATCTGCGACGCCTTCTCCCTCTCCCTGTACGGACAGACAGCCGGTGTTCTCACCTGTGAGGGTTCCTGCTGCGCCGGAGTGCTGGACAGCGTCCAGGATCCGGTGGTTGTCATCGAGAACCCGGACAGCCCGGAGTGGGCGGGCCGTCTGCCCCGCATGCTGGCCAGGTGCGACAAATTCTGCATCGCTGTGCAGCCCTATGCGGAGGACCTCCTGAAGGGTCCCCGGGGCATGCTCAACTATTTCCAGCCGCTGCTGACCGAACTGTTCGTGGACCGCATCCCCCAGGATGTGTCACCGGTTCTGGGACACATCAGCAGCAGCTTCCAGGCACCGGAACCCGCTGCGGTTCAGGAGACGCAGGGCAGCCGCTATGCAGTCCTCGGACTCAGCCCCCTGGCAGAGAGAAAGGTCAGGTCGCTGATGGCGGCGTATGCGGGCATCACTGGAGCGGAAGACAGGGAGGCGGAGTATCTCTTTACTTCCTTCCCCAGCGCCTACGTGACAGGCTCGACAGGACCCCTGCTGGCGGAACTCCGGAGCATGGCCGCCACCGGCTCCAGGGAGCTGGCAAAGACCGGAGCACAGTTCGCCCGGCTGCTGGGCCAGGCGTTCTGACATACAGACAGTCCAGGAGCATCTCCCGCATGAAGCAGGGGGTGCTCCTTCTTCTGTCCTGCCCCAGAGTTCGTGAAGGGGAGAAGCGGGACCGGCGCCCAGCGGTTCAGACGCAGGAAGGTTTACAACAGCCGGACTGGTGCGAGACCGCCACTTCGGGTTCCTGGACACAGTGGAAGAGCCGGTGCCTGACTTCTTGCGTATGAAAGTGAAAAGGTCCCGCGGCGGGTTTGATACCCGCAGCGGGACCTGGAAGGAACAGATGGAAGGCGGGGACAGGTGCAGAGCCGGACCGGGCGGGGAGACGCCGATGTCCGTACAGGGCGGTTTCGGGTTTCCTCCGCTCCGGGGGCGTCCTCAGGACAGGGAAGGGAGAGACCTGTAGGTCTGCAGCATCCTGGCCTCCCTGGAACCGGGCTTGAGGAGCCCCGCCTCCCGCAGGTATGACTCAAGGTCTTCCGCCCTGTACTTCTCGAGAAGTTCTCTTATCCCCTTCGGCGTGTCGTAGTCCTTTGAGCGTCTGAAGCAGTCCTCAAAGATGGCCATGCACTCCGGCATGGCGGCCTCGACTTCTTCCTTCACGGCCTGGGGCCTGTCCGGGTCGATCAGCCAGGACACGGTATCCACTCCCGCTTCGGCATAGTACATGCACAGATACACAGGGGATCTGGGATCAAAGGTCTCGCAGATTCTGTTCATGAACAGCATCGCGAAGCACCCTTTCCGCATGCCGTCCTTCTCCTTTTTGTACATGTCAGCGCAGGTGCCGCCGGGATCTGCTTCGAGAACGAGAGCGACCCCTCTGTTCGACATGCCGAAGCGGGGATACTGCTTTGCGCAGAACCGCATCTCCGCACGGAACCTGCTGAAGCAGCGCAGCTGCAGAAGGCAGCGGAGCTGGCTGGCCCATGGCTCTGTCCAGGCGGTGATCCTGTCCCGGAGCACCGGCTCAGGGTACAGAAAATTGAGGATGCGGTAGAGACTGGGGAGATGAAGCGCCCGGCGGAGGCGGCAGACGGCCTGCATGGGGAGCCGCAGAAGAGACAGGGGCAGGCTGTCCTTGGGAGTCTGGGTGATCCGGCCGCTCATCAGGTCCTGACGTATGGATGCAGGGAGGATTTTGAGCCCCCGCAGGACCATGTCCCGGACCGTTTCCTGCTGCATGTAGGCTGTGATATCCTCCAGGACCCTGCGGGCATCTCCGACATCCTGAAAGCCGCCGCAGGGGAGGATCTCCGCCAGGTTCCGGCTGGTGCTGTCCGCATAGGCTGCCAGGAGCTCGGAGCGCTGCTGGTCCGGCTGGCAGGAGGGGGCGGCGTCGATGACGGCACAGATGAGCTCGTTCAGACTGGCGAAAGGAGCCGTATCCGGGTGCCAGGTGCTCAGAAACTCGTCTGTACAGATCTCCGGCCAGAACAGCTTCAGCAGAGCCCGGTCCCCGGGTCTGACCGCTGAGGCCGGGGCGGGCTTCGACTTCCGGAGGGTTTTGACGCGCTTGGCTGCGGCTCTGCCGGCGCAGGCGGTCACCTTGGACAGCTGGGTGTTCAGGACCTCCAGGTCCGTGCCCGTGCAGCGGGCAATCCACTCTTCGGGGTAGAGGTACTGGAAGTGCATGCGGGCGGTCTCCGCCACTTCCTCTGTGGGAAGGACATTCTGGTACCACTTCGGCCAGCAGAAGGCGGCGGTGAACAGGTCCAGAAGGTCTTCGCGGCTGTCCTCGTTCAGGTCCGACAGCAGAGCGGCATCCTTCCGGGATGCGCAGTCCAGGCACTCCTCCAGCAGGCTGTCCCGCCAGTACCCGTAGGGACCGCATACGGCATAGGCGTCCGCCAGCGTCCACCCGCCGGCGCGGTCGAGCTCGGACCAGATGTGGCTGTACTGCTCCTTTGTAAGTACGGCGGCCAGAGTCCATTTCGGCGGGTTGTAGGTGAACATGGAGGCCCCCAGCTGGGCCAGGAGAATGCCGATGGATTCCGCCTCCGAGCGGGTCAGGATGTCCTCCTCCTCAGGGGTGAGCCGGAGACCGTCCAGAGGCTCAACCAGGAGGGAGGGAATATCGTCCATAGTCAGGGAGGATTCCGGGATATCTGTGTAAGGGGTGAAATCGAACCTGCGTTCTGTCTTCTCCACCTTGGTTTCCTCCTTTCCTGCTGTTCATGCGGCACCGGGGATACGGGGCGTGCCGCGGGGCGGCCGGTGCGGTGCACGAGGGGTTTCCGGAGGCAGATCCGTCCGGCCTGGATGCTGCGTCCGCAGCCTGAAAGAAAGAGCAGAGCTGCACACCGGACGGGAGCAGCTCTGCACATCTGGAATGCCCGTGCAGGGGCCGGGTCCGGGTGGTATGCTCAGCGCCGTTTCCCTTTCCGGCCTCTTCTTTTCATGGCAGCCAGTTTCTTCTTTGACGTATTTCTGCTGGGTCCGGTTCTGACCGGGCTCTCGTCCTCTTCCTCTTCGTCCATTTCGTCCTCTTCTTCCTCCGGTTCCTCCTCCTGAGGCATGCTGTCCTCTTCGGGGGAGATGCCGGTCAGTGCCAGAAGATCCGGTCTGGAGAGGGCGCTCACTTCCTCAGCGATGGCCAGGCACTGCCTGCAGGCGTGCTGCATGGCGCTGTCCAGGAGGGCTGAGGCGGCTTCGGGACCGCTGTCCCCGGCAAGCTGCAGAAAGGCGTCCCGGTCCAGGAAGAAGGCGTGGGCCCAGGCATCCAGGATCTCAGAGTCCTCCGGGGAGAGAAGCTGTTCCGCGTCCGGATTCTGGCCGCGGATGTATCTGCCCAGCAGAGAAGCGACACCCTGCCGGAAGGCCCTGTCTGTGGAAGAGGTCCATTTTTTCCCTTCCTCGCCGCCGGCTGACTCCAGGATCCGGCAGAAGAGAGTCCAGTACTGCGGGAACAGCTCTGCAGCCGGCATGTCCATGACGGTCAGACCGGGCTGAAGCTGCTGGAAGGGAGGCATCATGCAGATGCCGTGGAGGATCCTGACCCAGACGCCGGCCTTCTCCTCCAGCCGGGCCTCTGTCTCCGGAAGCAGGAATTCCATAAGCAGCATCTGTTCTGCTGTTGTGATCCCGAGGGAGGCGAACAGGTCCGTCACCTGCGGGGGAAGGCGCAGGAGGGACAGGGGCATGCAGCGCAGCTGCGCATCTCCTATGGAGCCGTCGGCCCGGCGCTCCCATACGGTGCGGGGCAGGAGGCTGCCGGGGTGCAGAACCAGATCCTGCACCGGCTGGAATTTCAGGCTGTCCAGGAGACCGAGGCGGAACCGCTCCTGCTCCCAGACGGGAATCTTCTTCTCCTGGGCAATGTCGGAAACGCGGGGCGGGGACTTCTCCCAGTAGGCCAGGAAGGCCTCCCAGTCCATGGCGTGCAGCGTCTCCGGCATGACGCTGCGGGCAAGTGCCTGCATGATGGCATCCGTATCCCCGGGGCTGGTGCCCGGGGCCCATGTGCGGAAGAAGGACGCACCGCAGGTGTCGGGGAAGGCCGCACTCAGCATGCGGCTGTACCAGGCGGTTCCCTTCCTGTCCAGAGGGGCGGGCGGCTCCAGGTCCACCAGGTGCCAGGCATAGGAGGAGCAGGCTTCGCCGATCTGCCCCAGGGTGATCCGCTTCAGGAGAGGCAGATCCTCCGGGGCGATGCCCAGGCTGCTGCTGGCCCAGCTGTCGCTGTACTGATAGCGGAAGCACAGGTCCAGGACCCCCTGCATCTGGGGGGTGGGGACCACATTGGGGCAGACCTCCTGCCAGGCATCCCCCGCGGAGATGAGGTCCAGGACATCGCCCAGGAGCTCCTCCGGCAGGTTCAGCAGCAGGGCGCTGTCCAGACCGAAGACGGACTCCGCCGCGGCGTTCAGCAGGTCCTCCCGCCAGGGACCGTACAGTCCCGCCAGGGTGAGGCAGTCCTCCCGGGCGTACCCCAGGGTTTTCAGGAGGGACTCCATCTCCCCCTTCTGCTGGTCCGTCAGGGCGGACAGCAGGGACCAGGAGCTTGAGGCCGGGGCGCCCAGCTGGGAGAGGAGGCGGCCGACACTGTCGGCACCGCTCTCTTTCAGAATCGTCTGCAGACCGGGGGAGAGGCGTGCAGTATCCAGAGGGACGGAGAAGCACTGGTGCATCTCGTCGCGGCTCATGGTGCTCAGGGGGACCCTGTCAAAGTCCGGAGCCGTTCTGGAAGCGGGCAGTCTCAGGGTTGTTTCGGTATTAGAGGCCAACGGAATCCCTCCCTCGGTTGCAGGTGCCGGCGCCCGGCCGGAATGTGCATTCAGAAGTCAACATGTTCTGCAGCGCCTCCCGTTACAGACAGAAGTCCAGCTGCTTCAGCTCTTCCGCCGTGCTGTCCGCCTCGGCCCGGTACTTGGGTCTGGGCAGACCCATGAGCCGGCGGAACTCTCTGCTGGCGAAGCCCCGCAGCCAGGTGCGCAGGGGGGAGAAGACCCGGTCGCAGTAGGCCTCGGACCGCTCCTCCAGTTCCTCCAGACCGGCCTGGGCCAGGAAGCGGTCGATGGTGGCGAAGCTGCAGCGGCAGGCCCCCCGGAGAAACAGGACATAGGTGCCCGCCCTGGTGGGGGTGAAGCCGGGCACGTCCCCGGCCCCCAGCAGGGCCTTTGCAGTCAGGCTCTCCAGGACCAGCATCTGGGCCTCCTCCTCCCGGTCGTCCCGGGCGGGAGGCATGCCGGCCTCCGCCGGACTGAACAGGCGGGAGACGTATCCGGACACCGGATTTGCCACGGCCGGGTCATGGAGGGCGCTGGAAACCCGGGAGGCCCCCAGGAAGTTGAAGTAGGCCCGCAGGCCGTAGAAGGCTTTGGTGCCCAGCTCGCTGAGCATGAAGTCGTGGAAGGGCCGGGAGACGGACCAGAGGGCGCGGATCAGGTTCCCGCAGTCCGGCTGGTCGAAGAGGGACAGGAGCCGCAGCTCCAGCTGGCCTCCCAGGCACAGGTACTGGAGGGGCTTGTCCGGCAGTCTGGCGGAGTCCGTATTGAGGGAGAGCAGCTCGTGGTCGGCCCGGTTTCCGTAGGGACAGCCCCCGTCAAAGAGCTCCTTGATCTCCCGCCTGCGGAGCAGAGTGCGCAGGTCCTCCAGCTCCCCCTCCAGGTCGTACAGGTTTATCTTGTAATGGGCCGCACAGGTGGACAGGTCCTTCCTGGTGCAGGAGTCGTGGAGCATCATCACCCGGCGCACAGGGGGGAGGTCCCCGCTGCTCCCGCAGTCGGCGGCCGCAGCCTCGATCAGGGATTTGACCCACTTGTCCGCACAGGTCTGGTCCCCTGCATCCCCGGGTCTGGAGCGGGGGAAGAGCTTCTTTACGATCTCCGCGGCCCAGTCCTCATGGTCCTCGTCAAAGGCGGCGAACTCCTCCTCGTCGGAGTAGTCCCAGCTGTCCCACACGGGGGAGTGGAGGAAGTCGCAGGCGAAGGCGCCCCAGAGCCCCAGCGTCTTCCGCCGCCAGGTCTCAATCTCCCGGGCGTCTCTGCACCCGGTGATCTGTGCGCATGCCTCGGGGCTGTACCGGAGACGGTACAGCAGATGCACCAGCTCCTGGTCTTCCGCGCCGGCCTGGATCATGCTGAGCATCTCGGCAGAGCGGTTGGTGGAGAAGCGCTCCACCGCCGTACAGAGGATATCCGTCTCCTTGTCAGAAAGGCTGCCAGCTTTCGGAAAACTGTAGGGGTCCGGCTCCAGAATAACGGTAATGCTGTCGTTCCATCTTCCGGCGACCTCCGAACGGAGATCTGCGTCCGTATTCAGCAGATTCAGGGCCTCCGTGACAAAGGCTTCGCACATGCCGCCGCAGGGGGCGGACCACCAGCTGACATAGTTCATGACGTCCGTATACGCGGTGCGCTTCATGGCGTTCAGGCATCCGCTGAAGGCCGCCTTCTGGGCGTCGGTGAGCCGCCTGTCCACCCGGCCCTCCGTGTGGATGTCCACCTCGCTGCCGCAGAGGCTGGGGGCCGTAACCTGAAGCACGGCGTCGGCTGCTGTCTTCGCCCCGCTGGACTGGAACACCTGCAGCAGATCCTCCGGCAGGCCGAGAGCAGACAGGGGAACGTCTGCCCCCCGTCGGGCGGATGCGGTTATCGTTCTGGCCATCAAAACTTCCCCTTTCGTGCGTGGCCGGCAGCTGTCTGCAAGACCGGGGCATCCTGGTGATGCCGCAGCGGGCAGAATCTGTGCGCGCCGGACGGGACCTGACAGAGCTTCAGGAAGCCCGGCCGGTACAGGTCCGCAGGCTATTTTACATGATTTCTGTGTCAAGTACAAGTGCCCGGGGGGAATACCGAATGTCCCCCGGGGCCAGTTTTCCGGATCGGACCCTGCATGCAGGCGGATTTTTCAGACTGGCACGGGAACAGAGAACGCCGGCGGAGATCCGCCGGCGCTGTTTATAATGAGGGTGTCAGAGAAGGGTGCTGAAGCGGCGCCGTCAGACTCTGCCGATATCGGTGCGGAAGTGCATGTTCTCCCAGGTGACGGGCTTCGCAGCGGCGTAGGCCCCCTGGATGGCCTCCTCCAGGGTGGCGCCCAGGGCGGTGACCCCCAGGACCCGGCCCCCGGCGGTGAGGATCTCCCCATTGGGTCCCTGCTTAGTGCCGGCGTGGAAGACCATGGCTGACTTCCCGGCCTCCTCCAGACCGGAGATGGGGTACCCGCTCTTGTAGGATACGGGGTAGCCGCCGCTGGCCAGCACCAGGCAGCAGGCGGCGCCGGACTTCCAGCGGATGCTGACTTTGTCCAGGGTTCCGTCCACGCAGGCCTGGAAGATCTCCATCAGGTCGCTGTCCAGGAGAGAGAGGACCGCCTGGGTCTCGGGGTCGCCGAAGCGGGCGTTGTACTCCACCACCCGGGGTCCCTGGGGGGTGAGCATGAGACCGAAGTAGAGGACGCCCTTGAAGGGGCGGCCCTCCGCCTTCATGGCGGCCACGGTGGGAAGGAAGATCTCCCGCATGCACTGCTCCGCCACCTCCGGCGTATAGCAAGGGGAGGGGGAGATGGCGCCCATGCCGCCGGTGTTGGGTCCCCGGTTTCCGTCGTATGCCCGCTTGTGGTCCTGGCTGGAGGGCATGCAGGCCAGGTGCTCTCCGTCGCAGAAGGCCAGCACGGTGACCTCAGGTCCGGTCATGCACTCCTCGATGACAGCGGTGGAGCCGGAGGCGCCGAACTTGCCCTCCGCCATCATCTCCCGCAGGGCGGTCTCCGCCTCCTCCAGGGTGGCGGCCACGGTGACGCCCTTGCCCAGGGCCAGACCGTCGGCCTTGACCACGATGGGGGCTCCCTGACTTCTTACATAGTCCAGAGCGGCGTCCAGGTCCGTAAAGGTCTCATAGCGGGCGGTGGGGATGCCGTACTTCTTCATCAGCTCCTTGGAGAAGGCCTTGCTGGCCTCGATGACGGCTGCGTTCTTCCGGGGCCCGAAGGCGGGGATACCCGCCTCCTCCAGGGCGTCCACCATGCCCAGAGCCAGGGGGTCGTCGGGGGCCACCATGACAAAGTCCATGGCGTTCTCCTTCGCCCACTTCACCATGCCCTCCACGTCCGTGGCCTTCACGGGGACGCAGCGGGCCACCTGGGCGATGCCCGCGTTGCCGGGGGCGCAGTAAAGCTCCGTCACCCGGGGGCTCTGGGAGAGTTTCCAGCAGATGGCGTGCTCGCGGCCGCCTCCGCCGACGACTAGTACCTTCAATGGAATCACCTTCCTGTATTGTTGAGAGAGGGGACCGTGAGGTCCCGGTTCAGTGATGGAAGAGGCGGATGCCGGTGAAGCACATCACCATGCCGTGGCGGTCGCAGGTCTCGATGACCTGGTCGTCCCGGATGGAGCCGCCGGGCTGGGCAATGTACTGGCAGCCGGACCTGCGGGCCCGCTCCACATTGTCCCCGAAGGGGAAGAAGGCGTCGGAGCCCACGGAGACACCGGACTGGCGGGAGATCCAGTCCTTCTTCTCCTCCTCGGTGAGCACCTCGGGGCGCACCTTGAAGTACTTCTGCCAGGCCCCCTCCGCCAGCACGTCGTCGTGCTCGTCGGAGATGTACAGGTCGATGGCGTTGTCCCGGTCGGGTCGGCGGATGCCGTCCACAAACTGCAGGTCCAGGACCTTCGGGTGGCGGCGCAGCCACCAGATGTCTGCCTTGTTTCCTGCCAGGCGGGTGCAGTGGATGCGGCTCTGCTGACCGGCGCCCACCCCCAGAGTCTGCCCGTCCTTTACATAGCAGACGGAGTTGGACTGGGTGTACTTGAGCGCAATGAGGGAGAGGAGCAGGTCCCTGCGGGCCTCCGGGGGCAGATCCTGATTCTTTGTAACCACATGGTCCAGCATGGCGTCGTCGATGACCAGGCTGTTCCACCCCTGCTCGAAGGTGATGCCGAAGATGGTGCGGCGCTCCACCGGGTCCGGCTCGTAGTCCGGGTCGATCTGCACCACATTATAGCCGCCCTTCCGCTTGGTTCTGAGGATGGCCAGGGCCTCCTCCGTGTAGCCGGGGGCGATGATGCCGTCGGAGACCTCGGAGGCCAGGAAGCGGGCGGTGTCCGCATCGCAGGGCTCGGAGAGGGCAGCCCAGTCCCCGAAGGAGCAGAGGCGGTCCGAGCCCCGGGCCCGGATATAGGCGCAGGCGACGGGGGACAGGTCCCCCTCGGGGGCAAAGAACACCTTCCGGTCCACCTCGCTCAGGGGCAGCCCCAGGGCGGCGCCGGCGGGGGAGACATGCTTGAAGGAGGCGGCGGCAGGGAGACCGGCGGCCCGCTTCAGGGACCGGACCAGCTGCCAGGAGTTCAGGGCATCCATGAAGTTGATGTAGCCGGGCTTTCCGTTGAGTACCTGGAGGGGCAGTTCCCCCTGCTCCATGAGGATGCGGGCGGGCTTCTGGTTGGGGTTGCAGCCGTATTTCAGCTCCAGTTCTGTCATAGCTGAATTGCTCCTTTCATTGCGCCGCCGGCCCTCAGGCCCCGTGGCGGTTGATAATGACCGAGTCCCCGCTGCCGTCGGCGGGGTCGAACCATGTCACATAGAGGGAGACCCGGTTGTCCTCATTGAGATGGTCCCAGATCTCCCGGGCCCAGGTGCCGGCGTCCGGGGCGGTGATCTCCACCAGCCGGGGTTCTCCCTGGAAGGGGGGCAGGGGCTCCCGGTTCTCCTGGTAGGTGTGGAGGATGTGCCCGGTCCCCGGCCGGGGGCTGTCATACTCGTAGAAGTACCGGCAGCAGCAGGAGGGGTCCCCCTCCAGGGACTTGAGGATGGAGAGCCGGAAGGTGCCGTCGGGGCAGACCAGACCGGAGATGCGGGGCGTCCAGTTTGGACCGTCCGGCTCGAAGGTGCGGGTGCGCAGGGCGCCTTCAAAGGTGCCCCCGGCAGCCAGGGCCTCTGCTATGGTGTCCGTCTGGTCCCCGTTGGTTACGATGAGGCAGCCGCCGCACCGGCGCACGGGCCGGTAGATGATGAGGGAGGGGTCGGTCATTCTGCTCTCATCAAAGGCCTTTGTGCGGATGCCGTCCTCTGTGGTCTCAAAGACCCGGTTGCGGCTGTTGAAGCTGCGGCCCATGATGAAGTAGGCGGCGCAGGTCTTTGTGCCGTCCGGGCTGCGGCCCAGCACGATGCCCCGGCCGGGGTAGGACAGGCCGTCCAGGTACTCGTTCAGATTCAGCATATGCAGTCTCCTTTCACGCATGCCTTGCAGAAAAGACAGAACAGGGCGGAGACGTCCCGGGGGCGCCTGCGCCCTGTCCAGGCTCAGAGAATGTGCACGATCCGGCCCTCCACCTTCAGCCGGTCCTGGCAGAAGAGGGAGACGGCCCGGGGGAGGATCTTCCACTCCGCCTGCTCCATGACCCGGCGCTGGAGGATCTCGGGGGTGTCCCCCTCCTCCACGGGCACAGCCTTCTGCAGCACCACGGGACCTGCATCCGGCTCCTCGGTGACGAAGTGGACGGTGGCGCCGGTGACCTTCACCCCGTAGGCCAGGGCCTGCTCATGGACGTGGAGCCCGTAGGCCCCCTTCCCGCAGAAGGAGGGGATGAGGGCGGGGTGTATGTTGAGGATGGCGTTCCGGTAGGCCTGGCACAGTTCCTCCGTTACAATGACCATGAAGCCGGCCATGACCACCAGGTCCGTCTCCAGTTCCTTCAGCTTCTTCACCAGGGCTGCGGTCATCTCCCGGGCGGAGGGGTACTCCTTTCTGGCTATGACGTATCCGGGGATGCCGGCCTTCGCGGCCCGCTCCAGGGCGTAGGCCCCGGGGTCGGAGGATATGACGGCGGTGATGGAGCCGCCGGTGATCTCCCCCCGGTTCTGGGCGTCGATGAGGGCCTGGAGGTTGGTGCCGCCCCCGGACACCAGCACCGCAATCTTCTTGTCCATTTCTCCTGCGCCTCCGGTTACACCAGTTCCACGCCGGCGCCGCCCCTGACCACTTCGCCGATGCGCCAGGCGGTCTCCCCTGCGGAGACCAGGGTCATGAGGGCGTGGTGGGCGTGTCCCGCCGGCACGGCCAGCACCATGCCGATGCCCATGTTAAAGGTATTGTACATGTCCCGGGTGGGGATGTTCCCCGCCTTCTGGATCAGGGAAAAGACCGGGGGGACGGGGTAGGAGTCCACATGGATGCGGGCCGTGAGTCCGTCCCTCATCATTCTGGGCACGTTCTCATAGAAGCCGCCCCCGGTGATGTGGCTCACCGCGTGGATGTCCACCCCGGTGCGCAGGGCGTACTTCATGGCGTTTACGTAGATGCGGGTGGGCTCCAGCAGGGTGTCCCCCAGGCTCCTGCCCCCCAGTTCCGGGACCGGAGCCTTCAGGTCCGCGTGCTCCACGTCCAGGACCTTGCGGACCAGGGAGAAGCCGTTGGAGTGGACGCCGGAGGAGGCCAGCCCGATGAGGGCGTCCCCCTCCTGGAGGGTGCTGCCGTCAATGATGTTCTCCTCGTCCACGACGCCCACGCAGAAGCCGGCGATGTCGTACTCCTCCGGGGGGTAGAAGCCGGGCATCTCGGCGGTCTCCCCGCCGATGAGGGCGCAGCCCGCCCGGCGGCAGCCCTCGGTGAGGCCGGATACGATGTCCGCAATCCGGTCGGGGCTGTTGTGGCCGCAGGCGATGTAGTCCAGGAAGAACAGAGGCATGGCGCCTCCGCAGATGATGTCGTTGACGCACATGGCCACACAGTCGATGCCCACGGTGTCATGCCTGTCCGTGAGGAAGGCCAGCTTCAGCTTGGTCCCCACGCCGTCCGTGCCGGAGACCAGAACCGGCTTCTTCATGTTGGAGAAGTCAGGCGCAAACAGACCGCCGAAGCTTCCGATGGTGCCCATGACGCCGGGAATATAGGTGGACTCCACCATGGGTCTGATGCGCCGGACAGCCTCATACCCGGCGGTGACGTCCACGCCTGCAGCGGCGTAGGACGCGGAGTGGGAGTTTTTCAAGTGCGTAACCTCCGTTTTCGTCGGGGCAGAGGAGAGTAAAGATTACTCCCTGCCGTTCCAGCAGTAGGTGCAGATTTTGTTCCGGTCAATGCCGATGGATTCCAGCAGACCGTCCAGAGACTGATATCCCAGGGAGTCGAAGCCCAGCTTCTCCCGGATGGTTTTCAGCAGGCACTGGCCCCGCTCCGTACGGCAGTCGGAGTACTCCTCCAGGTGCTTCTGCCCCTCCTCCCCCTCCAGCTCCTGCACCGTCCGCCGGGCGATGAGCTCCATCTCGGAGGTGCTGCGGGAGAAGTTCAGGTATCTGCAGCCGTACATGATGGGAGGGCAGGCGGAGCGCATGTGGACCTCCTTCGCGCCGCTGGCGTAGAGGAACTCCACGGTCTCCCGCAGCTGGGTGCCCCGGACGATGGAGTCGTCCACGAAGAGCAGCTTTTTGCCCTCGATGAGCTCGGGGACGGGGATCTGCTTCATCTTGGCCACCTGGTTGCGCACGTCCTGGCTGGCGGGCATGAAGGACCGGGGCCAGGTGGGGGTGTACTTGATGAAGGGGCGGGCGAAGGGGATCCCGCTCTCGTTGGCGTAGCCGATGGCGTGGGGCACCCCGGAGTCGGGCACCCCGGCGATGTAGTCCACGTCCGGGAGGGTGCCCCGGGCCCGCTCGTCCCGGGCCATGACGGCGCCGTTGCGGCAGCGCATGATCTCCACGTTGACCCCCTCGTAGTTGGAGTTGGGGTATCCGTAGTAGGTCCAGAGGAAGGCGCAGATGCGCATCTCCTTCCCCGGCGGGGAGAGGACCTCCCAGCCATCCCGGGTTACCTTTACAATCTCCCCCGGGCCCAGCTCGTAGGCGTCCTCGTAGCCCAGCTTGTGGTAGGCGAAGGACTCGAAGGAGACGCAGCAGCCGTCCTCATTCCGCCCGATGAGCACGGGGAGGCGGCCCACCCGGTCCCTGGCGGCGATGATCTCCCCCTTCGAGGTGAGCACCAGGAGGGTCAGGGAGCCGTCGATCACCTCCTGGGCGTGGCGGATGCCGGACACCATGTCCTCCCCCTCGTTGATGAGGGCCGCGGCCAGCTCCGTGGAGTTTACCTTGCCGGAGCTCATGGCCATGAAGTGGTTGCCGCCCCGGGCGAAGTGCTGGTCGATGAGCTGCTCGTCGTTGCGGATGATGCCCACGGTGGTGAGGGCGTACACCCCCATGCGGGAGCGCACCATCAGGGGCTGGGGGTCGGTGTCGCTGATGCAGCCGATGCCGGCATTGCCCCGGAAGCTGCGCAGGTCCTTCTCAAACTTGGTCCGGAAGGGTGTGTTCTCGATGGAGTGGATCTGGCGCTGGAATCCGCTCTTCTCGTCGAAGAGCACCATGCCGCCCCGGCGGGTGCCCAGGTGGGAGTGGTAGTCCACGCCGAAGAAAATGTCAAGCGCTGCGTCGCGGCTGGAGACAGCGCCGAAAAAACCGCCCATAAAAAGGGTCCTCCTTGCTGTGCGGAGCGGGTCCGCAGGGTATGCTTCCGGCGGGGGATCAGAGCCCCATGAGCCGGCGGGCCATCTCCTGATAGGCGCCCTCCACGTTGCCCAGATCCCGGCGGAAGCGGTCCTTGTCCAGCTTCT
>CAYYHY010000041.1:0-16296 GCA_964471855.1 uncultured Oscillospiraceae bacterium | reverse complement strand
ACACCCTGCGGAAGTTCACGTAGGTGCCGTTGCGGGACAGGTCCCGCAGGCTGGCCCTTCCGTTCTCAAAGCTGATGACGCAGTGGTGGCCGGAAACAAATTCGTTTGTATAGATGAAGTCGTTGTCCCCGTCCCGCCCGATGCGGACCTCCGACAGGTTCGCAACACTGTACTTGCGGTACACCGTGAAGGGGTTCTTCTGCTCAAAGCAGATCACTGTCAGGTGGGCCTCCGCCGGCGTCTCCAGCACCAGCCGGGTCCCGTCCTGCACCTCTGCCCCGGCAAAGGGCTCCTTCACCGTCTCCTTGTCCCGGGTTCGCCGGAGCTTCAGGGAGTCCCCGTAAAGATGCCACCGGTCCTCCTCCAGGACCAGGTGGAAATTCACGTCCCTGTCCAGGCCGAAGATCTCCTTCTCAATGAGAATGTCCAGTTCCGCCTGGTTCCTTTCCGGCAGAGTGACCTCCCGGAACCCTTTTACTGAGTATATGGAAAGCACCATGCTCATGTCCGCTCATACCTCCTCTGCCGTCCCGGGGATGCGTGCCTCTCCCCGCGCATTTCTCTGCCTGCCGCCCCGGGGCGGGGGCTTCCGGTCCCGTCTTTCACGGCTCCCCTCCGGAGGGGACCTGCTCCGCCTGCTCCTCCTTCGCCTTCATGGCCATGATCCGGCGGTAGCGCTCCTCCGGCGCCTCCGGGATCTGGTAGTCCGGGAGCCGGTACTCCGCCTTCTGTCCCGCGGGCACCTCCAGGGTGCTGCGCCAGCACTGGAAGGTGAGACCGGGGATGGTGATCCGGTCCCCGTCGCTCAGGTACAGGGTGGAGTCCTTCTCATACTTTCTTCCGTTTACATAGGCCCCGTTGGGGCTGGTCACCCGCATGGCCCACTTCTGGGTGCGGGGCATGCCCGGCAGCCGCCAGATGAGAAGGTGCCGGCGGCTGACCAGCTTCTCGTCGATGCAGATGGCGCTGAAGGGGTCCCTTCCGATGCGCACGTCCACGCAGCCGGAGATGTCCAGAACCCGCTCCGGGTCCCGGGTGAGGGGCCGCAGCCCCGCCGCCATTCCCCGGCCCGCGGGGACCGGGGGCCAGATGCCCCGGTCCCAGTCCGCAGGCAGCCGCACCGTATCATTTCCTGTCTCCAGAACCAGCTGCCGGCGCTCCACTCTGGCCTTTACAGCCCCGCCCAGCAGGCTGACAGGGGGCGTGAACTCCTTCAGGAGCCGCTCCTCCCCGTCCTCCTTCCGCCAGACCGAGACATAGTAGTTCATGCCCTCTCAGCCCTCAGGCTCTGGTCCTGCGGTACCTGGCGTACATCCCCGCGGGGATCTCCAGACCTCCGTCCCGGAAGGTGAAGGAGAAGGACGGGATCATGACCTCGTCGCCGTCCCTGAGCACCGCCCTGCCTCCGGCGGGCACCTTCTTCCCGCTGACCCAGGCGCCGTTGCTGCCGAGGACTTCCATCTCCCAGCTGCCGCCCCGGTTCTGGAGGTGCAGATGCTGGCGGCTGACCAGCTGGTCCTCCAGCAGGATGTCGCTGCCGGGCTCCCGGCCCATGGCCAGCTCCGTCCGCCCGCTCAGGTCCAGGGTCCGCCCGGAGGTGTACGCCGCCGGCCGCAGCCCCACGGCCAGGTACCTGGCGGCGGCCACCGGGGGCCACAGGCCCTCCTCCGTCACGGGGAGCTTCAGGACCTTCCCGTCCGCCTCCACCGCCAGGCCCTCTTCCCTGAGGCTGAACTTCACGGTGCCCCCCAGGAGGGAGACAATCTCGCCGCTGCCGGGGAGGAGCTTCTCCTCCGCCTCATCTCTGCGCCATGCTGATACAAAGTAGTCCATAACTGTTCTCCTTATCTGCGGAACCGGCCCCCCGGGCCGGTCAGCCCCTTCCGGCGCTGCGGCTCCTGCACCTCCTCCGGAGGCGGGGGTTCCGGTTCCTCCCTGCGCCTGCGGGCCGGCAGGTCCGAGCCCGCCCGCAGCACCGCATTCTGTCCTCTGGGGACGCCGATGCATCCCCGCCGGTATACAAAGGTAAGACCGGGGATCATGACGGTGTCCCCGTCCTCCAGCAGGTACACACGGTTCCTGCTGACGATCTCCCCGTTCACATACGTCCCGTTGGCGCCGGGGGCCTCCATCTTCAGCCCTGTCCCGTCCCTGGAGTACTCCAGGATCAGGTGCTCCCGGCTCGCCAGCTCCTCGTCCACATATATGCCGCAGTCCGGCAGGCGGCCGGCCGTAAACATGCCGGCCCGGCGGATGTCCACCCCCCGGGCGGGCTCCCCTGTCAGGCGGCGCAGCCCGATCCCCAGCAGGCCGGGGTCCATGGACGGCGACCAGCGGCCCCGGCCCGGAATGTCCAGGAGGGACAGACCGCCCCGGCCGGCCTCGTACCATACGCCCTGCCTGCGCACCAGGCGCAGGACCCCCAGGAGGGTGATGTCACCGGGTCCGTTCTCCGAGAGGAGGGCCTCCTCCGCCCGGCCCCCTGCAAAAGCCGCAGCGTAGTATTCCATGGCTCTCTCCCCTCACTGTCTCCGGAACCTGTCCCGGAGCCGGCTCAGAATTCCCTGGCCCTCCTCCGGTCTGGGCTGCACCGGAGGCTGCACCCTCACAGGTTCCGGGTGATCCCGGAGCCGGAAGGGCGCCGTCTGTCTGCTGCTGATCTGCAGAAGACCCGGGTGGTAGAGGAAGGAGAACCCCGGCACGGTCACCGTGTCTCCGTACTCCAGGGGCACCGTGGCCCCCGTCTCCAGCCGCACACCCCGGACGGCGGCGCCGGTCTTTCCCTGCACCACCATCTCATAGGCATACGGCGCACCCGCCTCTGCCTTCCTCTGGCTGCGGCGGATTAACAGGTGGACCCTGGATACATGGATGCAGTCCACGCAGATGTCGCAGGAGGGATCTCTTCCCACCGTGACCTGCTCCATCCTCTGAATGCCGATGCAGGCCTCTCCCTCCGGCTGCTCCGGCACCAGAGGCACCTTCACCTGGTACTCCACGCCCTCGGCGCAGGCAGGTTCCAGCCAGTCCCCGAAGTAGAGGAACTGGAAGCCGGGGATCTTGACGGTATCCCCCCAGCGGAGGAACACCCTGCCGCCGCTGGTGATCCGTTCCCCGCTGACGTGGGCGCCGTTGGCGCCGTCCACCTCCAGCTCGTGGCTCTCCGGACCTGTCCTCCGCAGCACCAGGTGGGTCCGGCTCACTGCAGGTCCCCGGACGGTGATGCCGCAGTCCGGCAGCCGCCCGATGGTCAGCTGCTCCAGGTTCCGCAGATCCACCTTCTCCTCCCCGTCCCGGTCCTGCCGGCTCTGTCCCCCTGCATCCTCCTCGTCGGAGTAGAGAAAGGCGGTGACGTTTTCCCCCGGGAGGGAACCGGGAGGCGGCGGAGAGAGGACCTTCCACCAGTCCTCTGCTCTGGCCGGATCCCGCTCCTGGCTGCCCGCCAGCAGACAGCAGGTGACCGTCTGACCTCCCGGGATCATCAGCTTCTCCGGATGGTAGACAAACCGGAAGCCGGGCATGACCACGGAATCCCCGTCCCGCAGCTGGACTCTGGTCCCCTGCGGGAGTGCTCTGCCCCCCAGCTCCACCCCGGGTCCTGCGGCCTGGAGAATGTGGTTTTCTCCCCAGCCCTCCAGCCTCTGGAGGAAGATGTGCTCCTTCTCAGCCCCGGGGATGCAGAGACTGCAGCCCGGGTCGCTGCCCAGACTCAGGAAACTGACCTCCCGGATGTCCAGTTCCCGGGCAGAGGGTCTGTTCAGGGGGAAGACAAAGATATCCGCCTGAGTTCCTCTGCAGACGGGGACCTTCTCCCAGCGGCGGGAAGGCACCAGGCGCAGAGGTCCCTCCTCCAGGTCCAGATACCAGAAGCTGCCTCTGCGGATCAGCCTGACGGTATCCAGAAGCAGGATCTCAGCCGGTCCGGTATCTGACAGAACCGTCTCTGCCGCCTGCCAGGGCAGAACTGCCGCCGCGCAGATGTCCATCTGCCCCTCACCCCTTGAACATGCGGAACTGAATCTCCGCAGAGCCAGCCTTGATCACGTCGCCGTTTTTCAGGAACAGACCGTCGCTGCTGACCACAGCCTGTTCCCGGCCCCGCTTCAGCACCGTGGGGGCGTCCTCCAGGCTTCTGACGCAGGGTCTGCCGTCGTTGAGAAGAATCTCAAAGTGGAACCTGGCCACCCCTTCCCGCAGCAGCTCCATGCTGTTGTCCCGGGAACTGCCCACACGGACCGGACCCTCCTCCAGGGGGTAGACGTAGCGGCGGCGGGAGTACTCGGAGATGTCCGTCAGTTCCGCCATCTGCCCGCCTTTCTTCTTCTTTTTTCTGCCCTTGATCGCATTCTCGTCCCAGTCCACTTCCATGGGGGCGTCCCGGTGGATTCCCTTCTCCACTGCGGGGTTGCGGAGGGCGTCTGTCAGGGCCTCGTTTCTGCGCCGCTGCTGGGCCAGTTCCTCGTTCTTCCGCTTCTTCTTCCTGGCGGAGCGGACCGGAAGAAGAACAGCCAGCAGCACCGCGGCTGCAAGTAATATAATAACCCATTTGTGGCTGAGAATCCATTCCATTTTTCAGTCCTCCGATTCTTTTTTGCTGTCTTTCCTGCCGGAATCCCTCCGGGTCCCCCATCCGCGGGGCGCAGAGGGATTTCTGCCGGTCCTGCACGGCGACCGCCCGAAGCGCAGCAAGCGCTTCGGGCGTCTGAAAACCATTACTGGATGTGGTCCGCTGTTCTGTTCATGCTCCCCGGAATCAGGGCACGGGGTCGGTGGGGAGGGCGGAGGCGCGCTGCTGGGCGGCCTGCTCGGCCTTCTGGTACTCCTGGGCCATGGTCCGCAGGTCCTCGGCGTGCTCCCCGATCTTCTTGTTGATGCGGGAGGTGTCGTCCTGGAGGGCGTTGAGCTGGCGGTAGAAGGTGTTGGCCGCGTCGCCGCCCCAGGTGGAGCGCAGATCGTTGGCGATGTGCATCATCTGCTGGGTCAGCCGGCTGACCTTGCTGTTGGCGCTGGAGAACTGGCTGGAGGTGCTGATGAGCTTCTCGGGGGTAACGGTAAGCTTGCCTGTCATGTTAATACTCTCCTTTTCTTTATGAAGGGCCGGTCAGATTCTGCCGGCGAAATTTTATGATTGCGGGATGCTCCGGATTTCCGGAGCGGCGTCTCACTTGCGGGTCTTGCCGGTGGAGACGTTCCTGCGCTCGGCGGCCTCGTACTCCTGGGCGGCCTCCCGGAGGGCCAGGACGTACTTGTCGATGCAGATGGCGAAGGCCTCGAACTTGGTGCGGTCGTCGCTGTAGGCCTGGTGGAAGGCGTCGCGGGCCTCGCCCTCCCAGCACGCGGAGACGGTGTGCTCCAGGTTGTTCATGTTCTCCACCTCGTCGCGGAAGCTGCGGTTGAGGCGCTCCAGGTCGGAAGCCTTGTCCTTGAGCTGCTGGAAAGTTACCTTGATCTGTGCCATGATGTGTTCCTCCATTTGATATAGATTTGGGGCTGCTGATTGCGGCGGCGTTCCGCCGGCAGAGGATTGGGCTCCTGCTCCTGTCCCCCTCCCCCGGCCCGGGGGAAGGAGGCCTGCAGGACTGGGCTGCTGTTCAGCCGCAGCCGGCTCCCGGTCCGGATTCTTCCAGACCCTGCCGGCCGGGGCTGCTGGTCTCTGCCGGGCTCCCGTCCGGCCGCCAGCTCTCCGTGGTTCATGTCTTCATCTTACTCCCCGTACCGGATCCTGTTTCAGTTTCCCGATGAGCTGCAGGTTTTCTGGGATGAACTGCACTCCAGGGATTTTCGCGGGACCCTTCCGGGTATCCGGACCGCCCTCCCGGCACCGGCCGGTCATCTGCGGTTCATGCCTGTATCTTACTCCCCCGGCCTGGCCCTGTGCTGATTTCCTGACGAACTGCAGCTTTTCTGGGATGAACTGCACTTGGAGATCTTTGCGGGACCCTTCCGGGTTTCCGGACCGCCTTCCCGGCACCGGCCGGTCATCTGCGGTTCATGCCTGTATCTTACTCCCCCGGCCTGACCCTGTGTCAGATTCCTGACGGGCTGCAGGTTTTCTGGGATGAACTGCACTCCCTGGATCTTCACGGGACCTTTCCGGGTATCCGGACCGCCCTCCCGGCGTTCGCCGGTCAACTGCGGTTCATGTCTGCATCTTACTCCCGCACGCCCGTGCCGTGTGCGGATCCTGACGAACGGCAGGTTTGCGGGGATGAGCGGCATCTCAGAGGGATTTCTTCTCTCCCAGGACGGAATCCACATCCACACAGTAGCGGTCAGAATTCCTGTCCAGGTACACCCTGACCTGCCGGTCCGTCAGCCGCCTCTCCGGGTTGAAGCCCAGATTCCGGCTGACGAAGTACTGTTCCTGACCTGTCTGCGGGTCAGTCCAGACGCACTGCAGCTGCCACGCCGGCTGATGGTTGATCTTGACCTGCCAGTTCCGCACCGCCCCGGTGATGTCCGCCGTAATGCAGCGGCCTGTCTCCATGATGCGGCGGATCTCCTTCTTCCTGCGGCTGCAGCGCCGCAGAAGCAGGAGCCCCAGCAGGACAGCAGCCGCGCCGGCTGCAGGAAAGACCAGCAGGACAGCAGCGGGCATGCCGCCCCGGGGGGCTGCCAGAGCGGCTGATGCCGCCAGCCCGGCCCCGGCCAGGATGAAGATGATGCCTGCCGCCTTCCAGATGAATCCCTCAGGATCCGCTCTCACGCCCCGCTGCCCTCCCGGCGGGCGATGAACGCCTGCAGCTGCTGCGCCAGGGCAGCCTGGGGCTGGTTCTGCAGACCGATGGCAATGACCCGGTCAATCTGGTCGTGATTGAACACCGTGCAGTACTTCAGCCCTGCAAACCCCTCGGGATAGAGGCAGGCGCAGTAGTCATAGACCTCTTTCCCCTCCGGGCGCATCCGCTGATATCCGATGATCATGAGGCGCTTGTTTCCGCCCTTCAGCAGCACCACGCTGCCGCAGGGGAGCACATGTTCATAGGAAACCATCACTGACCCTCCCCGCTGTGCCTGGCCGCAATCTCAGCCAGGAGCTTCTCCCGCGTCTCGCCGATCCTCCTGAGGAGCGCATCTGTCTCCACGTCCCGGTAGCCGTAGGCGATAACCAGGTCTATCTGCTCATGGTTGAAGCTGTAGACTCTGTCCTCTTCTGAGAGTCCCAGGGGGTAGGGAAATCCGGAGTAGTCCCACAGGGCATCCGAATCTGCGCTGGCAGCAGACAGGTATCCCGCTATCATGACCGCAGCGGGAGAGCCTCTGAGCTGCACCACGCTCCCGATCGGGAGCAGTTCTTTTTCCATCGCTTACGCCTCCTCTTACCAGCCGAACACGCCGCCGAAGAAATCCTGAACACCGCTGGAGAACTCCTTCAGATTGTTTCCGACATCCTCAAAGAAGCCGCTCATGTCAACTTCCATCTTCACGCTGCCGCCGACCCCGAAACTGGCTCCCACGTCAAAATAGAACTTGCCGTCCTCAAAGCCGACATCAGCGTGGACTCCGATGCCGAAATTGAGCTCTCCGGTAACATCGACCCCGACGCCGCCGACGTCAAAGCCTGCTGTCCCCTCCACAGAGGCAGCATACACCCCGAGTTCTCCTTCAAGGTGGACGTCCGGATTGAACTTGCCGTTCTCGTCCAGAAGTCCGGCATTGACATCCACGCCGGCCTTTCCCTCTCCGAGGTCTACTCCCCCGCTGAAATGCACATTGGCATCTTCGTCTCCCACTGTGCTGTCAACTTCTCCGTGGTAAAGGCTGAAGCTGCCCTCCGCCGAGGCGCCGATTCCCCCTGACCCGATATGGGCATCCGCTTCCCCTTCTGCATATCCGAAGCCGGAGGAGTAGCCCCCGCTGGCAAATCCGCTGTCGAAGGAACCGCTGCTGCTGCCGAAGAGATATCCTGCACTGGTGACGCCCGCACTCCAGAGGTACACATCTACCGGTATTTCGTTGCCACGCCCGTCTGAGTCATCGCTCCACTTGCCGGTCTCCGGGTCGTACAGCTTCCGCCTGTGTGTCCCGTCGATGTCAGGGGCCCGGAATTTAAGTTCTCCCCCGGGTCCGGTTCTGTACTCCTGCTCGCTGGTCTGCCACCAGTTCTGCGCTGCATACCCGGCCAGCCAGCCAAGGACAGACCCCAGAAGATCCTTCACCAGGTCTGACGGTATCGAGCCTGGTCCCACGAGAGGGGGCGGAAATCTGCCCCGGTCCGGTTCCCAGTGACCTTCCCACGGCACGGGCGGGCTGTCGAACCCTTCAAGACCGGACCTGCCCTGAGCCAGGCTGTCCTTGGCGCTCAGCTCCGTATTCCGGTATATCTGCAGCACCTGCTCCAGGGTTCCGGACAGATTCTCAATCCCGTCAATCTCTCTCTGAATCTGCTCGCCGGCAGCGCGCAGCTTGCTGGAGACCTCTCTGCTGCCGGCAATTCTCCAGTCCAGCCTGTTCCCCGTATCGGATACCCGCTCCCGGGTCCTCTTCAGGGGACCTGTCAAATTTCTCTGCTTCTGACCTGCGGCAGCCGCCTTCGCCAGGTCTATTTCAAACTGTGCCATAGCCGCCTCCTCTGACAGGGAGATTTGCACACCCTGTCCTGCTGATCTCTGCATTTCCGCCTGTTCCCGGTCCGCCGTTTCCCGGCAGGACCGCAGGCAAAATGTTCATTCCAATGAGGCAGACTGTTCTCCGGTTAAAGAAAATGCCGCACTATTCTGTACAAAATCATCACATTCAAATTATAAACGGTGTTTCTGGAAAAGGCAAGGGCGGGCATGTGTTTTTTCAGCAAAATTCGGGGGATTTCCTCCCGAATCCGCTGACAGACACGTGCTCCGGCTGTCTGCCGCCTTCCTGCATATCCTGCATGCTCCTGTACAGCCCAGCGGTCAGGCTGAGACCGGTGCGGCAGCAATTCAACTGCTGAGAGCTGTTCTGCATCCGCTCACTTCTTATGTATGCAATCGATTCATCAAAATCCTCCGCAGCGTTCATGCCCTGAACCGGAGGATACGCGGTGAGGCCTCCCGGGCTGCTGCCGGTCCGGGAAGCCTCCCGCTGAACTTCCGCAGCTCAATCCGGGCAGCAGCGGTCTGTCAGAACAGACTGCTGCTCAGATCTGCCGCTTTATCTGTGTCTGCCATTTCTGGCAGTCAGTTCTTCTCTGTTTCCTGTTCTGGTTCTTTTTCCTGGCTCTCGGCCCAGTCAGAGAATCTGACGAGAAGAGCTGCAACTTCTGAACGGGTGGCTGTGCCCTTGGGATCGAGCCTGCCGTCCCCCTTGCCCTGGATCAGCCCTTCAGCAACAGCCCATGACATGCCCTCGGCTGCGAAATCGGATGTATCGCTGCTGTCAGCAAACTGGTCAAGGTTCGTACTGGCCGTGGTGTCCAGTTCTGCATACCTGGCGTAGGACATGAGCACAAGGACAATCTGTTCCCTGGACAGGTCGTCTTCGGGACCAAATTTCCCGTCGCCGTACCCTGCTATGATGTCATTTTCAGCTGCCCAGTTCACCGCCTGTGCATAGTAGGCATCCTCCGGAACATCTGTAAAGTGTGCCTCTTCAGTCTCGGGGGTTCCTGCGAGCCTGTGGAGCACGGTTACAATCATGGCCCGCTGGGTTTTGTCCAGAGGTCTGAAGGTATCGGCTGAAGTTCCAATCATGAGGCCCTTTTCATAGACTTTCTGGATGTAGGGCAGGAACCAGTCGTCTGCATGGACATCATAGAACGGAAGTCCGGTTACCGGGTCCGGCAGCAGTTTTTTGAAGGTTGCTTTGATACTGACCTCGCTGTCCGGCATGGTGAAGGTGTAGGTGTTGTTGCCGACTGCTGTTACAGGTACGGAATTGCCCTTCGCATCTGTAACAGTCACTTCGCCGACCTCATAGCCTTCTTCAGGAGTTACTGTAAAGGTGACAGTATCGCCCTTCTTCGCCTCGCTGACACTGGTACTGACAGAGCCGTTCTCTGTTTCAGCGGGTTTGACAGGTCTGGCGGCTGAGGGTCTGGAAGAACTGCCTCCGCCTCCTCCACCACCACCGCCGGTTCCGCTGCCTGGATTTGAGGATCGATTTTCAAGCTTGTAGTTTTGTGCCGCGCGTCGCACCGTTCCGTTTGCATCCCGGAACTCAGCAGCGAGAGTGTGGGTTCCACTTCCAACCCCCAGCAGTGTTTCCGTCATGACGGTCAGCTTTGTACTTCCCTCTTCTGCGGTATAGTCCTTGCCAGGACCCCGCTCAAGTTCCCTGCCGTCAAGCCAGAGGGCTGTAAAATCGCTGAATTCACCCTCTGTTTCCATGATACGTGTTCTGTTGGACCAGTCGCGCTGGTCAGTCGTGGCCTCATTATTAAGGTTTCCGCTGATTGTCACATTATCTTCATTTGGAATTGCTACTGTTATTTTGTAATTCGAGTCACCGCCATACAGCTTATCATAATTCCATACCGCTTCATCGTCGTTTGTCACAATATGGAGTGTAAACTGCTTTGTGTCATAAGTTTCAGTTTCATCAGCAGACTTTGCTGCCACAGTAAACGTATAGTCACCTGCTGCGGTCGGCGTTCCATGAAGCTCTCCGTTGGGTTCAAGTTGAATTCCGTCAGGCAGACTGCCGCTAATTACTGAAAAAACGATATTTGAAGAGGTGCTGCCGCCGTGCATATTGTTGGTTTGAATCAGGCTGTAATATGGAACGTAGCGTACAGACGGGATGAGCTTGGTGGTTGTGATCCTGGGCGTAACTGCTGTACCGGTCAGTTTAATTCTGTATTCCTGCTCCTGCTGCCCGTCAGTTCCCCCGGCCTTAATAACAAGTGTGCCGGAGATATCTCCTTTCCCGTCAGGAAGCAGGCGGATTTTTGCAAGGAATTTTTGCTGTCCATGTCCTGTATAGCTGTTTTGGGACGGGTCATTTGAACTGGTGAATCCATCAAAACCCGAAAGTGATCTCACTCCATTGTCATTGACAGTCCAATATGGATCAAGTTTCACGTGCTGCGGGTCTTCCAATGCAACAGAAATATTCTTTAATTCGGCTGTCCCGATATTGGCGATTAAGATATCATGAAAGAAGTTGTATTCTTCTGTAAGGAAAACCTCTCTTTGAGGAGGTTCTTTGCTGCTTGGGTCGCTGTTAATACCATTAACGTACAAAGTTGGTTTATCCTGCGGTGTCAGGAAAGTAACCCAGTAGTTTTTCAGCCGGTTGCCGCTTTCGGAGCTGGCCGAATAAAGGACAGCTTGTCCGTTGCTAAACTTTACAGTTGATTTCCCAGAGGTCTGACGGACAGCACTGGAGGTATTAATATAATCTGAGTCTGTATCTTTTTCTGATGCACCGGCGTAGACATTAATGCCGGTGCCGTGCTGAAATACCGGGGTGATGAGGTCGCTTTCTTTAACGCTTTGACCATCAGCATTTCTCAGAAAGACAGTCTGGAATCCATTATAATAGTAGCTGTCATCTTCATATGGAACAGCATAATATTCCAATCCAGTTACACCTTTCACATGGAAAAACGTATCTTCGCTTATGGGCCTGGGTGATTTTGGCAGCTGCTTGTTTATCTCATCAAACTGTACCTGATAATTCAATATTTGATTGGCTGATGTTAAAATCGTAAAGTAGGCTCCATTGCTGAAATCATCAACAGGATAACCCGTTTCAGAAAAAAGCTGATCTCTGATATCTGTGGCAGTGCCTGGGATATCATTTTTAGATCTGAAGTCGCCCTCATAAGCTGCGCTGACCAGACTGGCGCCAGGAGATGCTGTACTGGTGTCATTCATTCTGGCTTCAAACACTACATTATATTTCATGGACTTTTTATACAGTTCATACTGACTTTCATCCGGCTGAACAGTGATTACTTTAAGCCCGTTAATGTAATGTTCTCTAGCTATGTGCGATATTCGAATTGAGCTGTCATCATCTGGAATGAGGTATTTGAGCTCTGCATCTACTGCCGGTTTGGGAACATTGTTTTCGCCGTCATCTGGAGGTGCGGGATTGCGGCCAATGGTATACAGTTTGTAGTTTTGCGCTGCCCGGCGGACAGCGCCGCGGCTGCCCTCCCGGAACTCCGCCGCCAAAGTATGAGTGCCATTGCCGTGACCTGTCAATGTCTGCGTAAAGATGGTCAACCTTGTACTGCCCGGATCTGCGGTATAATCCACACCCTTCGTGAGCAATACGCCGTCAAGCCATAGGTCTATAAAGTAGTCGAAATTTCCTTCTGTTTCCATTATGCGAGCTTCACTTGACCAGTCGAACTCGTCGAAAACTTCACCGCTGCCAAGGTTTCCGTTGCTGATAGTTTCGTTGTCCTCGTCTGGAATTGCGACTGTTATTTTGTAATTCGAGTCACCGCCATACAGCTTATCATAATTCCATACCGCTTCATCGTCGTTTGTCACAATATGGAGTGTAAACTGCTTTGTGTCATAAGTTTCAGTTTCATCAGCAGACTTTGCTGCCACAGTAAACGTATAGTCACCTGCTGCGGTCGGCGTTCCATGAAGCTCTCCGTTGGGTTCAAGTTGAATTCCGTCAGGCAGACTGCCGCTAATTACTGAAAAAACGATATTTGAAGAGGTGCTGCCGCCGTGCATATTGTTGGTTTGAATCAGGCTGTAATATGGAACGTAGCGTACAGACGGGATGAGCTTGGTGGTTGTGATCCTGGGCGTAACTGCTGTACCGGTCAGTTTAATTCTGTATTCCTGCTCCTGCTGCCCGTCAGTTCCCCCGGCCTTAATAACAAGTGTGCCGGAGATATCTCCTTTCCCGTCAGGAATCAGGCGTAATTTCGTAATAAAATCTTGCTGTGCATATTCTGAATTGTCAGCCTGAGGCGGCTTTAAGCTGGTAAACCCCGGAAGCGTAAAGCCTGGGACATCAATACCAGCACTGGAATCGTCGAACTTAACGTTCAACGGCGCTTCAATTGCAACAGAAATATTCTTCAGCTCAGTTTTTCCGATATTAGCAATCAAGATATCATGATGATAATCATATTCTTCTGTAAGAAAAATTTCCCTCTCCACAGGCTCACTGGAAGGACCATTAATGCCGTTTACATACAAAGTTGGTTCCTCCTGCTGAGTCAGGAAAGTAACCCAGTAGTTTTTCAGACGGTTGCCGCTTTCAGATCCTGCTGAATAGAGGACAGCCTGGCCGTTTTTAAAAGGCACTTTGGACTTCCCGGATTCCTGAACAACTGCGCTGGCTGTATCTATGTAATCTGAGCTGATGTCCGTTTCTGCCTGGGAAGCGTAGACATGAACCCCTGGTCCGCTTTTAAAAATCGGTGTGATCTCTGAACCTTCCGGGACACTGTTGCCGTTTTCTTCAAGTAAAAACAGAGTTTGAAAACCATTATAGTAATAGCTGTCATCCTCAAATGGCATTACATAGCATGACTTTCCAGCTACACCCTCAACACTGAAATATGTATCCTCACTCAAAGGCGATGGGGCAGGTACCAGCTGCTCATTTGGTACATCCAGACGGATCTGGAAATGATGCATTCGACCGCTCACAGTTATGACAGTAAACGCTGATTCAGATGTAATGTCCTCCACTAAGTAGCCAGTTGCTGAGAACAGCTGTGCTTTAATATCTTCTGTACCAGAAGGAATCTCTTCTTCTGTCTTGTATTTGCCTGCATATGCCGCCTTTATAAGGCTGACATTATTTGTTTCAGCGGCATCATTGCTCAGCCATGCTTTGAACAGTACCCTGAATGTTTTAGTATTAGATGTCCCCTGAGTCTGGTAAACAACGACAGTATGTGTGCCATTTTCATCTAAATAGTCGGTTCCGTTGAGCGTAATATTGTCTTCAGTTTTAAGGCAGTTAAATTTCACTACCGCAAGTGGAACTGATACTAAAATATTGAATGTCTGCAATTTAATTAATTTACTAGATCTCCTGATAACCATAGTAAACTGTGGTTCCGATGTTTCTCTCGTATAATCGTATAAATAACCGCCTGATTTGGATATGTCTCCCTGGTCCCAAATTTGATCAGTTATCTCTTTTGCAGAGCCGCCCAGGACAGCTTTGTTAAGCGCGGTCTCTGAATCGAATGCCCCCTGGTAAATAGACACATCCAGATCTTCACCTGCCTGGCTGCTGTTAAAGTCGTCGCTGTCGAAAGACATCGACAGATACGTTTTTACACCTTCTACATAACCATCGTTATTGGAACTGGAGTCAAGGGAAAGATGAAAATTACTGGTTAATGGAAAACTGTCATTTGAAAACTGGATTTTTTGCCTGACTTCTCCTTCTGCAGTTTCCATATAATTTGTGAATTTGAATTTTATATTTTTGTCCAATAATTTCACATGCACAATTATCCGCTTGTTAGAAAGCTCGAGCTGGTCATCTTTTCCTGCTATAAGTTCAATATCAGCATATTCCTCTGCGCCGGTTGAGCTGTGCTCGGGATGTAGATCAATATATCCATTTTCGTTAATTGGGTTCATGTCGCCGAAAAAGCTGTCATCGCTTTGCGAACTGTCTTCACTGTTACTTACAGCCCTTGTCCAATACCAAAAGGTTAAATCTTTAAGATCCGGATCATTTGGATAACTCTCTGCCAGCTTCTGTTTTACATCTCTGGTAAATTCAGAAACTGGAAACTGCGTCAGTTCGCCATCAAAATAGTATGACAGTTCAATATCAACCTTATACTCTTTTATTGGCAGCAGAGAGGCAGGAGATGCATCATCAGAGCTGCCAGCGGCAAATGCTGTCACGGGAACTGACGAAAACAGAATGAGCAGAGACAGGATCAGGGCTATGCCTCTCTTCATACTACTCCTCCTTATAGATTTCGCTAATCCAGCCAGTTCTGCCAGTGTTTAATTTTGCTTTGACGTATAACCTGTCCGAGAAGCTGGAAACATGCTGTTTCCAGCGGCATCGCTGATATCATTTACACTGACCGAAAGAGAAGACCATAAAGACCACGTCTCTCAATCCTGTACTGCAAGCCAACCATCATGTAACTACGACTTATGCCAGCAGCCAGTACTGACATAAGTCGTATAAATGCGCGGGGATGTAAGAGCATGGAACATCCGGACCTGCTGTTTAACGGGGGCAGGTAAGGCCTTTAAAGTCGCATCCCAAGTTCATTACGGTTTCTGCAGAACACTGTGGCATATCATTTGACTGGAACAAGCGGTAACTTTTATAGACCTCCTGAGCGACTGTCCTGCTCTGTTTCAGCGTTGGGCTCATTGCCTGCATCAGTTTCAGCATTGTCTTCTGGAGTCGACTCCTTATCCTGGCTTTCAGCCCATTCGGAGAACCTGACGAGAAGTGCCGCAACTTCTGACCGGGTGGCAGTACCTTTGGGATCGAGTGTGCCGTTCCCCTTGCCCTGAATCAGTCCTTCACCTACAGCCCATGCCATACCCTTTTGTGCGAAATCGGATGTCTCTCCGCTGTCGGCAAACTGGTCAAGGCTTGCACTGGCATCTGTATCCAAGTCCGCATACTCTGCATATGCCATGAGTATGGAAACAATCTGCTCCCGGGACAGATCGTCTTCGGGACCAAATTTCCCGTCTCCGTACCCTGATACGATGTCATTTTCGGCAGCCCAGTTTACTGCCTGTGCATAGTAGGCATCTTCCGGAACATCTGTGAAGCGTACTTCCTGGGTTTCTGGGGTCCCTGCAAGCCTGTGGAGCACTGTTACAATCATGGCCCGCTGGGTTTTGTCCAGAGGTCTGAACGTATCATCTGAAGTTCCGATCATGAGGCCTTTTTTATAGGCGGTTTGAACGTAGGAAAGGAACCAGTCATCTGGATGAACATCATAAAATGGAAGGTTGGTAGAGGGGTCCGGCTGAAGTTTCGTGAAAGTCGGAGTAATAGTGACCTCACTGTCAGGCATTGTGAATGTAAATGTGTTGTCACCGGACGGAGTCACAGTTATGGTGTTCCCATTGGCATCTGTTACAGTTATTGAACCGACCTCATAGCCTTCAGCAGGCGTCACAGTCACAGTGACAGTGTCACCCTTCTTTGCTTCGGACGCACTGGAACTGACGGTACCATGCTCTGTCGGTGCAGTTGTAACCGGCTTATTGGAAGACGGTTTGTCTGCAGGTGGTTTGGAAGTACTTCCACCGCTGCCTCCACTGCTTCCGCCGCCTCCACCTCCGCCATTGTTGCTTGGAGGTGCGGGATTGCGGCCAATTGTATCCAGCTTGTAGTTTTGCGCAGCACGGCGAACAGTGCCGCCGCTGCCCTCCCGGAACTCCGCCGCCA
>CAYYHY010000040.1:0-16426 GCA_964471855.1 uncultured Oscillospiraceae bacterium | reverse complement strand
GCAAAAAAGTCAGTGCAGGTATGGACGACCCCGAGCCTGCAGGAGTATAATGGCTGAGATTCGGCAGTTTTCCGGCAGGGCGGAAGGGCCCCCGGAGACCTGTCTCAGCATGAAAATTCCTGCCGGGGCGGCCTGTTTTCGACGGCGCCGGCATGATACTGAGGTGATACCTGTGAGGAGAGCACCCCTGCCCTGGCTGGCTGCTCTGTGCGCTGCAGTCCTGTGCCTGGGGCTGAGGGTCCCGGCCCGGGCTGCGGAGAACCCGGGACCGGCAGAGAGCCGGAACCGCTTCAATGTGGTGTTTGCAACGGACGAGAGCGGCTCCATGGACAGCACGGACCCGGAGGCGCTGCGCTACGAGGCCATCCGCCGCTTCGTAGCCCTGGCGGCCAATGAGGGGAACTTCATGGGCAGCGTCTCCTTCAGCGGAGACATAACCGGAAGCCAGAACGTGGCCGAGGTGGCGGGCACCGCCGCCAAGAACGCCTTCGTGGACGCCATTGCGCAGTCGAATCCGGACGGCTACACAAACATCGGTCTGGCGCTGGACACCGCCATCTCCGACCTGGATGCCCGCCGGAACCCGGACCTGGACTCGGTCATCATTCTCCTCAGCGACGGCAACACGGAGATGCCGGACCAGGACCAGCTCCAGGAGAGCCTGGAGCTGAAGGCGGACGCCATCGAGCGGGCCCGCCAGGCGGGGTACCGGATCTACACCGTGATCCTGAACACCGGCAGCGGCGCGGATACAGCGGAGCTGGAGCAGATCGCCTCCGCCACCGGGGGCGAGTTTGCAGAGGTCAGTTCCCCTGAGGACCTGAAGACGGTGCAGACCATGTTCTACCGCATGATCTTCAACGCCGCGGAGGAGCCGGAGGAGACCGTCACCGTAGGGGAGAGCGGCTCCGTCAGCACCACCTTCGAGGTGCCCGGCGCCGGCGTGGAGGAGGTCAACGTCCTCATTGAGGGGGAGATCACCGGCTGCGACCTGCAGACCCCCGGGGGGCGGATCCTCACGGAAGAGGAGCTGTCCGGCATCTCCCTGCGGGGCCGGGACTTCTGGGACATCAAGGTGGCCAGCCCGGAGGGGGGCACCTGGACCGCCACGGTCTACGGGAACCCCGGGGCCACCGTCACGGTGAAGATGTACTACAACTCCATGTTCTACATCCGCTCCTCCATCGACCCGGCCTCGGACTGGTCCATCGGGGACACGGTGACCTTCCGTGCCGAGATTTACGACCACACCGGCCTGGTGGGGGCGGACAGCCAGATGGAGAATGTGACGGCCGCGGTGCACGTGAACTGTGCGGGCGCCGTCACGGACCTGCCCATGACCTGGGAGAACGGGGCCTTCACCGCCGCCTTCACCATTGAGAACGAGGGCACCTACTATGCGGACATCACCGCCTCCAACGGCCGCACGGAGGTGAGGTCGGAGGAGACCTACACCCTGAATGTAAACAACCGGGAGCCGGTGCCGGCGGAGGAACTGCCCTCCGCCCACGCCAATATCTGGCCCTTTGCCGGGGGCTCCGCCTCCCTGGACCTGGAGGGGACAGCCACAGACCCGGACGGAGAGCCGCTGACCTACACCGTCGTCTCCTCTGCCTTCGTGCCGGAGGACTACACCCTGGAGGGCACCAAACTGACGGTGCACCACTACAGCGTCTCCAGGGGCTCCTTCACCATCCAGGCCACGGATCCCCACGGGGCGTTCTGCACCTACGATGTGCGCTTCACCTCCACCAGCATCGGGCTGGTAATGGCGCTTCTGATGCTGCTGGGCTGCGTTGCGGCGCTGGTGGTTCTGTTTATCATCGCCCGGAAGCTGGCGGGGACCCCCTTCATGGGCACCATTACGGTGGAGCGCTACGACGAGGGGGACTGGTCCTCCTCACCCTCCACCATCCAGCCCCGCCGGGGAAAGATCCGGGTGGAGGCCTTCGGCTGCGGACTGAACGGTCTGCCGGAGGGCAGCTATTTCCAGGCCGGGGGGAAGAAGGGGATCATCACCTTCGTCTCCAGAAAGCCTGTGTATACGGAGACCGCACCGGGTCCAGTGAAAAAAGTTGTCATCGACGGCAGCGGCCTGGAGGTGCACATCTGCTGCAGCGAAGAGCTGGACCGGGGCCTCACCGTCTCCTTCCGCAGCATGGTGAGAAGGTCCTATGACTATGACGACATGGACTTCTGATTTCATTCAGTCCCTGCAGGACTGTTTCCGGATTCCCTGCGCCCGCCGCGGCGGGATGCACACTGGCCCACACTGATTACGGATGAGGTGATTTGCATGGTGTACAAGCAGCTGCTGATCAGCACAGGCGGCGGAGTTATAACCAACGATCAGAAGGACGAGCAGAACGACCACTGCGCCACCCTGGCCATCGGCCTGGGGGGTACCGGCGTCAGCTGCCTGCGCTCCCTCAAGCAGCAGGTATACAGCCAGATCCAGGCGGACGCCGGCTCCACGGAGGACATGCCTGTCTACTCCCATATCAAGTTCCTGGCGGTGGACGCGGACAAGAACTCCCTGTCCCAGGACAACCAGCTCATCGCCCTGGACGAGACCACGGAGTTCTTCAGCATCGCCACGGACAACATTGAGAAGCTGCTCAAGCAGGTGACGGTGCTCTCCACCAAGCCGGAGTTCCGCTGGCTCAAGAACGCCGACGACGAGAAGGGAACCCAGGGTCTGAAGATCCTCTCCGCCACGGCGGGGGCCGGCGGGGTGCGGCAGATCGGCCGGCTCCTGCTGATCCAGAAGTCCAAGGAGTTTGTGGACCGGGTGGAGAACCTCATCTCGGAGGCCAAGAAGGGCCTGCCCGGGGGCAGCGACGTGAACGTCCACATCTTCACCGGTCTGGGGGGCGGCACCGGCTCCGGCACCTTCCTGGATGTCTGCTATCTGGTGCAGAGGGCCCTGGAAAACATCGGCGAGGGGGGCCACGCCCTGACCTGCGGCTATGTCTTCCTCCCGGACGTGAACCTGTCCGTGCCGGAGGTGGCCGCATCCCCGGTCATCTCCCGCTTTATCCGCGCCAACTCCTTCGCGGCCATGAAGGAGCTGGACTACTGCATGAACTTCGAGAACAACCGGGGCTCCTGGGACCAGATCTACAGCGGCTTCACCCTCTCCGGCATCAAGGAGCCCCCGGTGAAGATCTGCCACCTGATCTCCGCCGCCACCACCAGCGGCGCCCAGCTGGAGGACGGCTACGGCTACGCCATGAACGTGGTGACGGACTTTGTAATGCAGTTCCTGGTGGAGAACGACATCAACATGCAGACCCACATCGCCAACTACGCCCGGGCCATGGGGGGCGTGTCCAGGCAGCACGGGGCCAACTACAACTACTGCCTCCTGGGGGCCGCCCGGGCCACGGTGCCCATGCGGGAGATTGCCACCTACCTGAGCAGCTGCCTCTTCGGGCGCATGGCCCGGATTCAGAACATCCAGCCCTCCGACCAGGCGGTGGAGGAGTTTGTAAAGCACCAGGGTCTGACCTACAGCGCCCTGCTGAAGAGCATCCAGAACGGGTTCGGCTACAGCAGCATGCCCATGTTTGAGATGGACCCCGCTGTCATACCCCCCATGACGGAGTCGGATCTGGGCACCCCGGAGCTCATCCTCCCGGACGTGCTGCTGGGTCCCTTCCGCAGCGCCCAGCGGCGGCTCTTCGGCTCCGTGCAGGGGAACATGGAGGCCCTGACCCACGACTGGAGTCCCGCCATGCTGCGGGAGGAGAAGGACAATATCTCCAAGGTGTGCAGCTGCTACTACGCCCTCAGCACCGTGGTGAAGGACCCCGCCAGAGGTCCCTTCTACGCCCAGGCCATGCTGGGGGGCACCGGCCGCCAGAACATCCTGGACTACCTGCGCAACGCCCTGCGGCAGACCTCCCGGGAGCTGAAGAACACGGAGGCGGACGCCCCCCTGCGGATGGACGAGGTCAAGAGCGCCCGCACCGCCTACCTGCACCCCCGGTTCCTGGCCAATAAAAAGAAGCTCCTCACCGGCCTCATCGAGGCGCTGCGGAACTACTACGTCAACGACTCCAAGATCTACGTGCTCCGGCAGCAGGAGGTCATGATCAACCGCATGATCGAGCAGTTCTCCAAGCTGCACCGGAACTGCTTCCTGGTGTACGCCTACGTGATGAAGAACCTCATCGACACCTTCCGCGAGAACTACCGGGTGCTCAACTCCACCATCGCCGAGCAGGTGGTGAAGGACCCCTTCGAGATGCCCCTGATGACGGTGAAGGACCTGAAGCCCTCCCTGGACGCCGCGGTGGCCTCCATGAACCTGGACGACGTGCTGCGGGACTTCGACACGGAGCTCTTCGACCACCCGGAGGTGTGGATGAAGTCGGACGAGGCCCGGCTCTGCGGCACGGTGCGCACCTTCCTTACAAAGCGGTTTGCAGGCTACACCGGCAGGACCCTGACGGACTACCTGCAGATGCGCTTCAACGAGACGGACCCCGGCAGGCTGGCGGACCGGACCTACCGGGAGATCCTGATGAAGCTCAACGACAAGGCGGAGCCCCTGTTCTGGCTCTCCAACGCCTTCCAGATCTCCGAGGCCTCCCCCATCGGCTACTGCTCCATCCCCAGCGACGCAGCCGCCATCACCGCGGCCGCCGCCTCCCTCTGCCGGGCTCACCCGGAACTGCAGCGGATCACCGGCAAGCTGACGGACCGCATCTTCCTCCTGCGCTGCACCTGCGGCGTGCCCCTCTTCGCCTACACCGGCATCTCCACCGGCAAGGCCACCTATCTGAACGACCGCTCCGTGGGCAAGCACCTCTACGAGCGCACCGACCGGGACGAGCGGGACTGGCGCCGGCTGGAGGACCTGGTGCCCTACAGCATGCTGGAGAAGGACGAGCGCACCGAGGAGCAGGAGAAGGCGGCGGAGGACTACGACATGGCCGTGAAGGCCGGGCTCATCCGCCTGGTGCCCGGTACGGAGACGGACTGGCAGATGGTGGGATACCCCTCTGCGGACGCGGTGCTGGAGCAGGCGAACCAGGCCCTGCAGAACCCGGATGCGGACTCCGTGATCGCGGCAGCGAACGCCCTCGACTCCTTCATGGAGAACCTGGAGCCGGACCGCTTCTACGCCATCAGCAACGACGGGGCGGCGGGCTACGAGGAGCTGGTGCGCCGGGACCACGTGCTGGGCAGCGCCTTCTGCATGGAGCACCTGCGCTCCGAGCTGGACAAGATGGAGAAGCTTGTCAAGGCGAAGGCGGACCTGGAGCAGGCCATGAAGAGCCTGGAGTCCAGCATCGAGCTCTCCGAGGTGTTCCGCAACGCCATGTATACAGGGGTGTTCGTCTTTGCGCCACCCAACATCACCTACGTGAAGGAAGACCCCTACGGCATCTCCGAGGACATCCCCCTGAGCACCCCCAAGATGACACCCTACGGGGCCCTGGTGCCCCTGTACCAGGCCTTTGTGACATTCTGTTCCCTGGACAGCGGGACCCGGAAGGAGATCAGCAGCGCCTGCCTGGAGCGGATGAGCAGCGGGGACTCCGCCGCCCTGGAGGCGAGCTGCGACCGGCTCATCAAGCTCCTCTCCCCGGCCTACATGAAGGTAATGCAGAACCAGATGGCCAAGGTGCCCTCCGAGGCCCCGAAGATCCGGAAGTTCCTCCTGGACCTGCGGGCCGGGCTGGACGACTTCCGGATGATGTACGGTCTCCTCTGAGACCGTCGGACAAAGGAGCCTGAGCGGATTGGAACATGTGGAAGAACTGATCTCCCTCCTGGTGGACCAGCTGGAAAGCAGCTCCCGGACCGATATGGGCCAGAGCAGGCCCCGCCTCCCCATGGTGCTCTGCTACGGGGGAGAGAAGGCCGCTGCCGGGGCGCCGGACATCACCGCCGCCCTCCGGCGGGTCTGGCGGGCCCGGGCGGACGCCGTCTGCCAGCTGATGCTGACCCCGGAGGGCTTCCGGGCCCTCTCCGGGGAGCCCGGTCCCCTGGAGGAGGGGGAGGCCCAGGACCGGATTGATGCCATGTTTGCCCGGGAGGACTGCTTCCGGGACATGAGCAGCCTGTTTCTGTGCACCCTGGTCAGCACCGGGGACTGCAGCAGCCTCCAGGAGTTCATCCGCCTCAGCACCCGCTGCGACGCCCTGCGGGACAGCCTGCCCTCCCAGTGCCTGTACATGAACATCATCTTCCTGGACGAGTCGGCCCGGAACCAGGCCCTGGCCCAGGAGGTGCGGCGCCTGCTCCACGACCGGCTGGAGCAGGGGGTCAGCCGCCGGACGGTGGTGGTCCTCTCCAGCCGCATGAAGAACGGGGTGCTGCTGGCGGGGGAGCGGATCCGGGAGAACTGGAGCCTGGCCGCCTGTCTTCTGCTGCTGGTCAACAGCGCCGGGGGAAGCAGTTCCCTCTCCCTGGAGCAGATGTTTCCCATGGAGTCCGGCACCTGCCTCACGGCGGCCTGCTGCCGCCGGACCCGGCCCAACCGGGAGATCTGCGAGATCCTCATCAGCACCGCCCTGGCCTGGCTGCAGAAGCGGCTCAGCGCCGGGGAGCCCCTGAGCCGGGACCGGGCCGCCCGGGCCCTGGGCATCTCCGGGGGCTCCATCGAGTTTGCGGAGGAGTTCTTCAAGACCCGGGTCCGCAGCCTGCTGCCGGATTCCGCCTGTCTGGAGTGCTTCCCCCGCCGGGAGGGCCGGCGGGAGTCCCTGGCCGGTCTGCCCTTCCAGCAGTTTGACCAGGTGACCATGGGCAGCTTCCGCCTGTTCTACAGGCAGGAGGTGCAGCCCCTTGTGACTGGAAACGTGCAGCTGAAAAGCCGCTTCCGCAGCGACTTCCGGGAGTGGGTCAGCGGGCGGGTGAAGCTGAGCGAGGCGGCCGCCTCCCTGACGGACTCCCTGCTGGACAGCCTCTTTGCCCAGATCTCCATCCAGGAGCCGAAGAAGAACCTGCCCGCCCACAGTTACATGACCGCCTGCGCCCGGCGGGATTTCCTGCTGGAGGCGGCGGATGTCTGCCTGGAGGAGCTGCGGGACTTCCACCGTACGGCCAGAAGCCAGCTGGAGGAGCTGGGCACTCTGATCCGGGAGTTCCAGCACGTGTGCCTGGCCGGCGACGACAGCGACAACCTGCGCAGCTACTACGAGCCCATGACCCGGTCCTGGCTGGAGGGACCGGAGGGGGAGCGGCTGTGGCAGACCCTGAACAGCGGGGGCAGCCTGCGGGAGGGGATCCTCAGCGGTCTGGCCGCCTTCGCGGGGGCCATGTTTGCCGGAGAGCCCATCTTCCGGAAGCCTCTGGAGGAGGAGATGACCATCCGCATGGGCTCCGACGGAGGAACCATCCAGGCCCGGCTCCAGAAGGAGCTGACCGAGAACCTGACGGACAAGACCCGGCTGGCCACCATCTTCCCCGTACACCCCTTCCAGCAGATCTTCATGATGAACCAGCGCAGCGCCGACGGCAGCCCCTCCACCCTGTACACCCATCTGCGCACGGTGTACCAGGGCGCCCCGGGGGTCAGCTTTTTCGACACAGGCAGCAGCGACGCCCTGGAAGTGATCCAGCTGTGCCGCTGCAGCCCCGAGGCGCTTCTGTAGCCATTCCATTGCAGAGGGGGCGGCTTCTTAATAATGAACATCATACTGAGGGAGATCACGGACAGCAGGCATGTCATGGCCCCCTGGGTGGAGAAGAAGCAGAACCGGCAGCTGCTGCGGGTGAGCGCCTCCGGCTGCACCCACTTTCTGCTCTTCCGCAGCCCCCTGGGCGGGGCCGTGGATCTGACGGACCCGGAGGTGCAGCAGGTGCTGGCCGGTCTGGGGGACCCCCGGGAGTTCCGGGAGAAGCAGATCCCGGAGCTGGGGACCTGGCTCACCTGCGTCAGCCTCCAGAAGTACCGCAGCGGCGGGGAGATGCTGGTGCTCCGGGAGGAGCCCGCCTGCTACGCCGTCTGCGGCTGCACCTATGTGCCCCTGGAGGACGCCATGTACCTCTATCTGCCCGCCAGGGGGACAGACTATCAGACCTCTGCGGCCATGGAACTGGCTGTGGAGATCCGCCGTCTGACGGAGCGGCAGAAGCAGGGTCTGTTCCGCTCGGCGGAAGTGCCCTCCGGGTTCTGGCGGGTACGGATTGAGAAGAAGGGGACCTGCGGGGACGGGGCCGTCTGCTACCGGGTTCCGGACCGCCCGGAGACCTTCCCTGTTACGGAGGAGATGCTGGGGGTTCCCTTCCTGGTAAAGTCGGAGGGCGGTGCGCCCCAGTTCTTCTCTGCAGCCGAGGGCCTGACCCTGAAACCTGTCTGAACACCGGAGGAGGTGCTGACATGCCGGACTATGAGATAACCTGCCCCTACTGCTTCCGGACGTTCTCCCACACCAGAGTGCACTTCCGAATGGAGACGTGCTTTGACGAGACGGAGCTCAACGACGAGTCCTACACCCAGGCGGAGCTGGAGCGGATGCCCGCCTCCGGCCGCAAGGCCCTGCTCCTGGAGCAGACGAACCGGCGGCTGCCCTTCCGCTGGCGGGACGACGAGAAGTACACCCGCTTCTGGAGCGCCTACGGCAAGACCACGGAGACGGCCAGCGGGGCGGACCGGAAGCTCCCCTGCGCCGTGTGGCAGCTGCCGGTGCTGGACCCCTCGGACCCGAAAAACTTCCACAGCCTGCGGCGCCAGCGGGTGGAGACCTCGGGGGCGGCGGACTTCTTCATCTACGACAGGGACGGGATGGTCATCGGGGTGGAGGACTGCTTCGGGGCGGAGACCCGGCGCCGGGTCTGTCCCGAGTGCCACAACCCCCTGCCCCTGGGATACGGCAAGCACGACGTGAAGTTCCTCTCCGTGATCGGGGTCACCGGCTCCGGCAAGACGGTGTACATCTCCCAGCTGCTGAAGTACATGGGCCGCTACACCACCTTTGCGGGGATGACCAGCTACTTCACCTCGGACCACGAGACGGACTTCATAGAGCGGAACATGGTGGCCATGAACAAGCCCCTGCCCGGGCCCACCATGGAGGGCTCCCTCTCCCAGCCCATGTTCTACGACCTGGTGGACCGGAGCCACCACACGGAGACCATCGTCATCTACGACATCGCAGGGGAGAACTGCCAGCGCTCCGGGGACATGCTGAAGTACGGCAAGTTCGTCAGCCGCTCCAGCGGCATCATCCTGCTCCTGGACCCCAGCCAGCTGGACCTGGTGGCGGGCACCGACCAGGACCCGGAGGTGAAGGCCGCGGACACCAGCCTGGTGCTGAACACCATCTACGGCGCCTTCGTGGGGGGCAGCTCCAGCGAGAAGTGCGACATCCCCGTGGCTGTCTGCATATCCAAGAGCGACACCTTCCTGGACTCCCTGCCGGAGCAGGCCCGGACGGACATCACCCCGGCCCTGGACCCGGAGACGGACCGGGAGCTGCCCTGCTTCAACGCCACGGAGTACAACCGCCTGCAGCCGGGGATCGTAAAGCTCATGGACCGGCAGATCCGGAACAGCATGCGGACCGGCTACTCCACCTACAACTACTTCGTCTTCTCCGCCACCGGCTGTCCGGTGCGCAAGGAGAATGTGGGAGGGATGGAGCGGTCCATCCCCGTGGCGCCGCCGGTGCCCAAGCGCATCGCGGAGCCCCTGCTGTGGATGTTCTGCAAGTTCGGCTACATCCGCCCGGACGTGCCCATCCGCCTGCCGGAGCCGCGGAAGGCCCCCGCCGGGGTCCCCCTGGAGCGCACCTTCATGGAGAAGCTGCTGGGGAAGCCCCCCAGGATGCGGGAGCTGACCCCGGAGGAGCTGGAGTCCTACTGCTACGAGGAAGACTGCTGAGTCAGGAGGTGCGGAAGATTGGACCATGCATTCTATCAGGCCTGCTTCACCCGTGTGGGGGGAAACAGCGCCACCGCCGGCTGGCAGCTGGTCAGCTGCTCCCCGGACATCCCCGTCCAGCTGAGCAGCTTCTTTGAGAGCGCAGAGAAGGGGGTGCAGACCCCGGAGGTGCCTCTGGACGCCGAAGGGCGGCCCCTCTGCATGCTGGACCTCATCAGCGGGGGCGGTCAGGCGGGTCTGGTCCGGGTCCAGTACGGACTGGCGGACTCCTTCGGCCGCAGCAGCATGTTCTGCCACGGCTTCCTCTTCCCGGACAGCCTGGAGCTGCTGAAGCATCCGGAGAACCTGCTGGGCATTAAAGACGAAAACTTTCACTTCACGGCCGAGGAGACGGCCGTGATCCCCGAACAGCTGGCCATGGAGCCGGCGGGGGACCTGGACGCCGCCCTGGCCTTCTGCGGCATGGGGGACAGGGAGTACGGCATCTTTGTGCGCTGCGCCTACACGGCCCTCTCCTCCCGCGCCCGGAGCACGGTCTTTGTAAAGACGGACGGGGACGACCGGAAGGCCCGCTGCCTTCTGTATCTGCTCCTCAGCGCCCTGCCCTGGTCCATGCGGACGCGGGTGACGGCCTGTACCAGCCCGGAGATGCCCGTATCCAGCCGCATGTTCATCTTTGTGCAGACCCCGCCTGCGGGGGTGCGCTGGGTGGAGCCGGCCACGGGGGAGAACAACATCCTCACGGCCCCCCTGGAGGCCCGCTGGCGCCGCAACCCCTTCGTGGCGGACTTTGTGACCCGCCGGCGCTCCATGACGGCGGAGGAGGCGGATGCATACTGGCAGGGATATGACACCTGGCTTGCCCGCATGGGGGACCGGACCATCACCGACATGGAGGCCCTGAACCTGGCCTGGAACATGGAGTACGGGGAGAAGACCCCGGACCGGATCCCCGGTCTGCTCTGCGACTGGCTGGCCCTGCCCCTGCCGGGCTGCGGAGAGATGGAGGAGGAGACGGCAGTCCTGCTGAACCAGGTTACGGAGGAGGGGCTCCTGCTGCCCCCGGAGACGGAGAATCTCCTGCGGGAGCGGACCAGGGTCTGCACCAGCGAAGCCCTGAAGACCGCCTACCGGAAGTACCTGTCCCTGCGCCTCTCCAGAACCGGGGAGGAGGAGACGGTGGAGGTCCTGACCGGCATGCGGGAGGACCCGGTCCTCTTCCGGGAGGTGGCCGCGGACCTGCGGCGGGAGCCCGGAGGTGCGGAGCACCTGCTCCCCTTCTATGAGCAGCTGGTAAGGAAGACTGTCATGGAGCCGGACTGCAGCTTCCAGGTTCTGCTGGGACTGCGGGACGAGACCAGAGATCTGCCGGACGCCCGGCGGCTGCTGCCGGACCTGGAGGAGGGCTGCTTCCGGGCCGCGGAGCGGGCCCTGGCCTCCGGTGAGCCGGTGTTCCAGGTTCTGGAGGAGTACGAGGACACCCTGCACCAGATCAGCCCCTCCGCCCGCAGCCGTTCGGTGGCCCTGGAGGACGCCTTCTACCAGATGTTCCTCCAGGCTCTGCAGCCGGAGCGGATGGAGGAGTATGCGAATTTCTTCGACCGCTGCAGGCGCTACCAGGACGGGGACCGGTTCATGGACGCCCTGGGGGACGCCGCCTCCGGCAGCTGGCACCGGGTGGGGAACTGGCTCATGGGCGCGGCCGGCAAAAAGGAGTGGCGGGACCACGCCGCCCTTCTCATCCGCTACGCCATGGAGGAGGGGGCTCCCGAGACCTGTCAGGATATCTGGTTCTGGGCCGCTGCGGCAAAGTGCCAGGAGACGGGGACCGTCACCTTCATGGTCAGGCACCGGGCCACCCTGCTGCTGGACCCCGTGCGGCTGGAGTACTCCACAGGACATGACCCCTTCTGGCTCAAGCGGGACAACCTGGAGCGGTTTACCCAGCTTCTGTCCCGGTATGTGGAGGAGGGGGGCGACCAGGCATCTTCCCTGAAGGACAGCCTGGGAGTCCTGAAATCCGCCTGCAGCCGCCGGGAGGAGGAGAAGCGGCAGGCCGAGAAGGAGGAGCGCCGCCGGGAGAAGGCGGAGCAGCGCCAGCAGCGCAGGGACCGGGCCGCAGGATTCCTGGGAGGTCTGCTGGGCCGGGACCAGGAGGAGCCGGAACCCGGTGAGAACGCCGGGGAACAGCCGCAGGAACCCCCGCAGAAGGGAAAGAAGCAGAAGCCCCCGGCGGAGGACGCCGGTCTGGGGGTCGTGCTCCCCGGTGACCGCGAGGGCGGCCGCCGCGGCCGCTTCTTCCGGAAAGACCGGTAGGCGCCATGCCGGGAGCGAGAAAAGTCAGAAAGCGGTTCCCGGAGGAGGACCTGCGGGTGGAGTGCAGCGCCCTGTCCGGATACGGGACCTACCTGTTCCCCCCGGAGGGGGACCTGTCAGAGGGGAAGGCCCTGCGGGCCGTCCACATCCCCTCCGGGCAGGAGGTGCAGGTGCTCCCCCTGCGGGAGAGCGCAGATCCGGCGGCGGTCCGGCGCCATGAGGAGCGCATCCTCTGGCCCCCCAGCCGCCGGTACTTTCAGTGGCCGGTGGACCTGGTGCGCTCCGGGGACCTGCTGGGTCTGGTGTTCCCGCTGGACCCACGGCCCGGCATGAAGCCCCTGCGGGAGCTTCTGTACCAGAGCCCCGGCAGCACCGTCCTGGACTGGCGGCACCCGGAGATCCGGCAGCTGTGCCGAAGCCTCCTCTGCGCCCTGCAGAACCTGGAGGCGGCGGGCTGCGCCTGCTTCGACATGAACATGAACCGGATCCTGTACGGCGGGCAGGACATGTCCGTCTACTTTCTCTACAGCCGCCTGATCCGGAAGTTCCCAGCGGAATGGGCGGATGAGCCGGTGCCGGCGGAGGCCGTCTCCATGGAGTTTGCCCCGCCTTACATATATGAGGAGGGGTACAGGGGAGACCCGCCCCTGCAGATGGAGCGCTTCTCCCTGGCTGCGCTCCTGTTCCGGCTCATGGTGGGGCGGCTGCCCTACGAGGGCAAGGGTGTGGCGGCCCACGGCGCCGTCCTGGACCCGGTGCGGGACACGGACGAGGGGGCCCGCCGGAACTACTTCCGGCACTACCACGCCTTCCCGGTGTTCATATTCAGCAGCCAGGACACGGACAACCGGCTCTCCCCGGTGGTGGAGAACGACCTGCCCCGGGAGCGCTGGGAGGCCCTGCCGGAGACGGTGAAGGACATGTTTGAGGGCGCGTTTCTCCGCAGCACAGCCACCCGGCTGACAGACGAACGTCTGCCGGACCCCGCCGCCTGGCTGGAGGCGCTGGAGCTGCTGGAGGAGGAGACAGGGAGGGACGGAAGTGGCAGCTGAACAGGACCAGGAGAGCAGAGCCGCCCGGGCCCTGCGGCAGCTGACTGAGATCTCCGGACGGGAGGTCCTGCGGGATATCCCCGCCGTAGAGGACGCCCTGAGCAGCGCAGGGGTGTCTGAGGAGGAGCTGCGCCGGATCCGCCGGTTTCTCAGGGACAGCTCCCTGAACTGGTATCTGGACCAGGCGCAGGAGGGCCTGTCCGCCGTCGACCTGAACAACATCCTCCGCACCGCCGTGTCCTCCGGGATGACCCTGCAGGAGGCCGGGGAGACCCTGAATACCATCCTGCAGGGACTGGAAATTCCCAGGACACTGGAGCTGCCCTCTCCGGCGGAGCCGGAAGAGGAACCCATGGAGCCCGCCGTTCCGGAGGAGGAGTGGCGGGAGGACCTGGACCAGCTGGAACTGAAGCTCTCCCAGGACCTGGATCTGACCGGGGAGGAGCTGGACCTGCTGGCGGACTGTGCGGATGCCGGGGTGCCCCGGGCCTTTTTCCTGACAGGGATTCTGTACAGGACAGGAAACGGCGTCCCGGCAGACCTGGAGAAGAGCACCGCCTGGCTGCGAAGAGCGGTGCAGGGGGGATATGTCCCCGCCTGCTCCCTGCTGGGGGACTGCTTCTGGGAGAAGCGGGAGTACGAAAAGGCGGGGGAGTGCTACACCATGCCCGGCGCCCCGGCCCCCGGTCCGGAGCGCGCCCGGCGGGTGGAGCAGCTGTACCAGTCCGGAAAGTTCATCCGCCGCCAGGCCCTGCTGTGCGGGGGAGCCCTGGTCCTTCTGGATGCAGTCTTTCTGGGTCTCGCCCTTCTTCTGGGAACGGGATTCTCAGTTCTGGTTATACTGTCCGCCCTGCTCCAGGGCTGTGCCGCCGTCCTGACGGTGCTGACTCTGAAGCGGTACCCGCTGAAGGACCGTCGCACCTGGGGGCTGCTCCCCGGCACGCTCCTCTTTACCGTGAGCACGGCGCTGCTGCTGGTCTCAGCATAGGGGGTGCAGCATGAAAACTGCCTGTTCCTGCATCCTGCTGCTGATGTGGGCGGGGGAGACAGCAGCGGTCCTTCTCCCCGCGGGAGTGACCCGGGCGGGACTCCTGGCCGCGGGGGCCGGAGCCCTTCTGCTGGCGGCGCTCCTGTTTCTGAAAACCGGGAAGCAGTACCGCCCCGCCCGGGGTCTGGCCATGGCGGCCGGCACAGCGGGGCTGGTCCGGGCTGTCCTTCTGCTTCTGCAGACCCTGGAGATGCAGACACCGGACCCGGCGGGGATCCTCCGGAACCTGGGGGAATCCCTGAAGGTCCTGTTTACAGACAGGGACCTGCGGGTGCTGCTGATCCTGGCTGCCCTCTTCGCCCTCACCTTTGCGGCACCGGTTCTCATCCGTCCCGTCTGGGGCAGGCTGCCCTTCCGCTACCTGCGGACGGCGGCCCTGTTTACCCTGCTTTTCTATGTCTTCGCCGGCGCCGTGCAGCCGGCCCTGCTGCTCCTGCTCTCCGCCGTCCCCTTCTTCCTGCTGGACCTGGCGGATTTCCATGAGTGCGGCAGACTGGAGAGGACCGGGGTCATCTGGCACGCCCTGCAGTGGGGGGCCGTCTTCCTGGCGGACCTGCTCCCGGACGGCAGCTTCCAGACCCTGTCCTTCACAGCGGAGCGGGTGGAGGCGGCTCTGCGGAGCACCGCCTCCTGGCCCTGCCTTCTGACAGCGGCGGCGGGTCTGGGGGCGCTGGGCCTGTGTGCCTGGTATTTCGGCAGGGGGGACGGGGACTCCCGGCGGACGGTCTTTGCAGCCGTGACGGGTCTCACCTGGACCGCTGCTGCGGCCGCGCTCAGGCTGTTCTGGTCGGGCTGGCTGTACGGGACCGTGGCGGCGCTGACCGTGTGCACTGCAGCCAGCATCTGCGTCTTCTGCCCCGGTCCCGATGACCGGGAGGAGATCCGGCCGGCGGCGGGCAGCCCGGCGGGGCTGCTGGTCCAGGGGTTCCTGGCGGCCGCTGTCCTCATCTTTTCGGCGTCTGCCCGTCTGGGGCACCCTCTGGCGGCAGCCGCTGTCATCCTGGGGCTGGGTTTCCTGACCGCCCTGGCCGTCTTCCGGGACAGCTTCACGGGGAAGGAACTGGAGAAGCGCATCTGCCTGACCGTCCTTGTGACGGGGGCGGCGGCGGCCCTCTGCCGCCTGTGGGAGAACTGGCGCAGCCTGCCCATGGCCGCTGCGGTGCTGGTGCTGCTGGCTGTTTTTACGGGCATCCTGTTCCTCTTCTGGTATGAGCCGCCCTTCTTCTTTCCCGCCGGGCGGGGTCAGACCGCTGTCATAGCGGCGGCCTTTCTGGTGCTCTGCGGGACTGTGATGCTGAAGGGCAGCAGAGACATAACCATCACTGAGAGCAGAGAGTACCCCGGCATGGTGGAGGTGGAAGTGGAGACCGGGGAGCCGGGGCTGAGCGGCCAGGCCGCGTGGTGCTCCGGCCTTCTGGACCTGTTTAAAGGGGAGAGCGGACTGTCTGCCGCTGTTGCGGAGGGGGTCAGCCAGGTCCCCCTGCAGCGGGGCCTTCTGACGGTGACTCTGACAGAGCCGGACGGTACGGTCCGGCGGGAGAGCCGCTGGTTCCGCCCTCTGGAAGAGAATCTGTCCTGATAAGAAAAAGGACCTGCACAGGAGCGTGCAGGTCCTTTGCTGTTCAGCTGAGGCCGCCTTCCGGTTCCTCCGGCTCGGCGGCGGGGAAGATGTCCCGGATCTCCGTATCCGTGCCGTCGTCGGACACCTCCGGGTCCCGGACGGCGGTGAAGACCATGACGGAGCGGGGGCGGATGGCGAAGCTGACCCCGTCCACCGGCTTTGCATACTGGCGCTCCCGCCAGGTGTCGACCTGGAGTTCCCAGATGAGTCCCCGGGGCAGGGCCGGAAGGGAGCCCCGCAGTTCCCGCCAGTAGGCATTGGAGGCTATGTAGACGATGTCGGGGGCCCCGTCCCCGTAGCGGCCGGCGAACATGACGCCGATGTAGTGGTCCTGCTCCTGGAAGCTGTTGCGCCAGGGGGCGACGCCGTGGAAGCTCACGTCCGGGAAGTCCTCGTACCCGTCGCTCAGGTTGCGGCGCAGGATGGGGTGGTTGCGGCGGAAGGCGATCATATAACGGACGAAGCCGAAGTGGCCGGCGTTCTTCTTCAGCAGGTTCCAGTCCAGCCAGGAGGTGATGTTGTCCTGGCAGTAGGCGTTGTTGTTGCCGAAC
>CAYYHY010000039.1:0-16676 GCA_964471855.1 uncultured Oscillospiraceae bacterium | reverse complement strand
TGGAGCCGGCTTCGAGAGTGCAGAGGTCATCAATGAACAGCCCCTGCTGCCAGGCATCTGTGGTAGTTTCGGTGCAGGTCCAGATGGCACTGCTGCCGTCCCCGCTGAGCGTGCCCTTGCTGTCTCTGGCGCGGAAGGTTCCGTCATCTGCAGGAGAAGGTTCAGCCGGATAAGTGACAGAAGCCAGGTTTTCTTCGGATACAGCAGGCTGTCCGTTTTTCTGAACCTTGATATTGCTGACCTTGACAACCGTTCCTGCCGCTGCTGCTCCAAGATCGATTCGTAGCCGCAGTTTGCCGCCTGTTTCTGCTTCAATATCGTAAGTGACTGTCTGTGAGGATGCATGTGCAGTCAGACCAGTCTGATAGCCAAAGCCCTTCTCATAACCTTCTCCGGAGTCCTTATCTCTGTTGTAGCAAACTTCAAAGGGAGCGTCTTTGTCAGCCTCGATGTCAAAGGTGATCCTGTAGCTGGAGCCAGCCTCGAGAGTGCAGAGATCATCGGCATACAGAGCCTGCTCCCAGGCCTGTGTGGTGCCGTCTGCGCAGGTGAAGGTGGCACTGCTGCCGTCCCCGCCGAGCGTGCCCTTGCCGTCTCTGACACGGAATATGCCGAAATCCATGCCGCCAGGATATTTGATTTCAGAGGCGAGGCTGTCACCTGATGCGGTACCGCCTGCATCTACTTTCTTTACCTGGATATTGCTTATCGTAACCTGTGTGCCCTCCGGCGCCAGACCAAGGTCCAGCCGGATGCGGAGCATGCCATCGCCCCTGCTGTCAGTGTTTCTGTATGTGACTGTTGACGGTGATGTATTTGCAGTCTGACTGTACAGAGCTCCAAACCCTTTCTCACCTGCATCCCAGTCACTGTCTTTGTTGTAGACAACGTCAAAGCTGATTTCTTTCGTAGAAACAATCTGGAAACTTATCTCGTACACGCTGTCTGCAGACAGCCGGCAGATATCGCCTGTAAACAGTCCTCTCTGCCAGGCTGCCGGCTCTGCTTCCTGTGCCGGGCAGGTAAATGTTGCAGAGCTGCCGTCCCCCGTAACAGTGCCTTTTCCATCCCGGACAGTAAACTGACCTTCGCTTACCTTTGGATAAGTGACGGACGCCAGATTGTCTCCGGATGTGCCTCCGCCTGGTGTACTGCCTCCGGGTGTGTCTCCTCCCGGGGCTGACTCGTCTGTCTTCTGGACAGAAAACTCTCTGACTGTGACAGTGGCGTGCTCTCCGCCAGTTGCCCCCAGTTGGAGTGTGATCAGGAGGGGCAGATCAGCAGAAGCTCTGGCAGCAAGACCGATTTTAGCAGCCTTGGCAGTGCTGATCACATGACTGACAGTTGTCTCAGTGCCGGCTGTTAACTTCTGACCTTTGAGCGACCCGTAGACTTCGTTGTTGTCGATGCCGTTCTCTTTGAATCCGCTTCCAAACAGCACTTCATAATTTGTATAATCTCTGTCTGCCTCGATCTTGAATTCAACTTTATAGCTGGTGTTCTCTTCGAGCTGCGTATGCGTGTCTACATTCAGCCGTGCGTCCCATACATTTGTGCCGCCGTTAACTTCTACGGTTACTTTGTCCTCATCAGAGGTTACTTTGCCGAGGAAGTCCCCGCCGGCAGTGACATTCGGCTCTCTGTCCCAGTCAATCTCTGTGTCTACTTCCCTTGACCCGGTAACTTTCTGATTGTTCTCGTCGTAGATTGTGTACGGGTGGAAGGTGTCAAAGGCGAAATCCTTGGGCAGTGCACTGGTGTACCTGGGAATGGCTTCCTCTACCCGCAGGTTGCTTACGGTGACAGTGTCTCCGACATGGAGCTTGCCCAGGGAGAGCTGAATAATCAGTTCGCCGGGATTCTCCTTGTCAGACGGCACGTAGATTCTCCGTTCCAGGGTCTCCTTCCTGCCGGACAGATGCTGGTCGTACAGCACGTCGTAGCCCTTTTCGGTCTCGCCCTCATTGTAGCAGATCTCGTAGTCCCTCGCTGCGGAGGACTTGACATCCAGCCGGATGCGGTAGGTTTTGCCTGGCTCCGGCTTCAGACCGGTGGCAACCAGAAGCTTGATCTTCCATACCTCGGCTGCCTTCTCATCATCGGGGACACTGGTGACGGTCAGCGTGGCGGATTTCTCGTCTGCGGTTATTACCGCTCCGCAGTCGTCATTGGTCCACATGCGGATTGTTCCCGGCGCTTTGTAGTTCAGGCTGTCTGCCAGCATGACATTTTCGCCGGTCTCCTGCTCCGGCACCTCGCCCACGGCGAGGCTGGAGAGCTGGAACTCGTTGCCTTCGGCCTCTGTGCAGCCCAGCTGGAGGCGCAGAACAAGCTCTCCGCGCTCCCTGTCGGGTGTAATCCGGTACTGCACGCGGTCTGTTCCGCCGGCCTGAATGCTCTGGCCGGTCAGGGTTCCGTATGCATCCTTCACAGAATCTCCGTCAAAGCTGACGGTGTAGTCCGGCTGGGCGTTCTTCGCTGCGAGCGCGAAGCTGACCGAGTACTCCGCACCGGCTTTCAGGTTCACCCTGGTGTGGATGTACAGCTGGACTCCATCCGGTGTGCGTTCTGCCTCCGCATCCGGAACATCTGTGATGCGCATCGTCACATGATCAGCGGCGCGGTCCAGCAGTACGGAATAGCCGGGCGCATGCTTCTCATAGGCGATGCTTGCTGTCTGAGACAGGGGCTCGAAGGCGAGTTCACTGTCTGTCGTGACGGAGGCCGGTTCTGCTGCTCCGGCACCGCTGACGCCGGCCATGCTCATCAGCATCGCGCCTGCCAGAACCGCAGAGACCAGTTTCCTGTGTTTTCTCATTGGCTGCAACTCCTTCGTGTTCCTGATTGGATTCAGGCAGATGAATCACGGCTTGTCGCATATTTCCGGCTACGTCATACGGTTCCCCCTTCAGAATTTCAGTATACGCGGACCGGGGCGGTCAGTGCGCCTTCAGGAGCGCATCCACCTGCTCACGGTCCGGCATGGACCGGATGGCGCCCTTCCTGGTGGTCACCAGGTAGGCGGCAGCGTTTGCGAAGCGCAGCATGGCGGTCAGATCGCTGCTGCTCAGGCCATCCAGACTATGCTCCAGAACGAAGTTCAGCACGCAGGCGCAGAAGGTGTCCCCTGCCCCTGTGGTCTCAATGGTCCCGCCCAGGGTGAACCCCGGGACGAAGACACTGCTGTCTCCATAGAAGGAATAACTGCCCTGTGCGCCGGCTGTGACATTCAGCATCCGAATGCCGGGATACCGGCTGCGCAGAATGGCGGCCCCCTCCTCAAAATCAGCAGTGCCGGTCATGAACTCCAGTTCGTTGTCGGCAATTTTAAGAATGTCGCACTGGCTGAGCCCCCAGGCTGTCTGCTCCCTGGCCTCCTCCATGCTGTCCCACAGGGGCGGACGGAGGTTGGGGTCGAAGGAGATGAGGGCGCCTGCCTCTCTGGCCAGTGCGGCGGCTTTCCGGGTTGCGGAGCGGACAGGCTCGCCGGTCAGGGACAGAGTTCCGAAGTGGAAGATCCGGGTGCTGCGCACCAGGTCCTCCGGGACATCTTCCTCTGTCAGCATCTGGTCGGCCCCCGGCCTGCGGTAGAAGGAGAAGTCCCGGTCCCCTCCCGGGAGGGTTTTCACAAAGGCCAGGGTGGTCCGCACCTCCGGGTCCGTGGACAGACCCTCCGTGCAGATGCCGGCCTCTTCCGCCACGGAGCGCAGCAGGCGGCCGAACATGTCGTCCCCGACCCTGCCGATGAAGGCGGTCTTCTTCCCCAGCTTCTGCAGCATGGCCAGCACGTTGCAGGGGGCGCCCCCGGGGCAGGCCTCAAAGAGGGTGTTCTGCTGGGGGCTTGTGCCGTTCTCCGTGAAGTCCACCAGCAGCTCCCCCAGGGCTGTGACATCATAAGCCGCAGTGCTCATCCGCTCTCCCCTCCCCGGGCCAGGTTCAGCTCGTACTTCTCCACGTCCACCAGGGCTGCGCCTCCGCTGCACTCAAAGCTGATGGAGTCCGCAGATTCCGGTGTATAGAGGATGAAGCTGGCCGCCTGTTCCCCGTCGTTGATGAACAGCTCCAGGCTGTGGCGGTCCATCACCACCCGCATCTTGATCTCCCCGTTCCGGGGGCGCACCATGAAGTCCCGCACGTGGACCACGTCATAGCGGATCCCGCAGCGGGAGCGGTCCACCCTTACAGTGGAGACCTCCGGCTTGTAGCGGATGGTGGTGTCATACTCGCCGCTTCTGGCCACATGGAGCTTAAACCAGGTGTATACGGTACCCACCGGCCGCACGGTGACCGTCATGTCCAGCACCCGGCCGTGGATCCCCTGCATGTTGGTCTCGCTGGTAACGAGCACGTCCTCGTAGACCACCCGGCCGCAGCGGTAGTTCTCCAGCTCCCGCACCGGATTCTGTATCAGCCGGCCGTTCCGGACCGCCAGCTCCCGGGGGAGGGTCATCTCCCCGAAGATCCTGGCGTTTGACGGCTGGCAGTTTGTGCTGGTCCAGTTCTGCATCCAGGCGATCATGATCCGGCGCCCGTCCAGGGACAGGAGGGTCTGGGGGGCATAGAAGTCAATGCCGTAGTCCACGGACTGGACCCGCTCCCTCTGGAAGGTCTTCCCGTCCCAGGTGCCCGCAAGGCAGATGGTGCCGTATCCCGCGTGGAACTCCAGCCCCAGAGCGGCCATCTCCTGGGGGCTGGCCAGGATCAGGTGCTTCCCGTCCAGAGGGAAGAAGTCGGGACACTCCCACATGCGGCCGTACTCGTTCCGGCACCAGTCCAGGGTCTGAACATAGTGCCAGTGGAAGGCGTCCCGGCTGCGGAAGAGCAGAACGGCGCCGCTGCCGTCTGCCGTGCGGCTTCCGACAACGCAGCTGTAGGTTCCGTCCTCCTCCCGCCAGATCTTCGGGTCCCGGAAGTCAAATCTGCTGCTGCCGGCGGGGAGGTCCGCCGCGGTGAGCACCGGGTTGCCCTCGTACTTCTCGTAGTCGATGCCGTCCCCTGCCGCCAGGCACTGGGTCTGGTGCTCCTCCAGGACCCCGTCCGCCCTGCGGACCCGGCGCACCCCTGTGTACATGATCAGCTGGCGCCCGTCCGGCAGCTCCACGGCGGAGCCGGAGAAGCAGCCGCTGCGGTCGTAGTCCATGTCCGGGGCCAGGGCCACGGGGAGCCGCTCCCAGGTGATGAAGTCCTTCGTCCGGCAGTGGCCCCAGTGCATGGTGCCCCACTGGGTGGAGTAGGGGTTGTACTGATAGAAGAGGTGGTACTCCCCTCTGTATACGGAGAAGCCGTTGGGGTCGTTGATCCAGCCGATGCCCCCGGTCAGATGGAACAGGGGCCGCTCCTCATCCGGGATGAAGGGCATGTACTTCTCCTCAAATTCGCGGGCCTGCCGCAGAGGTTCGCTTAGCACGCTATCAATCTTCCTTCTGCGCCCTCCGGCTCCGCCCGCAGACGGAGCCGGGTGCGCTTGTGCTGCCGCCGGAGGTGTCTCCGGCCGTTTCCGTCTTCCCCTGCCTATTCCGCCTGCACCCCGTCTGCCGCCTGCTGCCGCTCCAGATCCTCCGGGCGCATGTGCTGGAGGAAGACCTTCTCCAGGGTGATGCTTCCGATCCAGCATACGGCGGCCGGCACAAGGATCAGCAGGGCGGGGAAGATGAGGAGGAGGGCGGCGCCCCCCAGCATGGGCAGGAACATCTGGACGGTCCGCACCGGGTGCAGCAGCACCAGCACGGCGCTGAAGTGGAGGATCTCCCGCACGGACCCGTTGAAGCGGGCCGCATAGCCGGAGAGGCAGAAGGCCCAGACCAGAACGAGACAGATGAGGATCAGGATCAGCCAGTAGAGGTTCCCCAGCACCTTCCCCTGGAGCAGCATGCCCCGGAAGACCAGGGCGTCCACCACCAGGAGGACCAGGAGACCCAGGGGGACCAGCCAGGCCAGGGTGGAGCGTTTGAAGTTCTCCCGGAAGGCGTCCCAGTAGGTGCGCCAGAGGTACCCCTCGTCCCGGCGGATGTACCTGTATACAGCGGTGTAGAGGGCGGCCGAGGCGGCCCCCATGGTCACAATGGGCAGAGAGCAGATGAGCCACAGGACGCTCAGGCACATGCAGTCAAACAGCCGGATCAGATTCCGCATGAGCGGGCTGCCATAGTCGAATAGTCTTCTCATACCGGCACCTCCCGGGCCTGTGTCATGGCTGTCCCGGCGTGTACTGCCGCAGGGACGTGAAGAGGACGGAGTTGTTCTCGGCGAAGAGCTGGATGGTCTTCCCGCTGGCGCCGTAGATGCGCACGGTGAGGGCCGCCTCCCCGTCCAGGTAGAAGGTGCCTGCGGAGCCCTCCTGGATGTAGGTGAAGGAGAAGTCCTTCCCCGCCTCCAGCGGGGCCGCCGTCTCGGTGATCAGGGTGCTGCCCTCGTTGAACAGCAGACTGACCGTCTGGTCAGCGGGGGACAGGGCGATGAACTTGTTCTTCTCCGGACTGCCGCTGTAGTCAAAGCTGAGGCCGAAGGTCCCCTCCCCGCTGTACCGGAAGTCCCCGGTGATCATGAAGCTCTCGTAGCAGGTGAAGGCGTCCGTGTAGCTGTACAGGGAGCCGGCGTCCAGGAAGAGGTGGGTGTCCCCTGCGGGGATGGTCCGGCGCAGGGTGTACTGCCCTGCAATGCTGTCAGCCGGGGCCAGAAAGAGGGTTCCGTCCTCCCTCTGCACCACCTTCTGTACTGACAGGTTCCCGCCCCAGGCGGACACGTCCTGGGTGGAGGAGGGGGACTCGGAGCGCCTGGTCCAGCCGGCCATGTAAGTGCCGTTTTCATCTTCCACGTGCTTGGCCGCGTAGAACAGCTTCCCGTCCAGCCGGGCGGGCTCCCCGTAGGGACCCCAGGGGCTGTCGGAGGACGCGTACCAGAGGGTGTCGTCCTGGGCGGAATAGGTGAGGTACCAGGTGTCCCCCATCTTGAAGGTGTCGCTGCACTCCAGGTTCCAGAAGCCCCCCACGGGGTCCGTGAAGATGACGCCGTCGTAAGTCACGCTCTGGAGGTCGCTGCTCAGGGTGAACTTCAGGATGCGGGCGGTGCCGTCCATGGAGGCCGTGACGGTCATGGAGATGGTGTCCGTCTCCGGGTCATAGTACGCCTGGGGGTCCCGGAAGTCGTTCTTCTGCCCCAGTTCGTCGGGCGGGGCGATCTCCCATCCTTCGATCTTCTCAAAGGACGTCAGACTGGTGCCCTTCGCCGCCATGATCTTCTCCTTGTACTCCGCTGCGGCGGAGTCCGTGTGGCCGGTGTAGAAGAAGTAATAGGTGTCCCCGGCTTTGACCACGCTGCCGGTGCCGATCCAGCTGTCCTGGGCCCCGGAGCGGTCCGCCTCGATGACGGGGTCCGGATGCTCCTCCCAGGTGACGAAGTCCTCCGTGGTGGCCAGATACAGGGAGTGGTTGTAGGAGTCCCCGCCCTCCTTCAGGTAATAGACGTAGAAGACCCCGTCCTCATAATAGGGCATGGTGTCCCCCACGTAGGGCTGGGAGGTCCCGTCCTTCTCCGGGAGGAAGGCTGCTCTGTACGCATAGGCCTCCTCCTGGCTGCCCGGGGTCTTCAGGTCCGAGAAGTCTCTGTCGTTCCCGCTCTCTGACATCTCGTCCCCGGTGTCTCTGTCCCAGCCGGCCCAGAGAGTCAGGTCGCTGTCTACTTTGTCGGTCTCAGGGTCCCAGGGCTTCGTCAGCCCCTCGTCCTGAAACCAGCCGATAAACTGCCAGCCGTCCCGGACGGGTGCATCCGGGGCTTCAATGGTCTGGCCTGAGCGGACGCTCTGGGCGGGGTACGAGGTGTCCCCGGCCGAGAAGGTCACGGTGTATTCCTTTGCGGAGCAGCCTGCCAGCAGGACTGCGGCTGCCAGCAGCGCGGCTGCAAAGGAGGCCAGAAGTTTCTCCTTCATGTGTGCATCCATCCTTCCGTTAAACGGCATGTGTCATGAAAAGGTGCGGGGCTGTCCGGCGGGGCAGCCGGGGGCGGGTTTCTTCCCCCGGCTGCCGGGTGCCGGTCCGGTGCAGGGTCAGACGACGCTGCTCTGCAGGATGGTGATGTCGGAGATCTCGACGGTCACGTCTCCCAGCTCTGCCGTCTCAGCGGAGCCGAACTGGAAGAGCATCTCGAAGTCCATGTCCATGATCAGGGTGTCGGTGGTGGTGAAGCTGAAGGTCTGCTCCTCGGTGGTGAAGTCAATGGTCTCGGAGATGCGGGGATCCCAGCCCCCCAGGACATTGAGGAAGAAGCCGCAGGAGACGGGCTTGGAGGCCTTTGCGGTGACCTCCACCGTGAAGTAGCTGTCTGCCGGCAGGGTCAGGGGATTGTCCGTGTGGCCGAAGATCAGCTTGTTGTGCCAGTCCACGGTGCCCCCCTGGTCGATGCGGTAGAAGAGGCTGCCGTCCTGGGTCCAGATGGTGCCCACGCCCCGGTCGTTGTCCTCGTCGGTGCCGTTGTAGGTGGTCCAGAGCACCTCCGGGTCTGCGCTGGCGGCGATGCTGGCGCTGAAGGAGTCAATGGTCTTCTGGGTGTCCAGATCCCCCTCCACGGTGCCGAACTCCAGGGCTGTCACCGTGACGGTGTTGGAGGTGACCCCCTCCCCGGGGGTGCCCAGCTGCATGCGGATCACGGGGTCGGAGACGGCGTTCTCGGCGGTGAAGGTGTTGGTAATGGTGGTCTCCTCCCCGGCCTCCAGGCTGAGGCCGTAGAAGTTGGCCCGGGCCTTGTCCGCCTGCTCGGCGCTCTCCACCAGGCACTCCCCGCTCTGGGCCTGCTCGGACTTCAGGGTCATTTTGTAGTAGTACTTGGACCCGGACTCCAGGGCTGCGCCCGGCAGAGCCAGGTCGGCCTTGATGCTCCACACGCCCCCGTCAGATCCGGGATAGGTGTCAATCTGGAAGGCCGCGGATCCGGCTACGTTCACGCTGGCTGCCGCCCCGTCGCCGGCGCTGACGGAGGCCGCGGAGGCGTCCGCGAAGTCGGCTGTATACGAAGGCGTCAGGGTCTGCTCGCCGGTGATCTCGTAGATCTCAATCTTGTCAATGGTGACAGTGAAATCAGAGGGGGTTGTGTCCTCCGGATTGTCCGGATTGGGGGTGATCTTCCCCAGGTTCAGCACGAAGCGGGCGGTGTCCTCCCCGGCGGAGGTGAAGTTCAGCTCCAGGGGTGCGATCTCCGCCCCGATGGGCAGGTTGTAGGCGCCGCCCAGGGGGTCGCCCTCCGTCTTCTCGCTGTAGGCCAGCAGGTGGGCGTAGGTGTCCGCGGTGGACTTGGCCCAGACCTTGATCCGGTAGTCTGCCGCCTTCAGGGCCACGCCGCCCTTGGCCAGCTGGATGTCGGTGTCCCCGCTGCCCGGGTCCGTGATGTCAAATACGAAGGCGCCTTCCTTTGCCTCCCCGGCTGCGCTGACGCCGTCGGCGATCTTCGCCTCCCAGCCGTGGGTGTCCGGCTCCGCATCGGCGAAGTCGAAGCTCTGGAAGACCTCCGCCTCCCCGGTGGTGCGGGTGACGGTGAGGGTGGCGTAGGCCTTGGTCTCCTGGCCTCCGGCGTCCGCCACGGTGTAGGTCAGTTCATAGTCGCCGGGCTCCTCCGGGGTGGCCTTCCCGTTGGAGAAGGAAAGCTCCGGCAGGGAGGTGACGGTGATTTTGGCGGTCAGGTCCCCGTCCTCCGGGTCGGAGGCGGCGACTCCCTCCATGGCGTTCCACTCGGTGCCGGCCTGGACGCTCTGGTCCGTGACCCCGGTGATCTCCGGGGCCTCCCCTCCGTTCCCTCCGGTGCCGGAGGAGCTGCCGGAACTGCAGCCGGCAGCGGCGGCCAGCATGGCCAGGGCGAGGAGAAGGGCAAGTGCTCGTTTCTTCATTTCTGTTTCACGCTCCTTCGCTCAGAGGACCCTCAGGATCCGGACCCGGATGCGGCTCCGGAGGAGGAGGCGGACCCGGAACTGGAAGAGGAAGAGGAAGAGGAGGAAGGTCCGCCGGCGACATAGCGGTCATAGGCGGCCTGGTAGACCTCCTGGATGCCGGACAGGTTGGTGCGGCCGTTGAGGTCGCTGGTGAAGGTGTCCCAGTCGGCGTCGGACACGCCGCCGTTCATGAGCCACTTCACCAGGTTGGTGCGGATGTAGTCGTTGAGGTTGGACTCATAGCTGCTGAGGGTGTTCAGCTCCTCCAGGGTGAACTGGAGGTTGGGGGTGGGCTCCACCCCGTCGGGGACGTAGGGCTTTGCGCACAGGTCCAGGCGCTCCAGCCGCAGCTGGGCCCGGGGCTCCATGTGCACCACGTTCTCCCAGGCGTAGTCGGAGAGGTAGATGATCCCCAGAGGGGCGTTCTGCAGGCGCAGCTCGTCGGCGGTCATGTCCCCGGTGAGCTCCTTCTGGACCAGCATTCCCTGGTCGTCCAGCTCCTCCTCGTAGACAATGCCGATGGGGCCGTAGTTGATCTGGGCGGAGATCATGGGGTCGTAGTAGCGGTCAAAGTAGGTCAGGAGAACCGGGGCGTTGGCCACGTCGCTGAAGATGACCACTTCGCCGGTGCTGATCTCGGGGTTGTTGGAGACGCAGACCGTCTGCTCTCCGTCGGGGCCCACCAGGGGGGCGCAGACGATGTAGTTCTCAGGATTGGATACCACGGTCTCGCTCTCCCACCAGTAGAAGGCGCCGTAGGTCTCCTCCCCCTTGCCGTTGGCCAGGAAGTTGTCCTGGGACAGCTCGAAGGACACCTTGTCGATGAGGCCGTCGGTGACCCAGCCGGCGATGTAGTTGGTGGCCTCCTTGAAGCGCTCGTCCTGGACGGTGTAGGTGATCTTCCCGTCCACAACCACCCGGTGCTCCAGGTTGTCGTTGAGGCCGAACATGCCGTAGAGGTCGCACTGGTTGCCCTGCCAGTTGTTGTATACGAAGCTCAGGGGGCGCTCGTCGTCGGTCTTGCCGTTTCCGTTCATGTCGTTGTCCCGGAAGTAGGCGAGGATGTCGGACATCTGGTCGCAGTTCAGGGTCAGACCGTCCACCAGGTCGGCGGCGGAGAGGCCGTCCACGGCCCCGGCGTCAATGGCGGCCTGGGTCCAGTTTTTGTTCAGGAACAGGAGGTTGGGGTTCTGCAGCAGGCCCATCTCCTCTACCCGGGGCAGAGAGTAGATCTTCCCGTCCTCGCTGGTGAGCTGGCTTTTGATGTCAGGCCGCTCGTCCAGGATCTTGGACAGGTTGGGCATGTACTCCAGGTAGTCGCTGATGGGGAGCAGCACGTTGCGCTGGGCGTACTTGATGATCTCGCCGGCGCTCATGCCCGCGTGGTAGATGGCGTCCGGCCGGTCCTCGGCGTTGCCGAAGATCAGGTTCTTCTGCTGGCCGTATACGGACTCGGAGACGTTCTCCCAGTTTACAGTCACATTGGTGGCGTCATGCAGGTCCTGCATGATCTTCATGTCGTTGTAGTCCAGAGCGGACGCGTTCTTGGAGGAGTAGATGTTGAAGGAGATGGCGTCTGCCCCGGCCTCGCTGAGGATGGGGGCGCTGGTGTCCTCCCACTGGTAGCCGTAGTCGGACACCAGGGCGTCCACGCCGGCGGAAGCGGCGCCGCCCCCGCTGCCGCTTCCGGAGTTTCCGGAGCTGCTGCCGCTGCTGCCGCAGGCGGCCAGGGACAGCATCAGGGATGCCGCCAGGAGAAGAGAAGCAAGTCTTTTCATTGTTAACTGAACCTCCATGTGCGTGTTCTGTGGGTTCTGAGGGGAGATCAGCCCTTGAGGGAGCCGATCATGACGCCCTGTGCAAAGTACTTCTGCACGAAGGGGTAGAGGCAGATGACAGGGGCGCTGGAGACGATGACGGAGACGTACTTGATCTGGTTGGCCAGCCGGTACTGCTCCAGGATGGTCTCGCCGCTGCCGCCGGTGGTGCTCTCGGAGGCGATGAGGATCTCCTTCAGAACCAGCTGCAGGGGGTACAGGTTCTCGTCCTGGAGGAAGATCATGGCGTTGAAGTAGCTGTTCCACTGGCCCACTGCGTAGTACAGGGCCATGACGGCCAGGATGGCCTTGGAGAGGGGGATGACCAGGGTGGTGAAGATCTTGAACTCCCCGGCTCCGTCTATCCGGGCCGCCTCCACAAGCCCGTCCGGTATGCTGGATTCAAAGAAGGTCCGGGTCATGAACAGGTTCCATACGGAGAGGATGGAGGGGAGCACCACGGCCCACATGGTGTTGATCAGGTGCAGGCTGTTCATGACATTGTAGAAGGGGATCAGGCCGCCGCCGAAGAACATGGGGATGATGAAGTAGATCATCAGGAACTTCTTGCCCACCAGGTTTCTGCGGCTCAGGGCCCAGCCGGCGGGGATGGTGACGATCAGGGAGAGGATGACGGTGAGGGCAGTGTACAGGATGGTGTTGGCGTAGCCCCTCCACACGTCCGTCCGCTCCAGGATCTTCTGGAATCCGGAGAGGGTGACCTTCACGGGGTAGAGGACCACCTCGCCGGCCAGCACCGCGTCCGGGTCGGAGATGGAGGCGATGATGATGAAGTAGATGGGGTACAGGATGATGAGGGCCAGGGCCCCCAGGAAGATATAGTTGATGGCGTAGAACACCCGGTCCCCCATGCTGCTTTTGCCCAGTGTCTTTGTCTTCATGTTCAGGCCCTCCTCAGAACAGGGAGTTCTCGGAGAACTTCTTGGACGTGGTGTTGGCTATGATCAGGAGTATGACGTTGATGATGGAGTTGAACAGTCCGATGGCGGTAGCGTAGGCCTGGTCGGGGATGCCGGTGAGACCCTGCTTGTATACGTAGGTGGAGATGAGCTCGCTGACCCCCAGGTTGCCGTCGGTCTGCATCAGCAGGGCCTTCTCATAGCCCACGCCCATGAGGCCGCCGATGGACATGATGAGCATGACGCTGACCATGGGCATGATGGCCGGCAGGTCCACGTGGATGACCCGCTGGAAGCGGGAGGCGCCGTCCAGGATGGCGGCCTCGTGGAGGCCGGGGTCCACGTTGGACAGGGCCGCGATGTAGATGATGGCGCTCCAGCCGAAATCCTGCCAGTTGCTGGACAGTATGTAGAGCGGCCGGAAGGCGCTCTCCTCAAGGAAGTAGGAGACCCGTTCCCCCCCGAAGCTGGCTGCGATGTTGTTCACCAGACCGTAGCGGCCGAAGAACAGGGTCAGCATGCCGACCAGGACCACCAGGGAGATGAAGTGGGGGGCCGTGAAGATGGTCTGCAGGACCTTGGCGGTTCTCTTCCCCTTGAGGGCGTTCAGAGCCAGGCTGACGATGATCGGCAGGGGGAAGCCGATGACGAAGCCGATGATGCACAGCAGGAATGTGTTCTTCATCAGGGGCCAGAACTGGACGTCATGGAAGAAGCGGGTGAAGTTTTTAAACCCTACCCACTTGGTCAGGGGCCCGATGATGGGGTCGCCGGGCATGAAGTCCTGGAAGGCAATCAGCACGCCGTAGATGGGCAGATAGTTGAACAGGAAGACAACCAGAACTGCCGGCAGCAGCATGAGAAGCCAGGGGATGCTCTGCCGCATCCGCCTGCGCCGGCTGTCCCGCAGGGTTCCCTTCGGGATCGCTGCGGCCGCCGCGGCTTTTGCGGGCTTTTTTTCTTTCGCCATGTGTATTCTCCTCTCTTTTTGATGCTGGAACGGCGCGGGTGCGCCGGAACATCCCTCAGAACTTGTAGTCCCTGGCGACAGGAGCGCAGGCGTCGGCGGAGGCCTTGTCATACCAGATCAGGTTGTTGCCGGTGGCCTTGTCAAAGAGCTGGATCAGGCGGGGCTGGGTGTCGAAGCGGACCTTGGAGCCCATGGACACGTCCACGGTCAGATCCACGGTGGGGATGACCATGACCACCTCGTCGGTGTCGGAGCGGGCGTGGAGGTTGACCTCGGAGCCCAGCATCTCGTTGACCTCGATGGTGGCCTCCAGCTGGCCGGCGCCCACGCTGATGTGCTGGGGCCGGATGCCGGCCACGATGTCGCAGGGCTGCTGGCCGTTCTGCTTCAGGGCCTTCTGCTGGAAGTCGTCCAGCTTGAACTTGGCGCCCCGGATCTGGGCGTAGTACACGCCGCCCTCCAGCAGCAGCCTGCAGTGGTCGAAGAAGTTCATGACGGGCATGCCGATGAAGCCGGCCACGAAGAGGTTCACCGGGCGGTCGAACACGTCCTCGGGGGTGCCGATCTGGTTCACGAAGCCGTCCTTCATGATGACGATGCGGTCGCCCAGGGTCATGGCCTCGGTCTGGTCGTGGGTGACGTACATGAAGGTGGTGTTGATGCGGTGGCGCAGCTTGATGATCTCGGCCCGCATCTGGTTGCGGAGCTTGGCGTCCAGGTTGGACAGGGGCTCGTCCATGAGGAACACCTTGGGGTCCCGGACCATGGCCCGGCCGATGGCCACCCGCTGGCGCTGGCCGCCGGACAGAGCCTTGGGCTTCCGGTCCAGGTACTGGGTGATGTCCAGGATCTGGGCCACCTCCCGCACCTTTTTGTCGATCTCCGCCTTGGGCACCTTCTTCAGCTTCAGGGCGAAGGCCATGTTGTCGTAGACGGTCATGTGGGGATACAGGGCGTAGCTCTGGAAGACCATGGCGATGTCCCGGTCCTTGGGCTCCACGTTGTTGCAGAGCTTGCCGTCGATGTACAGCTCGCCGCCGGAGATGTCCTCCAGTCCCGCCACCATCCGCAGGGTGGTGGACTTCCCGCAGCCGGAGGGGCCGACCAGGACGATGAACTCCTTGTCCGCGATGTGCAGGTTGACATCGTGGACGGCTGTTACCCCGCCGTCATAGACTTTCTTCAGGTTCTTGATGAGAACTTCCGACATGGTTCCGACTCTGGCCGCGGGTGCATGTCCCACGGTCTCACAGTCCCCCGGGAGAGACTGCCTTGCGCCCCCCTCCACAGGGGCGCACCGCGAGTCAGCGGCATTCTGACCTCCTTCATCTTGGGGTGCGGCAGACCATGAAGTGGAGCGGCCGCCGTCCCTGGTTTCCGCTGCGGGAATTCCGGCGCGTAAAAATCCTGCCCCTGCTGGCACCGGGCTGCCCATTTACACTTTGTAAAGACCTCGTGCTGAGCTGGTAAGGCTGACTGCAGACAGGCCAGAACTGGGGGAGAAAACTGTGCACCCTTCCAGTTAATGTAAACACGCCTTTACATTGTGCATCCGAAACATGTTTACATTCTAATGCCTTCGCCCTCCTCTGTCAACCCGATTCTGTTTGCTGTTATGCACAAAAATAGGGCACGAATTCTGTGCACTTTGACGAACGACTTTACATTATGCACACCTTGCATTCCCCCGGACCCTGTGCTATCATGGAAGCACAAGCAGTCAGCGCGCAGGCCCCCCTGATGTGCATACTGTGCATGCTGTGAAATACAACGCTCGCTCGAGGAGGACCTCCTGTGGCAATCAAACGTGTTACCATGCAGGACATTGCGGCCGCCTGCAATCTCTCCCGCAACACCGTATCCAAAGTGTTCAACAACCGCACCGTGCCCGAATCCACCCGCAGGCTGGTTCTGCAGAAGGCCCAGGAGATGGGCTACTACCCGGCGCCGGAGGAGAGCCGTCCGGAGAGTCCGGCCCCTTCCCTTCCGGTTCACCGCGGCACAGCCCCGCAGACAGTGGTCATGCTCACCAGCGACATGCCCACCGACTACCATTTTGCCATGCGTTTTCTGCCTGTATTTACGGAGCGCCTCAGCCGGGCCGGCTACACCCTGATGATGCATGAGATCACCCCGGCGGAGCTGCGGGAGAAGCGGCTGCCGGCGGCCATGACTCTGTCCCAGACCGCGGGGATCCTGGGGACGGAGCTGTTTGACCGGGACTATGTGAAGATGCTCTGCTCCCTGGACATTCCCTTCCTCTCGGTGGACGGACATCCGGACGCCACCTTCTCCCCCATGAACTGCAGCTATCTGCTCATGGAGAACCTGGGCAGTTCCTGCTATGTGACAAGCCAGATGATAGAGGACGGGGCCGTCCGTCTGGGGTTTGTGGGAGATGCAGACCACTGCATCAGCTTCCGTGAGCGCTGGATGGGTTTCACCTGCGCGGTGGAGCAGGCCGGCATGACAGTGGACAGGTCGCTGTGCATTCTCGAGCGGGACAGTTCCCCCTACGGCAGCCCCGAGTGGCTGGCCTCCCAGATCCGGAAGATGCCGGAGCGGCCGGATGCCCTGCTGTGCGCCAACGACTTCCTGGCCTTCAACATTATGCAGGCCCTGCGCCTGATGGGCCTGTCCATCCCGGACGACGTGCGGGTGGCCGGATTCGACAGCACCCCCCAGTCCGCCATGGTGGATCCCCCGCTGACCACGGTGCAGATTCCCAATGAGGACTTCGGCCGCATGGCTGCAGACATTCTGCTCAGCCTCATCCAGAAGCCGGACATCCCCTGCAGTCTCGTATATGTAAAAACCACCCCCGTCATCCGCGCATCCACCCTCTCAGGAAAGCGGGCAGGACAGACCGCCGGAAAACTGCCACAGTTTTAAAGGGCATTTTATTACCGCTGCAGAGCCCGAAAGACCGGCGGAGCGGAAGAAAGAAGCAGCAGGGAAACGGGTCAGATTCCTTCCTCCTGCGGGATGCAGACACCCGGGACGGGGACAGCAGACCCGGTGGAAGACCAGCAGCGGCGGCGGGAAGATGGAGCCCT
>CAYYHY010000038.1:0-16758 GCA_964471855.1 uncultured Oscillospiraceae bacterium | reverse complement strand
TCAGTGGCACATACTTCAGGGTCTCGGCCACGGGACGGGAGGAGCCGATGGCAGCGCCGGCGGCCTTCGCCAGGTCGGCGATGAGCAGCATGTTCTCCTTGGGGCCGATGCCCTTGCCGGCGGAGACCACCCGCTCAGCCTGGACAATCGGGGTGTCGATGGGGATGCCCACGCTGAAGTCGTAGCCGTCCTTCTTCAGGGCCGCCACCAGGGCGTCCACCTTCTCCTGGGCGGTGCCGTCATAGAAGATCTGCCTCTTCCGCACGCCGGTGATGGGGGCGGGCTTCTTGGCCTTGCTGGAGGAGCCTCCCGCGGACTTGGGCGGCTTGCCCAGCAGAGCGGAGGAGATGACCACCCGCTGGATCTCGTTGGTGCCCTCGTAGATGGTGGTGATCTTGGCGTCCCGGTAGGCCCGCTCGACCTCCATGCCCTTCATGAAGCCGGAGCCGCCGAAGATCTGCAGGGCGCTGTTGGTGACCTCCAGGGCGGTGTCCGAGGCGTACATCTTGGCCATGGCGGCCTCTTTGGCGTAGGGCTCATGGGCCTCCTTCAGCTCCGCAGCGGAGTAGACCAGGAAGCGGGCGCAGCGCAGCTTGGTGGCCATGTCCGCCAGCTTGAAGCCCACACCCTGCTGGAAGCCGATGGGCTTGCCGAACTGGATGCGCTCCTTGGCGTAGGCCAGGGCGTTCTCATAGGCGCCCTGGGCGATGCCCAGCGCCTGGGCCGCGATGCCGATGCGGCCGCCGTCCAGAGTGGCCATGGCGATCTTGAAGCCCTGGCCCTCCTTGCCCAGCAGGTTCTCCTTGGGGACCTTGACATTGTTGAAGATCAGCTCGGCCGTGGAGGAGGAGCGGATGCCCATCTTGTCATAGTGGTCGCCGAAGCTGAAGCCGGCCCAGCCCTTCTCCACGATGAAGGCGGAGATGCCGCGGGTGCCGATGTCCGGGGTGGTCACGGCAAACACCACATAGGTGTCTGCAATGGGGGCGTTGGTGATGAAGATCTTGCCGCCGTTGAGCAGGTAGTAGTCTCCCTTGTCCACGGCCGTGGTCTCCGTGCCGCCTGCGTCGGAGCCGGCGTTGGGCTCTGTAAGACCGAAGGCGCCGATCTTCTCCCCCTTTGCCAGAGGAACCAGATACTTCTGCTTCTGCTCCTCGGTGCCGTAGGCGAAGATGGGCCAGGAGCCCAGGGATACATGGGCGGAGAGGATGACTCCGGTGCCGCCGTCAACGCGGGCCAGCTCCTCTACAGCGATGGCGTAGCTGAGCACATCCAGTCCGGCGCCCCCGTACTCCTTGGGATAGGGGATGCCCATCAGTCCCATCTCAGCCAGCTTCTTCACGGCGTCCATGGGGAACTCATTCTGCTGATCCAGCATGAAGGCGATGGGCCTCACCGACTCCTCGGCAAAGGCACGGATTTTGGCCCTCAGGGCCTCGTGTTCCGGTGTTGTCTGATACAACATGCACGTTCCTCCTTCTGTTTCCAGATGTGTTTCCTTTCCTTCCGGTGCTCTCTTCCTGTGACTGCATATGCGGGGGGCTGACGGCAGAATCTGCGGCATGCCGCCTCTTCCCCCGGTCCGGGGGAACAGATCCTGCCCCGTGTGTCCTTCCAGATCCCGGATGCAGGGCGGGCAGAGGTCACCCTGCGCAGGGGTCTGGAAATCATGGCGTTGGTTAATATTACCATGTACAGCCCCTCTGCGCAACAGTTTTCTGGCAGAAAGCACAGACTGCGGGGGCTCCGGTCATCGGAAGATGGAAAAAGGGAGGGACAGACCGCCCGGTCCGCCCCTCCTTCTGTATTTGTCACAGGGACCGCAGCTCAGACCCCTGTCTCCAGACAGCCGATGATGTCGGACACGCTGCAGATGAGCTTTGCCGCCTGCTCCCGTGTGACAGTTCCCGCTCCGCTGAAGGTTCCCCGGCTGTCCACGCCGCTGAGGAGCCCCAGCAGGGTGCATCCGCCCACGGCTGTGCGGTACCGCTCCGGAATATCGGCCCAGTCGGGGATCTTCGCCCCCGCGTTCCGGCACTCCGCCGCGCTGGGGACCTCGCATTTCAGGCTCCGCCCCGCCGCATTGTACAGGAACTGGGCCATCTCGTACCGGCTTACCTCCCGGTCCACGTCGCTCCCCGTCTCCGCCATGGCGGTGCCGGCCCACAGACCCCAGAGGGACGCCGCGTTGACATACCGGGCATACCAGGGCCTGTCCGTTTTCTCCCCCGCTGCCGTTCTCGGCACCAGGGCCGCCGCCAGGAGCTTGGCAAACTCCGAGTAGTGGATCACGCCCTCCGGATTGAAGGTCCCGTCCGGCAGGCCGTCAACCCAGCCCTCTTTTACCGCCCGCTCCACATAGGGGTAGGCCCAGCTGCCGGGCTTCACGTCAGGGAACGAGGGCTCCTCCGGCGTCTCCGGGTCCTTCCCGGCGGAGTCGTAGCGGGAGAACACCATGCTGTACTGGTAGAAGCTGTCACTCCAGCTGCTGCCTCTGCTGTGCCCCAGCTGGAGGGCGTGGGGCGCCTGGACCTTCCCGTCCTCCCCTGCATTCACAACCTGGTAGTACCCTCTGCTGTCCGGGCCGCTGACAACCACCACAGCATATCCTCTGCTGTTCACCGGCTGGTCCCGGACCCACACGGCGTCCCCCGTCTTGACCTTGTCAAAGTCCGTGTGCTTCGTCACAGGGCCGTCCTCGCCGAACAGGTAGTCCAGCATGGCAAAGGCGAAGCTGAAGCTTCCGCTCCAGGAGCCGTAGTGGTAGCGCCACACCTCCGAGGCCGTATAGCTGTACTTCGGTCCGGAGTTCCAGGTCTTCCCCGCCCCGAAGTCCGACGCCGCCTTCCGCACCATGGCCTCCACATTCGCCGCCGTGGCGGGCTGGCCCGTGGTGAGATACCCCGCACGGAAGTCCGGCGTGGCGGCGTTCAGCCGCTTCATCATCTGGTCCACGGTCTCGCTGCCGCTGAGGGAAAAGGCCGGCAGAGCGGCCGCCTCCACGGCACCGGGCGCCAGTATCCCCGCCGTCAGGCAGAGCGCCAGCAGAAGGCCCAGCACCCTCCTGCCCCGCTGAAAACCAGCTGTTCTGGTCAAAACAGTCATCTCCTCCCGGAACTCCCCCGCTCTCTGCCGGGGGTTCCCTGACCATTGTATACTGACCCGCCCCGGTTGTCCAGCAGGGGCGTTTTCTTTCTTAAACAAGGTTATTCCTCTGCAGCATCAGGAAAAGCCGCACCCGGACCGCGGGTGCGGCTTCTGTCTGCCTGTGTGTCTGTTCTTCCTGCAGTGTCTCCCGGGTCACCAGAGTCTCTGATAGAGCCGGAAGATGATGATGGCCGCGTCGCCCCGGGTCATCTCCGCAGTGCCGCTGAAGCAGCCGTCATACCGCTGCAGCACGAGGTTCTCCCTGGTGCAGAGGGCGACCTCCGGCTGGGCCCACTTTGCCACCGTGTCCCTGTACTTCGCCAGGTAAGTCTGGGGGTCCGCAGGGACTTTGTACTTCATCTCCTTCTCCAGAACCCGGCCGCATACGACTACAATCTGGTCCTTCGGGATCACGGCTGTGCCCCGGAATGTGTTGTCCGGATAGCCGCTGATGAGCCCCCGCTGCTGGCTGACGGCCGCCACGCCGCTGTACCAGCTGCTTCGGGGGACATCCGTGAAGGTGGGAACGGCGGAGCTGTCCGCCCACCCCAGGGAGAATACCAGCAGTTTCGCGATCTCTGCCCGGCTGATGGTGCCGTCGGGGCTGAATGTGGTCTCGGTGGTTCCGGCAATGATGCCCTTGGACGCCAGCACCCGGACTGCGTTCTGCATCTCTGCGGACTTGCCGCTGATGTCGGTGAAGTCCTTCCGGTTCATCCGGACGGTGTAGCTGCCGGAGCTGGTCACCTTCCCCTCCATGTTTCCAGTGGCGGGATTGTACTTGCTGGATACGGCAGTGCCGTCCTCCCTGATTACGGCCTGGTACTCCGGAGATTCGAAGCTCCCGGAGACCGCAAGGGTGGCCGGGCTGGAGAGCGCCCCGCCGGGCATGGTGACCTTGACGGTGCCGGCTGAGACAGTCTCGATCTGGAAGGTGAGGATGCCGTTCAGGTCCGGCGCAAGGTCCTCCACCCTCAGGGTGAACGCATACGCCGGGGTCTGGATGCGGATCCTGTCACAGCTGGCGGTCAGAATGTCCGGGTCGATGCGGAAGGAGACAGGTCCTGTCTCAGATGTGACAAGAGTGACTGTATTCGACAGCTTCCGGGCGACGGAAACGCCGCCCTCGATGAGCGCGTTCTCCACAGCCGCAGCGGCGGAGGCCGCGGTCCCCTCCAGGTCCTGGACTGCAGCGCGGTTTATGAGGATGTCCCCGCCGGTCACAGACCGGGCGGCCGCTCTGGCGGCGGCCTCTTCCGCAAACAGGGCGGCAAGATCCGCCCCGGCCGGAGACTGCTTCTGCTCCGGTGTCATGGCCGCCAGCATCTGTCTGACAGCTTCCACTGCGGAGGCCTGGTCGTGGACGCTGTCCAGCAGGCGGGGCTGCAGAACGGTGCCGGTTCCCGGGTCCTCTGCGTCGTAGATGTGACCCTGGTCCGCCGGAGTCCCTGCCGCTGCCAGGCTGTCCAGAGGGGAGAGATCGGAGAGGTCGTGCCAGTCGATCTCAACAGCGGTCAGCTCCTCTGGCACCGCACCCATCATGCCCGACCACTGCTCCTCTCTTTTCAGGGTATCTCCTTCCAGCGTTACCCGGGCGATATCCATCAGTCCGGTGCCGCCTGACACGCCCGTCTCTCTGATTCCGTTCCCGTCGCCCTCCATGGAAAGACCATAGTGGCTGGAAGCAAACCCGCCCTCATACAGGGTTTCGGCAGGCGAAGCCACGCTCCCGGTCTCCGGGCTGTACCGGAACACCTTTGCATAGTAGTCATACGAGACATCTGTGCCTGACTGCTGTTCCAGCAGGAGCGTGGGCACAGCGTCCCCCGGCGCCATCTGCACCAGCGCGTAGCGGTATCCCTGGACCGTGCCGCTCTCCGCCTGATAGTCATAGGTGTCCGCCTGGCTGAGAACCGCGCGGTACTGTGCCGCAGCACCGGCTGCCGGAGCGGCCCCCCGGGCCGCGGCCGGCACCATGGCGCAGAGCATGGCGGCGGCCAGCAGGACGGCTGCAGTCTTTCGTTTCATGGGTCCTCCCCCTCTGTCTGTCAGTATTCCCTGTTCTCTGCCCCTGAGCCGGCGCGGTGGATGTGCCGGCTGTTCTTCCCCGGCAGAGAGCCTTTTCCAATATACAGGAAGAGAGGGCCGGGCACAACGGCCGGACCTCCCGGCAGGCCGGCTTCTTCCCTGATAGGCGCCAGAATCAGCTTCCAGTCTGCTGTCCATCCCCGTATCCCCGGCATTCATCCCCCGGAAAACCGCAGATGCAGCGTTCCGGGTATCATGGGCATCAGAAAGAGACCTGCAGGGAACCTGTTCCATATGAGCGACACTGACAGCAGCCGGTGAAGTCCTGCAGGATGGAAGAAAGGAAGAGTTTGAAATGAAACTTGCAAAGATCCTCAGCTCCCTCATGCTGTGCCTGGGCCTGCTGGCAGCAGGTCTTCCCATGAATGCAGCCCCGGCCCCCGCTGCGGCCCGGGAAGAGCTCCCCGCCGCTGCCTCCGCCGGAGGCGGCGCCGCCGCACAGACCGGCATCACCCCGGTCCCGGCAGAGCAGCAGCTGCTCATCAGCGGTCTGGACCCCCGCCTGCAGGCGGCAGCCCTGGAAGTCGACCGGATCATCCGCGTCTCCGCCGCCGAGTACGTCAGCCTCGCCTGCCTCGGCCTCACCCCCGAGGAGGAGGCCCTGGTTGAGCAGGCGGTGGTCAGCACATATGCCCCGGAATCCGCCCCCGGGTATCTCTTCAGCTCCAGCTCCAGCGGCACCCGCTTCGTCTGGCCCGCCCTGGCCAGGGCGGCTTATGGGGAACATGAGGCCCTGGTCTCCTTCGCAAAGGCAGCGGCAGCCTCCCTTGTCAAACCCGGCATGACACAGGCACAGATCTTCAGAGCCATCCACACGTATGTCTGCAGGTTCCTCAGCTACTCCATAGCCGGCGATATCCCCACGGTCCTCGCCACCGGCCGGGGCCAGTGCCACTTCTACGCCCTCCTGACCGAGGCCATCTGCCGGGAGGCAGGCATCCCCTGCGCCTGCGTCTGCGGCTCGGCGAAGCCCCGGAACAGCGCCGTCTGGAGCTCCCACGCCTGGGTGCAGGTGTGCATCGGCTCCACCTGGTACTGGAGCGACCCCTGCTGGGACGACACCGGTCTTACAGACGCCTGGCTTCTGAGCCGGACTCTGTGGAGCGACCACAGGATCTGACTGGTTTCGGCAGCCCCTCCCCGGGGCTGCTTTTCTGTCCCTGCAGCCATCCCACGGATTTTTTCTTGAACAGGGTTATGACTCCGGCAGAGTCAGAGATGATTTCTGCGGCTTCTCAGCCGGCGGCAGAAAGTCATGAAAAAGCCGCACCCGCGGCTGCAGATGCGGCTTCCGTTACGGAAAGAGGTCACTTCTTCCTGCAGAACTCCGACTTGCGGAACAGGGACCGGAGCAGGACGGTCCAGCCCCAGGAGATGGAGAGAGCCGGCAGGCAGGCCAGGAGCACCGCCTTGACGGGATGCATGTCAGAGAAGGTGAGGGGTGCGAAGAACATGATGAACAGGACGGTCATCATGACGATCAGGGTGATGCGCTCCCTGGTACTGCTGGGCGGTGTAAGGAAGATCTTCTTCAGGTCGATTTCCAGCTGCTGTTTTGCCATATCAGTTCAGCTCCCCTGTCACGGACTCCACCAGCCGGATCAGATCTCCGCTGTGTATCAGGTCCTTCAGATACTCGATGTGGGGATACAGGAGCATGTCCTGTTCCATGACAGGAACATGACGGCCGATCTCCCGGTATACGGCGGCGCTGGCCGGGGCTCTGGGCACATCCGGGTCTACAAACTGCTGGATCTGAAAGTCAGAGAGCAGCTCGATGGCCAGCACATACTCCAGCTTCTCCGCCAGGGTGCACGCCTTGCGGCAGGCGTTGTAGCCCATGGCCACATAGTCCTCCTGGTTTCCGCAGGTGGGGGTGTTGTCGATGGTGGAGGGGGTCGCCAGTCCCCGCATCTCATTGAGCAGACCGGCCTGTGTATACTGGGGGATCATGAGCCCGGAGTTGAGACCCGGCTTCCCGATGCAGAACATGGGGCACCCGGAGAGAGAGCTGTCGATGAGCCGGTTGTTCCGGCGCTCGGACATCTTGGCCAGGGCAACCGCAGCGATCCCTGCACTGTCCATCTCGATGCCCACGTAGGACGAGTCCGCATTGCAGGCGGAGATCACGTCCGGGGCCTCCTCATCCGGCCAGATGACCGGGTTGTCGCAGCAGGAGTTCATCTCCGTCTCCACCGCCCTGCGGGCGTCCGCCAGGGTCTTCTTCGCCGCCCCGTGGAGCTGGGGGATGCAGCGCAGGGACAGGGCGTCCTGGACCCGGCTCCCGGCGTACTTCTCCACGATGCCGGATCCCTCCAGAATGCGGCGCACGTTCTCCGCCGTCTCTGCCTGGCAGGGCTGGGGCCGCACCGACATGACCCGGGGGTCGAAAGCGTTCATGACCCCCCGCAGGGACTCCACCGACAGGGCCCCGATGATGTCTGCCGACTTCGCTGCCTTCTCCAGGTCATAGAGGGCCAGGGCCGCCAGGGCTGCGGCCCCTGTGGTGCCGGAGACCAGGGCCAGCCCCTCCTTGGAGCTGAGGACTGCAGGTTCCAGTCCCGCCCGCCGCAGGGCCTCGTCCCCCGGCAGCAGTTCCCCGCCATAGAAGGCCTTCCCCTTCCCCAGCAGTACCAGAGCCATGTGGGCCTCCGGGGCCAGGTAGCCTACGCTCCCCTCCCCGGGCACCCGGGGGGTAAGGCCCCGGTTCAGGAACTCCCTGTACATCTCCAGGGGCAGCATGCGCACGCCGCTGTACCCCTGGCCCAGATTCTGCAGCACCATGAGCATGACGGCCCGCACCTGCTCCGTGCGCAGGGGCTCCCCCACAGAGACGGAGTGGGTGAGAATGATGTTCTCCTGCAGCTGCGCGGTCTGCTCCGGACTGATGACCTGGGTGCAGAGGGCGCCGAATCCCGTGGTGACGCCGTACATGACCCGGCCCTCGGCCACCCATTTCTCCACCAGGGCCCGGGCGCGCTCCACCCGCTGCCGGTACCCGTCTGAAAACTCCACCCGGGCGCCGTATCTGGCCACGGCTGCAAACTCCTCCAGGGTCAGACGGCCCCCCAGGGTTATCTGCTGACTGCTGTTCATATCCTGCCTCCCAACCGGACCCTATTCTTCCTCATACTGGTCCACACTGTCGACGATGTCTTTCTTTGTCTCCGGGTCCAGGAAGAAGACCTTGATGGCCGAGGCCACCTGGAGTATGAAGACAGCCAGGACCACGAAGCCGCCGCAGGCTGCCAGGTACTTCACTCCGTCTACCCCCTGCTCGCCGCCGCCGAAGGCCACCATGATGCAGGCAATGGTGCCAATGGAGACACCCCACACGATCTTCTGCCACACCGCAGGCTCCTCGTCATGCCTGGCGCCCTTCGTGCACAGGGTGGCGATGGTAGTGGACATGGTGTCCGCCGTGGTGGAGAAGGCGGCAATCAGCGTGACGATGATCACCGGTATGATGATGAACCCCAGCGGCACATGTTTCAGAAACTCCCAGATGCCGGCCACGGCCCCTCCGTCCTGGATGGCTCCTATGATATCAGCCTGGCCGGTCTTCTGCCAGTGGAGGGCGGTGCCTCCCCAGACGGCAAACCAGACATACCCGAAGGTGGAGGGCAGGATCCAGTTGACGATCAGGAACTGGCGCACCGTGCGGCCGTAGGCAATGATGGCGAAGAAGATGCCCATGAGGGGGGCGTAGGCGATCCATATGGCCCAGTCGTACATGGTCCACCAGGTGACCAGGGCGGAGCCCCCCACCGTGCAGGGGTCAAACCCCCAGGTCCAGAACCGGTCCAGCCAGTACCCCAGCCCTACGTTGGAGAGGTTGAGGATGTAGACGGTGGGTCCGATGATGAAGAGCAGGATCAGCAGGACGTAGAAGATCTTGGAGGTCAGATTCGCCAGCCACTTGATCCCCTTGTCGATGCCTGTGACCGAGGCGACCGTAAAGGTTACGGTGATGATCACCGTCAGGGCGATCCAGACAACAGGTCCCTGGGGGATGCCGTAGGCGGAGTAGAGCCCCGTGCCGATGAGGGCCAGCCCGGCCCCCAGGGAGGCCGCCAGGCCCAGGGCGATGGCCAGGACGGAGAGAACATCAATCAGGACAACCCAGATGCCCTTCGTAACCCTGTCCCCGAAGATGGGGGTCAGGGACGCCGCCACCGAGAGATCCTTGCCCCGGTTGAAGTACATGTAGGCAATGAGGACCCCGGACAGGGCGTACATGGCATAGGGAATAAAAGTCCAGTTGTAGAAGCAGCGGCCCATGGAGAACCACTCCGCCTCCTCCGAGAGGGGGGCGATGCCCAGTCTGTCCAGTTCTCCGTAGATATTGCCGTAGTAAATGAGCACCTCGTTCACGCCGTAGGTGATCAGTCCGGTGGCTATGCCGCCGGTCAGGGTCATGGCAAACCAGGAGCCGAAGGAGTGCTTCGCCTTCGCCTCCGGTCCGCCGAAGCGGATCTTCCCTGTCTTTCCGAAGGTCAGCAGCACCGCGATCAGAAGCGTCGTCATGGCAGCAATCTGGTAGAGCCAGCCGAAGTTCTCCAGAGACCAGCTGAAGATGCCGTTTGCCACCTTCGTCAGCCACTCGTTGTTGACCACGCCCAGGATGGCCGCCCCTCCGATCACGATGAAGCAGGGTACGAACACATTCCACCGGGTGGGCTTCCTTACCGTATCTGTCTTCATTTCTGCACCGTGCCGGTTCTGCCGGCACACTCTCCTTTCTTCGTGATACTGTATAAACAAGCAAGTTCCGTGCCATCTTCCCGCTTCCTCCGTTTTTTATTTTTTGTGCCCGGAATGCCCGGTTTTCCCTCTTCTCTCCCCCGCTGCGCGGTTCTTCTTTCCTTACCCTCCGTCTCCGCCCTGCCGCCGGGTGCATTCTGTTTCTGCACCCTGCAAAATAATTTTGCACTCCCCTTGACCCGGCACCGGGAATCCGCTAGGATGGACCCCAGAACCTGAGAGAGGAGTGCTGGCATGGCGCTTTGTGATGCAGTATTCACCCTGGACACAGAGGGGAAGTTTCTCTCTGTCTCCTGGGGAAGCGAGCGGGCGGAGAACTGGCTGCGTCCCTTCTATGAGGAGTGGCGTTCCCACGGCACCGGGGCGGCGGACGCCTTCTCCCTGGCCCCGGAGACCCCGGCGGGGAGCGGTGTGTTTCAGGATGAGAGCATCGAGTGGCTCTTCCTGCCGGCCCCGGAGGGCTGCCGCTATCTGCTGCTGCGCAGGGAGAGCGACCGGGAGTTTCTTCTCCTCCGGGCCCTGGACCAGATGTCCGAGGGAGTGCAGGTCTACGACCGCAACGCCCACGCGGTCTTCTTCAACCGTGCCAGCCGGGGCATCTCCCACATCCCCGACGGGGTAGACATCGAGGGACGGCACCTGCTGGACCTGTACAGCCTGGACGAGAACATCAGCACCACCATGACGGCCCTGCGCACCAGGGCCCCCGTAATCAACCGGGTGGACCGGTTCACGGTGCCGGACGGCTCCACAGCCCTTACGGCCAACACCTCCTACCCGGTCTTCCGCCAGGGGCGGCTGGCGGGGGCGGTGGTCTTTGAGCAGACCGAGGAACTGGTGCGCCAGGAGCTCAGCAGGCTGGAGGCCACTTCCCAGGCCCTGGCTACCTTCACCTCGAAGAGCGTGCACATGGGCTTCTCCGGCTACACATTTGAAAACGTGATCGGCCACGGGAAGAAGCTGCTGGAGGCGGTGGAACTGGGCAGAAAGGCGGCCGGCCAGACCCGGCCGGTGCTGCTGGTGGGGGAGACGGGCACCGGCAAGGAGATCTTCGCCCAGAGCATCCACCGCTCCAGCTCCCGGCGGGGGAAGAAGTTTCTGGCCATCAACTGCGCAGCCATCCCCGAGACCCTGATCGAGGGCACCCTCTTCGGCACCCAGAAGGGGGGCTTTACCGGCAGCGAAAACCGCCCCGGATACCTGGAGGAGGCCTGCGGGGGCACCCTCTTCCTGGACGAGCTCAACTCCATGAGCCTGGCCATGCAGTCCAAGCTGCTCCGGGTGCTGCAGGAGAACACCTTCCGCCGGGTAGGGGGCAGCAGGGACATCGCCCTGGACGTGCGCATCATCTCCTCCTGCAACGAGGACCCCTTCCAGGCCATCGCCGACAACCGCCTCCGCCGCGACCTCTTCTACCGGCTCTCCGCCATGATCATCGAACTCCCTCCCCTGCGGGACCACCTGGAGGACCTGGACGAGCTGGTCAGCAGCCACCTGGACGCCACTGCATACCAGCATGTCAGCCCTGTCCCCTCCCTGGACCCGGAGGTGTGGCGCATCTTCCGCAGCTACCCCTGGCCTGGGAACGTGCGGGAACTGTTCCACGTGCTGGACTACGCCTGGAACGTGTCCGACTCTGACACCCTGCGGCCGGAGCATCTCCCATCCTATCTGCGCCGGGAGACCGCCGCCCCGGAGAAGGATTCCCCGGAGGTCATCGACTTCTCAGACACCTCCCTGCAGGCCCTTCTGGACAGCCGGGAGCACCAGATCCTGGTGCAGGCTCTGGACTACTGCGGGGGCAACATAACCAGAACCGCTCAGACTCTGGGCATCCTCCGTCAGAGCCTCCAGTACCGCATCCGCAAATACGGAATCGTCATATGAGCTCTTCCCCCTGGGGCGCAGACTCAGAGATCTCTTCCCCCGCCTTCAGATTTTTCACACAGCCGGTTGACAGACCCGCCGGTTCTCATATATGATTCCAGAAACAGGCGGACATCCGGCAGAGCATGCTGCAGGCCGGGTGCCCGGGACAGGGGCAGGATCTCCGGACCGGAACCCCTGCCCGATGAGTCCAGTGAGGTGCTGCATATGCTGAGTGAAGAGACCAGACAGGAACTGTTCGACCTGGCCTACAGGTACAGGAGAACCAGACTGTGGAAGAAGCTCCGGGACCAGCAGCTGTTCGCCGTCGCCCTGCCGGAGGGGGAGACCGCATACTGCTGCGTGATGGGCATGGATGACCAGCACGTGGCCCTGGGGGTGTACGTGGGGCAGCAGGGCTTCGCCTCCTACTTCAGGATGCTGGACACCGCCGCCCCCGACCCCGCCGACGACGACGGCTACTTCTCCTATCTCCCCGCCCTGGAGCAGGACTGCATGCAGTGCTATTATGACGACGGGGAGTACATGACCCCGGAGGAGGTGGATCAGGCCAGGCAGGCTGCCAGGCAGCTGCACATCAAGCTGAAGCCGCCCCTGCGCTACCCCTGCTTCAGCAGAATGCGGCCCATGCGCCGCCCGGGGCCTCTGGAGGATGAGAAGGAGGCAGAGATCATGGCCGTCTGCCTGCGGGCTGCCATCTGTGTGAACGGGCTCCTGGAGGACAGGAAGATCTCCATACCCTTCACATACCGGCCCGGCCGTCCCCTCCCCCTTCTGACAGAGACCGCGCCGGGGAAGTTCAGAGTCTCCGCGGACGCGACCCCGGCCAGCGTGGACATCCAGGTCCCCAGGCCCAGCCCCCTGGACGAGTTCACCCTGACGCGGCTGAAAAAGTGCCGGGCAGACGGGACCTGGATCTGCGCTCTCTACATCTTCGTCAACGGCTCGTCAGAGGACGACCCCATGGCCCTGCCCGCCGGTCCCGTGGCCATCAATGCGGACACCCAGATGGCCGTCCCCGCCACTCCCATCAGGAACTACGAGGGGAATCCGGACGGTCTGTTCCGGGAGTTTGTGTCGGGTCTGATCAATCTGAAGACCCGGCCTTCCAAAGTGGTGGTGCACAGCTGCGACCTGCGGGGGCAGGCGTTCTTCGGCACCCTGGCGGACCAGCTGGGGATCCCCTTTGAGACCTCCGATTCCCTTCCTGAGCTGGAGGAGGTGCTGGACGGGCTTGCCGCCATGAGCAAACGTCCGGAAATCACAGACGCCCAGATGGACGAGCTGATCCGGACCATGTGCGAGATGATTCTTCAGACCCCCCTCCCCCAGCTCTGCGAGATGCCGGACGACATTCAGAATCTTGCCGCCTCCCTGCTGAACACGGACCATCCCGCCGTCACCCGGGAGGTCAGGGACAAGGTCTCCCGGCTGATCGACATGCGGAACTGATACCCCCGGGGCGCCGCCCCGGCAGATCATGAAGCGAGGTATACTGCCATGCTGAGCGACGAAACCAGACTGAAGCTGTTCGACCTGGCCTACCAGTACAGGAAAACGAAACTGTGGACGCGGCTTGTGGACCTGCAGCTGTTTGCCGTGGCCCTGCCGGAGGGGGAGACCGGATACTGCTGCGTAATGGGCATGAACGGGGAGCATGTGGCCCTGGGTGTGTACGTGGGGCAGCAGGGCTTCGCCTCCTTCTGCACGGCGCTGAACAGCGGTCCGGAAAGCGAGGAGGATACAGGCTATTTCGCCAGCCTCCCCGCCCTGGAACAGGACTTCCTGGAGTGCGCCTTTGACGACGGGGAGTTCATCACCCCGGAGCAGATGGAGCAGGCCAGGCAGGCTGCCCGGCAGCTGCATCTCCGGCCCCGGTCCCCCCTGCGCTACCCCTGCTTCACCAGGTACCGGCCCATGCGCCGCCCGGAGCCTCTGGAGGATGAGAAGGAGGGGCAGATCCTGGCCCTCTGCCTCCGGGCCGCCCTGTTCCTGTCCTCCCACAGGGTCCCCGTTGCCGTCACAGGGGGACCCGGCAGCTCCCTTCCCCTTCTCACGGAGACCGCACCGGGGGAGTTCTCGGTCACCCGGGCCATGACCCCGGCCAGTGATGAGGTCCAGGTCCCCGTGCCCCGGCCCCTGGACGAGATCACTGTCAGGCGCCTGAAGAACTGCAGGGCAGACGGGACCTGGGACTGCGCCATCTACGCCCTGAACAGCTTCCTGGAGGAAGACCCCTCTGTCCTGCCCTCCAGCCCCGTGGCCCGCAATGCGGATACGGGCATGGACATCCCTGTCTATCCCGTGATGAACTACGAGCAGGACCCGGACGGTCTCTGCCGGGAGTTCGCAGAGCAGCTGATCAGCCTGAAGATCCGGCCCTCCGGACTGCGGGTGCACCGCAGCGACCTGCGGGGGCGGGCGTTCTTCGGGGTCCTGGCAGACCAGCTGGGAATCCCCCTGGAGATCTCCAGCTCCCTTCCCGAGCTGGAGAGCACCCTGAACGACCTGGACACCTTAAGCACCCTGCCGGACTCCGCCCTGGATCCGATGGACGATGCGGTCAGGGAACTGTGCGGGATGATTCATGAGACTCCCCTCTCCCAGCTCCGCATGATGCCGGAGGACATGCGGCCTCTCCTCTCCTTCCTGCTGAATGCGGAACATCCCGCCGTCACCCCGGAGGTCAGGGACAAGCTTGCCAGACTCATCGACCTCTGGAACTGAAGGCCCCCGGGGCGCCGCCCCGGCAGATCATGATAGCGAGGTGCACTGCCATGCTGAGCGAAGAAACCAGTCTGGAGCTGTTCGATCTGGCCCTCCAGTGCAGAAAGGCGAAGCTCTGGAAGCACTTTGACCAGCGGCAGCTGTTCGCCCTGGCTCTGCCGGGGGGCGAAACCGGATACTGCTGCGCCATGGACCGGGGCGAGGGGGAGGCCGGTCTGGCCCTGTACGCGGGGCAGGAGGGAGTCTCCACCTACTATGACCTGATAGACATGATGAACTCCACAGACAGACCGGAGCGCAGCTACTTCAATCTCCTCGTCTGCATAGGTCAGCGCTGCTGCCAGTGCCTGTACGAGAACACGGACGAGCGCTGGCCGGACGAGGTGGAGGAGGCGAAGCGGCTGGCAAAGATGCGGGGCGTCCGCCTGACGCGCCCCTGCCGCTTCCCTGTCTTTGAGAAGTACGTCCCCATGTGCAATACCCGGCCCATGGAGGATGAGGAGGATGCGGAGCGGATGAAGCTCCTGCTCCGCGCCTGCCTCTGGCTCAGGGACCATATGGACGCCGACCGGTCCTTCAGTCTGCCCGCCGCCCGTCCCGGCATCCAGGTCCCCCTCCTCACGGAGACGGAAGAGGGGGCGTTCACCCTCTCCGCAGCCGTGCTCCCGCCCCGTCTGGAATTCCCCATCCCGGTCCCCGAACCCCTGGATGAGATCACGGTGCGCAGGCTGAAGATGTGCCCGGGTACCGGCACCTGGCAGGGGGGCATGTTCTGCTACGGCAATCTGAGCGGCGGGGACGACCCCCTGAAGTTCCCCTGCGGCCCGGTGGTCCTGTCAGAGCGCAGCGGCCATCTGGTGCCTGTCTTCCCCCGGGATGACCTGGACGAGGGCCTGGACTTTCTGTACCGGGAGTTCGTTGAGGCCCTGATCGACAGGAACATCCGTCCGTCCCGGCTGCGGGTCCACAGCTATGACCGGCGGGGCCGGGGGTTCTTCGGCACCCTGGCCGCGCAGCTGAAGATCCCCATTGAAACGGCAGATTCCCTTCCGGAACTGGGCAGCATGCTGATCATGGTGGAGGCCTCGGACTTCATGCAGTTCTCCCCGGATCTGGTGGACGAGCTGATCTACGGGGCCTGCGCCACCATCCTGGAGACGCCCCTCCAGGATCTCCAGTTCATGCCCTCTGAAATGCTGGAACTCTTCTTCGCGCTGGGAGATTCGGACTGCCCTCCCGTCACCCCGGAGGTCAGAGAGAAGCTGCGCAGGCTGGACCGCCTGCTGGAATAGACAGGGGAAGGTGCTGCATATGCTGAGCAGAGATACAAAGCTGAAGCTCTTCGACCTGGTCTTCCAGTTCCGGAAGACCAGGCTGCAGACCTGGTCCCGGGAACGCTGCCCCTTCGCCGTCACGCTGCCGGACGGAGAGACGGCGTACTGCATTGTGATGGGCCCCCCGTCTGGCCGTCTGCGTCGGTCAGGAGGGGATCTCCACCTGGCATGACATTCTGGACACCTCACGGAACTTCACCCGGGATTTCTTCTCCCTCCTCACCAGTCTGTCCCAGCGCTGCCTGGACTGCGCCTTCGGCGGGAGAGATGACTGCCGGCCGGAGGATATCCGGGAGGCACGGCGGATGGCGGAAAGGCTGGGGGTCAGGCTGACCGGGCCTTTCCCCTTCCCCTGTTTTCTGAAGAGCATTCCCTGCATGCCCTCCGCGCGTGTGGAGGATGAGGAGGATGCGGAAATCCTGACGGTCTGCCTCCAGGCGGCCCTCTTCCTCAGCAGGTGCCTCTCCGGTCCCGGGGAGGTCCCGCCGCCCCGGGAAGGCAGACCCGGCGCCGTCATCCCCCTTGTTGCCCAGAGCGAACCGGGGGTCCCGGTCCTCTCCACGGCCGTCCTCCCGCCCCATGGGGATCTGAAGGTCCCCGCCCCCCGGCCTCTGGACGAGTTCACCGTCAGGCAGCTGCGGCGGAGCAGAGCAGCCGGCACCTGGCAGTGCGCCCTGTACTGCTATACCTCCACCCTGAACCCGGAGAGCACCTTCATCCCCGCCGGACCTGTGGCTCTGCGGGAGGATACCCGGGAGGCGGTCCCCGCCGCCCCCGCGGGAGACTGCGGGCGGAACTGGGACATGCTGTA
>CAYYHY010000037.1:12839-16847 GCA_964471855.1 uncultured Oscillospiraceae bacterium | reverse complement strand
TCACATTTCTGCGGTCAAATCAGCATTGAACCGGATGATGAAGCTCTGCGGGCAGGCTGCTGACCCCTGGAAGAAATGGGGTCAAAAAAGCGGCAGCCCCGTCCGGTGTTCCCGCGGGGCTGCCGCAAAAGTTGCTGCTGCAGTTGATTTTTATGCCTGAGGATGATAAACTCGACAAAATGACAGGTGCGGACCGGAGCTTTCACAGATGGATATGTTCTGTGAAGCCGGTCCTCTGTTTTTCTCTGACAGGAAAGCTACCAGAATTGTTTCAAAAAATGAAGAGATTGCATGAAATTTGGAACATTTCCATCATGTATATTTTCCCTGATCCTGCCTTCCGAAACCCGGATCCGCTGCATGGAACCGGCAGAGCCAGTCAGCCGGGCCTCATCTTTTTCTGCACAGAAATGGTCAGTTTTGCAGATAATGAGCGTTTTTCATAATATTTTCTGTGCTTTCAGATTTCATCCAGTCCGGTCTGCAGAGCGTGCACAGACTCATAATGGGGTCAGATGGGGTACAGGTGCTGCATGCATCCCGGCAGGCAAGATTCATAGAGGATGACGGTCAGTTCTGTCCGCCACTCCGGAGAAGACACCCCGCAGCTGACTGCAGAAACCGGAACGGCATAGAGGTTCTATGCTATGTCCTCCCGGGAAAGGGCCCTGCCAGCTTCTCTGGCTCCCGCTTCGGCGCATGCTCGTATCAGCCAGGCAGGAAATCTGCCATGTGCATTTCCAGCCGGTACTGCTGCCTCTTCCGCCGGGATCATGCAAGGCGGAGAAAGCGTGCAATGGCGCCGACCTTCCAGGGGTAGTAAAAGCCGATGGCGCTGACGTACAGCAGGAAGGATGTAACCACTGTCACCGCTGACAGTGTAACCGCCGCAGAACACAGCCATTTCCGGCCTCTGCCCTGCAGGGCACCGTGCCACAGACCCACCGCGATAAAACACAGAATGCCCATCAGGAAGTAGATATCCATGTGGTAGCGCTCCAGAAGGTATGGCGTCCATATGACCTGAAAGGCACTGATTACAAGAACTGTAATGACAGTCCAGCCCATCAGCGGCAGGAGCTTCCTCCTGCGCGCTCTCCTCATCGCCGATGGCAGGAATATCCCGAGAGACAGAAGCAGGATAGGATAATTGGCAAAAACACCACCAGCTGTGAGATACGGGAAAGACGGGCTCAGCTTCATCCTGGCGAAGAAATTGCCGGCTGTTCCTCTCAGCACCCGCAGAACGGTCTGGAGATCCAGTGAAAACCGGTACCCGGACTGGTCTGCCACTGTCAGCTGGTAGATCTGACCGAACTCAAACGGGTTGTCAAACCGGACGTAGTTGTAGCACATCAGCGCAGCACCTACCAGGACATAGGGCAGCGCCGCAAGCACAAGCTTTCCCAGGAGCTTCCATGTGATCCTCCGCTTCTTCAGAAAGACCGCCAGCATGGGGAGAACCAGGATGTTGGTCAGGGCCACCGTGGGTCTGCACCCGAAGGCCAGGGCACCCAGCAGGGCGCCGATACCCGCAAGCAGGATCTGCCGGTTCTCCCGTCTCTCTCGCCATACGGCACGTATGTAAAAGTAAAGACTCCATACCTCCAGAGCAACGGCGCTCGAAATGGCGGTACAGTACAGCGCTGGTTCGGCAGTGGCGTACCAGACGCTCATGACAGAGAAGGCAGCGGAAAGAGCGATGTACACGCTGAAGGAGAGTTCCCTGAGGAAAAGCCGCGCCAGCATCCAGAAGAGAGCGAAGATGCCGATGATGATGAAAAACGTGAAAATCTGAGTGGCGTGGTAGGTAGTCAGAGAGTGCCCCGTCAGAAGGCGGAAGGGAATGAATACGAGGAACACAGGGACGATGCCGAAATACATGTAGTAGTGTCCCCTGTAGTAGGCGTGGTCCCAGTGGAAATACACCCTGGCCTCCCGCCGCTCCGCGGGGCTGTATGGGTTTTCCAGACCCTCCAGACTCTCCTCATCTCCGTATTCAAAGTCGAGGCGGCCGTCCAGGATGGCCTCCGCCATCAGCTCGTACTGGTTTCTGTGACCGGGTTCCTCCCCGTTCCAGATGGGCAGAGCCCCCATGGGAAGTATGCACACTGCTGACGTGATTGCCGCCGCCAGCAGTGTGCAGAGGATCATCCGGGGAGTCATCTTCCTTACGGTGACCCGGTGGACCGCAGAACCCGGGCGGAAAGCGAACAGCAGCAGGACCGCAGCCCCCATATACAGCCACGCGGGACCCGCCGCAAAAGTCAGGACCAGCGTCACGAGGATGCAGACGGGGTAGAACAGGAAGGCGCGGCCGCTCAGCCAGTTCCGGATGCGGTCAGTCATGCTGCTCCCCCATGATCTTCCGGTATCGCCAGTTCACCTTTATCCGCTCCATCTCGAAGTCCCGCCTGTTTTTCTCCACGTCGTTCTGGATCAGCAGACCGGTCAGAAGCGACAGGAGGGCGGCGATGACAGTGAAGCCGCAGACAATCAGAGCTGCGGGGTCCGGTCCCGTCCCAGCACGGATGCAGGTGATGAAACCGGGGAGGAAGAATACAGCCGCCAGGAGCATGAGGACTGCGGATATGAAGCCGAAGAAGGAACAGGGCTTGTAGTTCCTGTACAGCGCCAGGATCGTCCGCAGAACCTTCAGACCGTCCCTGACTGTATGGAGCTTGGACTCGCTCCCAGCCGGCCGCTCCCTGTAGGGAACTGCCACCTGGTCGATCTTCAGGTTCTTGTCGAGGGCATGGATGGTCATCTCCGTCTCGATCTCAAACCCGGTGGAGAGCACAGGAAAGGTCTTGACGAAGTCGAAGCTGAAGGCCCGGCATCCGGTCATGATGTCCCGGATGTCTGCGTGGAACAGGGTGTTGATGGCAAAGCGCACAAGGGAGTTGCCGAAGCTGTGGAACCGGCGCCTGTTTACTGTGAAATACGTGGAGGAGAGGCGGTCCCCCACCACCATGTCCGCCTGCCTGCAGAGTACAAGATCCACCATCTCCCGGGCACAGTCGGCGGGATAGGTGTCATCCCCGTCCACCATGAGGTAGACCCGGGCATCGATCTCCCTGAACATGCGGCGGATCACGTTGCCCTTTCCCTGCTGGTACTCATGGCGAACCACGGCCCCCGCCTCCCGGGCGATGTCTGCGGTGCCGTCGGTGGAGTTGTTGTCATATACGTACACGACCGCCTCCGGCAGAGCCCTTTTCCAGTCCTCCACCACCCTGGCGACCGTCTTACTCTCGTTGAAGCAGGGGATCAAAACGGCTATCTTGTCCATTCCAACTCTCCGTTCCAAAAAGTTCCTGTCTGTCCATTTTACTCTTGGAGCGGCGGCAGTTCAAGGATGCCGAACCCTGAGCTTCATATTTGCAGTCTGTTCCCGGGTCCCATCCCTGGCGGGCAGGCATATGTCACAGGGCGGCAAATCCCCGATACCTGGTGTCTGCACCGCCGGGACACTGGCATTCTCTGTCATCCATGCCAGTGGTCTCTCTGGGCGTGTCCGTCTCCCGGACCAGCTGAGTTGCAAGCAGCTGATTACCAGTAACATACCGATTAGTTTCTAGATTTTAGAGACAGCTGGCGTATCGCAGGGAAACGGGAAGCCCGGACTGGTCTGTTCCCGTCCTCCCTCCTGCTGCCTGACATGGCGCTGCAAGAACACTTGACCTTTGCTTCCGCTGTGCCGTCAGGTTCCGTCCTGGTTCCCACAGTTTCCGAGTAGCAAGCAGCTGATTACCAGTAACATACCGATTAGTTTCCAGATTATGAAGACAGCTGGTATATCGCAGGAAAGCAGGAAGACCGGACTGACCTGTTCCCGTCCTCCCTCCTGCGTATGAGCTGATCGCGCGAGGACATCCCGGCTTCCGCTGACCGCCTGCAGGCAGGCGCCCCGCCTCTCTCCCAGGTCATGTAAGTTGCAAGCACCTGATTATCAGCAAGATATCGATTAATTTCCAGCATCCAGCGACTGCTGGTATTAAAATCGGG
>CAYYHY010000037.1:0-12739 GCA_964471855.1 uncultured Oscillospiraceae bacterium | reverse complement strand
CAGCAAGATATCGATTAATTTCCAGCATCCAGCGACTGCTGGTATTAAAATCGGGAATATGAAAAACCCGGACCGCCGTTGAAAGCAGTCCGGGCTGTTCTGTTTCAGCTGTTTTCCGGTCAGATGCCCAGCTTGACCCACAGGTCGTTGTAGAGGGCGCGGATCTCCGGAGGCATGACCACGTACATCTCGCAGCGCTCCAGGGTCTCCGGCGGAGCTGCAATGATCTCATATGTTTCCTGGTCCAGGGGTTCGCCGTACAGTTCCTCGTAGTAGGCGGGGTACTGTTCCAGCGCCTCCCGGTTGGGAGAGCCGTACCAGATGTAGTCCATGTTTGCCAGGCTGGCTTCGGTGGAGCAGATGAAGTTCATCCAGGCCTCCGCCTCCTCCTGGTGAGGGGCGTCCTTCAGCATGACCATTGCATCTACGAACCAGTTGGAGCCCTCCTCAGGGATAACATAGACAAGGTCCTCATTGTTCTCCCGCATGGTGAGGTAGTCGCCTGCGTAGTAGGTGGCGATTGCGGCGTTGCCGCCCTCCATGGTCTGCATGACCTCGTCCATGACCTTGCCCTGGAATATGCCCCGGCGGTATGCATCCGCCACCAGCTCGTAGGCCTCCTGGATCTCGTCCGGGTTTGTGGAGTTCATGGAATACCCCAGATACTTCAGTGCTATGCCGAAGGCGTCCCTGGAGTTGCCGATGAGCAGCACCTGTCCGGCGTTGGCGTCATCATAGAGGGCGGACCAGCTGGTGATCTCCCCGTCCACCATTTTAGAGTTGTATATGATGCCCAGGGTGCCCCAGGTGTAGGGGACAATGTACTTGTTCTCCGGGTCGCAGGGCAGGTTCCTGAACCGCTCGTCAATCAGACTGTAGTTGGGAATGTGGCTGTAGTCTATCTCCTCCAGCATGTCCTCCTCGATGAGCTGGGAGATCATGTAGTCGGAGGGGACCACCACATCGTAGTCGGCACCCCCGCTCTTGAGCAGGGAGTACAGGGTCTCATTGGAGTCCGTGGTCTGGTAGTTGACCCGGATGCCGGTCTCCTCCTCGAACTGGTCGATGAGGGTGGTGTCAATATACTCGCCCCAGCTGCAGACATTGACCACCGGCCGGGATGTGGTGAATGCGGTCAGGGAAATCACTGTTATCAGGAAGACTGCAGCAGCGGCCACGGCGGCGACGCGTCTGAACATCCTGCCCCGTTTCGTGGACATGGCTGCGCTGATCTTTTCGGCGGTCTTCGACTGGCGCACCGGCTGGCCCCTTGCAATGAGCTCCCGCTGCCTCTCCATCTTCGCCTCCCGGATGTTGTAGATAACCAGCACCACCAGGACGGCGAGGAACAGGAGCGTGGAGACCGCATTGACCACCGGCGTGACCCGCTTCTTGGTCATGCCGTAGATGGCCATGGCCAGGGTCTGGGTGGAGGATCCGGCTGTGAAGTAGGAGATGACGAAATCGTCCACGCTCATGGTGAAGGCGATCAGAGCGCCGGACACGATGCCTGGCTTGATCTCCGGAAGGATCACCTTCCAGAAGGCCTGCATCCAGGTGCAGCCCAGGTCCATGGCTGCATCCACCAGGTTCCTGTCCATCTGCCGCAGCCGGGGACCTACATTTAATATGACATAGGGAATGTCAAATGCGATATGGGCCAGAAGCAGCGTGCCCATGCCCAGGGTCAGCCGCTCCGGCAGGACGATGAAGCTCTGCGCTGCATTGACCATCCTGGCAAACGCGCCCCAGCCGTTGAAGAAGGCCACAAAGAACAGGCACATGGAGACGCCGGTGACGATATCGGCGTTCATCATGGGGATGTTGTTTACAGTCAGGAGCACTTCCCGCTTTCTGCGCCCCAGGGAGTAGAGCCCGATGGCTGCGAAGGTGCCGGCTGCAGTGGAGATGACGGTTGCCAGGAGGGAGACCAGCAGGGTGGTGGCGACGGCCTCCACAATGAGGCGGTTGTCCATCAGTTCCCGGTACCAGTGGAGGGAGAATCCCTGCCACACGGCGCTGCTGTCTCCGGCGTTGAAGGAGAAGATGATCAGCAGCAGAATGGGGAGATAGAGGAACAGGAATACCAGCCCGATAAGGAACCGGCCCCCCAGACGTCTGTCCTTTTTCACAGCATCACCGCCTGTTCCTCGCCGTCTCCGAAGTGGTTCATGACCACCATGCAGACCACGACGATAACCATCATGACCATGGAGATGGCTGCACCCAGATGGGGATTGTAGGCGCCGCCCAGGAACTGGTTCTCAATCAGATCGCCCAGCATCATCTGCTTGCCGCCGCCCAGCAGTCGGGAGATGGCAAAGGTGGATACAGAGGGAACGAAAACCATGGTGACGCCGGAGAGGACTCCGGGCAGGGACAGGGGAAGAATCACTCTGCGGAACACCACCGGACCGCTGGCGCCCAGGTCCTGGGCCGCCTCCAGCAGGGATCTGTCCAGCTTCAGAATGACGCTGTAGATGGGGAGGATCATGAAGGGCAGGTAGTTGTATACCATGCCCAGCACCACGGCCCCGGGGGTACGGAGCATGGTGAAGTACTCAATATTGGATCCGGTCACCCGGTTGTAGAGGCTGATGAGCCCGATGCTGCGGAACAGCTGGTTCAGCAGACCGTTGTTCTCCAGGATGGACATCCAGGAGTAGGTCCGGAGCAGGAAGTTCATCCACATGGGGAGCATGATGAGGGCCATGGCCACTTTCTGAAATCTCGGACCCTCCTTCGCCATCATGTAGGACACCGGGTAGCCGATGAGCAGACAGATGACAGTGGCGACGGTGGCCAGCCAGAAGGAGCGGATGAACACGCCTGCGTAGGTGCCCATGCCCGCAAAGTTCTCTGTGGTGAGAGTGCCGTCAGCGGTAGTGACGGAGTAGACGGCCATGATCAGGATGGGAATCACCACCATGACAGCCATCCATATGACATAGGGCACGGCGAGCCAGGAGAGCTTATTTTTCATCCTTCAGACCCTCCTGCACGGCGTTGATCTCATCATACTCCTCCGAGTAGGAGGAGTAGTCACCGAACATGCCGGAGTACTTGCTCTTCTTCATGACATGAAAGCCGTCGGGGTCGATCTTGATGCCGATGCTGGTGCCCACGGGGCAGAGGTCCGTGGTCTGGATCAGCCACTTGAAGCCGTAGAAGTCCACGATGATGTCATACTGCATCCCCTTGAAGGTAACGCTGGTGACCGTGCCCCTGAGCTGGCCCTGCTCCACGGGTACGATGTCCACGTCCTCGGGACGGATGACCACATCCACGGGCTCGTCGGGTGCGAAGCCCCCGTCCAGGCACTGGAAGCGGCGGCTGAAGATCTCAACCACTCCGTCTGCCCGCATGATGCCGTCGATGATGTTGGATTCTCCGATGAAATCCGCCACAAAGGCGTTGTTGGGTTCGTTGTAGATGCCCTCGGGAGTGCCGATCTGCTGGATGCAGCCCTTGTCCATGACTACGATGGTGTCGGACATGGCAAGAGCTTCCTCCTGGTCGTGTGTCACGTATACGAAGGTGATCTCCATCGCCTTCTGGATACGCTTCAGCTCATTCTGCATATCCTTGCGGAGTTTCAGATCCAGTGCGCCAAGCGGCTCGTCCAGAAGGAGGACCTTGGGCCGGTTGACCAGCGCCCGGGCGATGGCAACCCGCTGCTGCTGGCCGCCGGACAGGGACGTGGTGTGGCGCTGCTCAAAGCCCCGCAGGTTCACCACTTCCAGCATCTCTTCGACCCGGTCGCGGATCTCCTTCTCGGGGAGACGCACCTTGTTCCCTTTCTCATCGGTCCTGGGAATGCGGAGACCGAAGGCGACGTTTTCAAACACGTTCATGTGCGGGAACAGGGCGTACTTCTGAAACACGGTGTTGATGGCCCGCCTGTAGGGAGGGACATCGTTGATTCGCACGCCGTCAAAAAAGACGTCACCGGCTGTTGGCATTTGAAATCCGCCGATGATTCTCAGTGTTGTGGATTTCCCGCACCCGCTGGGACCCAGCAGGGTGAGGAACTCCTTGTCCTGGATATTCAGATTGATTCTGTCAAGTACGACCTCGTCGTCGAACTGCATGGTGCAGTCTGCCAGGCGGATCAGCTCCTTGGACATTTATCCTCCCCCATTTCAAAACCAAAAATAAGGTACTGCAGTGTCTCTGCGGCGCAGACAGGGCGGCAGCGCCACCGGTGCGGCATCAGACATTGCAGCAGGCAGTTGGAATATATCATTGCTTACCCCTCCTGTCAACGAATTTTTCCGCTGCATGCAGATTCTGCATCTTAAGGGAAAAAATATAGCGGATATAGCCATATTCTACCGCTGTTTCCCCGGCTTTCCCCCTGACCTTCTTCCGCTCCTGCTGGGCTGCCCCCGTTTCCGCCCGTCCTCCAGTCAGGGACAGAAAGTCTGCGAGGGAAACACATCTCCAATTGCCAGCCCCTTCCCTCTGTGCTAAGATAGGACCTGTCCGGACTGTGCTGCACCCGGACGGATTTTTGAAAGGGGGATACCCATGACACTGGCAGAAGTGCGGAAGCAGATCGACGCCATCGACCCCCGGATCCGCTCCCTGCTCATGGAGCGCATGGACTGCGCCGAGAAGGTGGTGGACGCCAAGCTGGCCTCCGGCGACACCTCCATCTACCGCCCCGACCGGGAGGAGGAGATTCTCCGCCGCCTGGGGGAGGGTGTGCCGGAACAGAGGCGGGCGGAGTACCTGGCTGTGGTCCGGAAGATCATGGAGACCAGCCGCATGTATGAGTACGGTCTCATGTACGACGCCCTGCCGGACCCCTTTGCGCCCCTGGCCGCCGGCCTGGAGATCCGGGAGAACAGCACCCGGGTGCGGGTGCGCCTGACCCGGGAGAACCGCCCCAACTCCATGTCCTCCATCCTCAGCATGATCGGGGACTACGGCTACAACATGGACCGGATGGAGCTCATTGAGGACAACACAGAGAAGGGGACTGTCACCTTCGAGCTGCTCATCCTGGGGGACCTGAGCCGGACCCGCATGAAGAAGCTGATGTTCCAGCTGTCCAGGGAGTGCCTGGACTTCTCCATCCTCGCCTGCAGCTGAATTCCGCAGACTGAAAATACAGTGAAAAAAGGACGGAAGCTTCTGCCTCCGTCCTTCTTCCTGCTCACAGGTCCGGGTAGGTTCTGCTGGTGCAGACCTCCCGGATTTTCTGCCGTATGCCCAGCAGGTCCTGGAAGGTCTCCGGCAGCCAGGTCTGGTTGCGGAGGATCCCCGCCGGGTGGTAGACAGCGGTCATGTACACCCCCGCCTTCTTCACCCAGGTCCCGTGCTCCCGGGTCACCTTGAAGTCCGGCCGGATCAGGCGCGTGGCTGCGATCCGTCCCAGGCAGATGATGACCTTCGGCCGGATGAGCGCAAACTGCTGCCGCAGCCAGCCGATGCAGGCCTCCTGCTCCTCCGGAAGGGGGTCCCGGTTTCCCGGCGGCCGGCACTTGACGATGTTGGCAATATAGACATTCCGGTCCCGGTACAGGTCGATGACCTCCAGCATGTCGTCCAGCAGCTGTCCGCCCCTGCCCACAAAGGGGAGACCTTTCAGGTCCTCGTTCTCTCCGGGTCCCTCTCCGATGCACATCACTTCCGCATCCAGGGGGCCCGTGCCGAAGACCACATTGGTTCTGGTGGCTGCCAGGGGGCATCTGCGGCAGTTCCTGCACTGGGTCTCCAGCGCCTGCCAGCGCTCCATGTTCACGGTTGCACCTCCTCCTCCGGTCCTGCGGGTTCCGTCCCGGGGTTCTCCGTCTGCTGCTGCTCCTCTTCTTCTGACCTGCTCTCCGGCAGGTTTCCGGCATCCCACTGGTAGCCGGCCTCTGCCATCTGCCGGTCAGTGCGGAAGTACGGACCGGGCTCCTCCGGCGTCTGGTGTTCCGGACCCTCCCGGCCGGGTTCCGATTCCGTGCCGGTGCTCCCGTCCCCTCCGGAGGGTTCCTCCGGCACTTCCAGGGCGCAGAGATCCAGGTGCCGCCAGCCCTGGTCCGTCTGCACCAGGTTCCAGCAGCGGGTCTGGCCGGCAGTCTGCCCGTCCACAATGCGGCAGTCGATGTCCAGCTCCCCGCAGAGGGCCGACATGGCCATGGCCAGGCCGAGGCTGTCCGCTCCGCCACCCTCCAGGGCGTCCCAGGTGGTGGAGCCTCCGTCCTCCCGGAATCCCCCTCTGCGGAGGACCGAGAAAGCTGCCTGGAGGACTGTGTCCCCTCCGTCCTCCTCCAGTTCCCCCGCCATGGCGGCGACCGTCTCCCCCAGCTGCTCCTGCCGCTGCTGCAGAATCTCGTCCTCCAGATGCCAGTCCAGAAGCACCTCCACAATCCGCTGGGTGCCGCTGTCCGGATAGATGGAGACGGAGATGTCCGGCAGGTCCGCGGCCGTCTCCGGCCCGGCCCGCCAGGCCTCCAGAAACAGGCGGCGGATGTATGCCTCGTCCCGGTCAAAGTAGCTGATGCGCAGAACCAGTTCCTTCGCCCCTTCGGCCAGGGCCTGCTCCAGCTCGCTGCGGATGGCCGAGGCGCCGGTGGCCGAGGCGATGGAGGCGATCTGTTCCCGGGAGCGGCGGTAGGTGATCTGCACCTCCACCTCGTGGTAGGTCACAAGGGAGGTCACCTCATATTTAATGTACTCCACGGCGTAGGCCCCCAGGGGGTCCTCCTGGACCACCTCCAGGCAGGCGTCCTCCAGAAAGGACTCCGCCTCGTCTCCCTGGACATAGAGCCGGATGGTCCCCGTCACGGAGGCCCCGGTCACAAGGTACATGAGGGCGTTGACCAGCTCCTGATAGCTGTCAGCCCGGAGCACGGAGGGGTCGTCCTCCGCCGTGGGGGCCGCGTCGTGGTCGCTGATGTCCGCATACTCCCGGTTGAGCAGGGCCTGGCAGCCGCTGAGCAGCAGGCATCCGCAAAGCAGCAGCGCAAGCATCTTCTTCTGCACAGGCCCTTCCCCCTTTCCCTCCGGCTCTGTTCTTCCGTCTCCGCAGAGATCATTCATGCCTTATAACAGCGCGTTCCGGTCCGGTCCTCTTCTTCCCTGCTGCCGGAACCTCAGATTTCCGTGCGGGAATAGCGCCGGAACCCGTCGCCCAGGATCTCCCGGGCGTCGCAGACGATGAGGAACGCGTCCGGATCGGTCTCCTTGACCGCCCGCTTGATGTCCATGATCATCCTCTGGCGGAAGGCGCACATCAGCACCTTCTTCTCCTCTCCGCTCCAGCCCCCCTGGCCGTGGAGCACGGTGACCCCCCGGCCCAGGTCCCGGACCAATATGTCCAGAATCTCCTCCGGCCTGCTGGAGATGATGTAGGCCACCTTGGCCTTGTCCATGCCGTAGAGCACCAGGTCGGTGGCCCAGGATGAGACCCCCAGGGCGATGATGCCGTACATGGCGGAGTCGAGGTTCCGGAATGCGGCGGCCGCCGCCAGCACCACGGCTACATCCAGCATCAGCAGCACCTTGCCCAGGGGCAGCCAGGGCACCTTCAGCTTCACCAGCCGGGCGGCCAGGTCTGTGCCCCCGGTGGTGGAGCCCTGGAGAAAGATGACCCCCAGGGCAAAGCCCGTGACGGCGCCTCCGAAAATGGCGGCCAGCAGGGTGTCCTCCATGGGCTGGAAGACCCAGATGCTGCTCACCAGGTCCAGACCTGCGGAGGTCAGGAACATGGAGAAGAGGGAGGAGAGGAGGACCTTTCCCCCCAGAAACCGCCATCCCAGCAGAAAGAGGGGGATATTGAGGACAAGGGTCACCGCCCCCACCCGCAGGGCGGGCACTGCGGCATGCACCACCTGGGCGATGCCCGTCAGGCCGCCGAATCCGATCTCGTTGGGGGCGAAGGCCCAGTTGAAGCCCAGGCAGTACACAGCCGAGGCCAGCAGGATCCAGACTCCGGATTTCAGGGTCCGGAGAGAGAGAAGTTTTGTCATCGGTCACCTCACAGCAGACTCATCTGTTTTTCTTCCATGTCCTCCGGCCGCAGAGGCCTCCCGGTGGAGGGGAGAACGGCGGTCCTGTAGCGGGCGGGCTTTTCAATCTCCGTATCGGAGAGGAGGCAGGCGCTCTCCACCTTCCTGGCCTTTCCTGTGGTGAAGACGGATGTCCCCATGACCGTCCTGCTGGACGTGGGGGTCAGGCAGGAGGTGCTGAAGATCAGACCCCGGCCGTCGCTGGCGTAGAGCATGATCTCCGTATCCTCCGTGATCTGGAACATGCCGGCTGCCGGGGATTTGGAACTGATGCCTCCGGCCATCTTCCTTCTGCCCGCTTTATAGGCGCTCATTTCAATGCGGACCGCTTTTCCGTTCTCAAAGCAGACCACCAGGTGCTCGGAGTAGTCCCTGGTCAGGAACACCTTCATCACTTTCTCGTCCTGGTCCATCCCCAGCCTGGAAGGCAGGTAGTCCCCCAGGGCGCTGGCCTTGGTGTCGTCGAAGTCGGACACCTTGGCCCGCCAGCACTGGCACTTGTCAGTAAAGACCAGAATCTCGGCGCTGGTGTCCGTCTCCCAGTGCTCCGCCGGTCCGTCCCCTTCCTTGTACTTCTGCTCCCCGGACATGCGCAGGGACTGGGGGGTGATCTTCTTCAGATAGCCCTCCCGGGAGACAAACACGTGCACGGGGGTGACGGGGATCTCCTCCTCCCCGTCCGGCTCGTCCGCCCGCTCATGCTCGTAGAGGATGCCGGTCCTGCGGGGCACGGCGTACTTCTTCTTGACGTTCTCCAGCTCCGATACGATGATCTCCCGGATCCGCGCGGGGGAGTTCACCACATCCTCCAGGTCCTCGATCTCCTTCTTCAGCTCCCCCGTCTCCCGGGTGCGCTTCAGGATATACTCCCTGTTGATGTTCCGCAGCCGGATGTCCGCCACGTAGGCCGCCTGCTCCTCGTCGATGCCGAAGTTGATCATCAGGTTGGGGACCACCTCGGCCTCCTCCTCGGTATTGCGGATGATCTCGATGGCCCGGTCCATGTCCAGAAGGATCTTCTCCAGTCCCTCCAGCAGGTGGAGCTTCTCCTTCTTCTTCGTCATGCTGAAATACGTGCGCCGCCGGACCCCCTCGGAGCGCCAGGCGGTCCACTCCGTCAGGATCTCCCGCACCCCCATCACCCGGGGCATCCCCTCAATGAGGATGTTGAAGTTGCAGGACTGGCTGTCCTGCAGGGGGGTGGACCGGAACAGCTTCGCCATGAGCCGGTCCGGGTCGGTGCCCCGCTTCAGGTCGATGGCCAGCTTGAGGCCGGACAGGTCGGTCTCGTCCCGGATGTCGGAGATCTCCCGCAGCTTTCCCGCCCTGCAAAGGGCGGTCACCTTCTCCAGGATGGCCTCCACGGTGGTGGAGTATGGGATCTCATAGACCTCGATGAGGTTCTCCTGCTTAACATAGCGCCAGCGGGCCCGGACCTCGAAGGAGCCCCGGCCCGTTTCGTAGATCTCCTCCAGACCCTTCTGGTCGTAGATCAGGACGCCCCCCGTGGGCAGGTCGGGGGCCTTCAGGGTGCTCATGATGTCGTGGTCCGGGTTCCGGATCAGGGCAATGGCGGTGTCGCAGACCTCCCCCAGGTTGAACCCGCAGAGATTGGAGGCCATGCCCACGGCGATGCCCAGGTTGGCGGCCACCAGCACGTTGGGGAAGGTGGTGGGGAGCAGCACCGGCTCCTTCATCTTCCCGTCGTAGTTGTCCACAAAGTCCACGGTGTCCTGGTCGATGTCCCGGAACAGCTCCTCGCAGATGCTGTCCAGGCGCACCTCCGTGTAGCGGCTGGCCGCCCAGGCCATGTCCCGGGAGTACACCTTGCCGAAGTTGCCCTTGGAGTCCACCAGGGGGTGGAGCAGGGCCCCGTACCCCCGGGAGAGCCGCACCATGGTGTCGTAGATGGCTGCGTCCCCGTGGGGGTTCAGCTTCATGGTCTGCCCCACCACGTTGGCGCTCTTGGTCCGGGGACCCCCCAGCAGCTTCATCTGGTACATGGTGTACAGCAGCTTGCGGTGGGAGGGCTTGAAGCCGTCGATCTCCGGGATGGCCCGGGAGACAATGACCGACATGGCATAGGGCATGAAATTGGTCTCCAGCGTCTCCGTAATGGGCTGCTCCAGCACCTCGGCCCGCAGGCCCATCACGTTGGGGTTGACCTGGCGGGATACCCCCGCTGCCTCCCTGTTCTTCTTCTTTGCCATGAAAGGCCTCCTTCGTCAAAGGATCTGTCCCGTCCGTCAGGACACATCCAGCTGATCCAGGTACCTGTATCCGTTCTCCGCGATGTGGTCCTTGCGCCCGCTGAGGTTGTCCCCCAGCAGCAGGTCAAAGACCTGCGCGGTGCGCTCCGCGTCCTCCGGCATCACCTTGATGAGCCGGCGGGTCTCCGGATTCATGGTGGTCAGCCACATCATCTCCGGCTCGTTCTCCCCCAGGCCCTTGGAGCGCTGCACCTCGTACTTCCCGGTCAGACCGGCCACGATATCGTTCTTCTCCCTGTCCGTGTAGGCAAACCAGGTCTTCTCCCGGCAGGTGATCTCGTAGAGGGGGGACTCCGCAATATACACGAAGCCCTTCTGGATGAGGGTGGGCGTGAGGCGGTAGAGCATGGTGAGGACCAGGGTGCGGATCTGGTAGCCGTCCACGTCCGCATCCGTGCAGATGACCACCTTGTTCCAGCGCAGGGCATCCAGGCTGAAGTCCGTCAGGTCCTTGGCCCGGCTGTCCTTCACCTCCACCCCGCATCCCAGCACCCGCAGCAGATCGGTGATGATCTCGCTCTTGAAAATCCGGTGGTAGTCCGCCTTCAGGCAGTTGAGGATCTTGCCCCGGATGGGGATCACCGCCTGGAACTCCGCGTCCCTGGCCTGCTTGACGCTGCCCAGGGCGGAGTCCCCCTCCACGATGTACAGCTCGCTGCGGTTCACGTCCCGGGTGCGGCAGGGGACGAACTTGGCCACCCGGCTGGACATGTCCATGCCGCCGGTGAGCTTCTTCTTCAGGTTCAGGCGGGCCTTCTCCGCGTTCTCCCGGGAGCGCTTGTTGATGAGCACCTGCTCCCCGATGCGGGATGCATCCATGGGGTTCTCGATGAAGTAGACCTCCAGCTGGGAGCGGAGGAACTCCGTCATGGCGTCCTGAATGAAGCGGTTGCTGATGGCCTTCTTGGTCTGGTTCTCATAGGAGGTGCGGGTGGAGAAGTTGCTGGACACCAGCACCAGGCAGTCCTGGATGTCCTGGAAGGTGATCCGGCTCTCCCCCTTGTTGTACTTGTTCTGCCCCTTCAGCCAGGCGTCCACGGCGGAGACAAAGGCGGTGCGCACCGCCTTCTCCGGGGAGCCCCCGTGCTCCAGCCAGGAGGAGTTGTGGTAGTGCTCGATCACCTGCACCCGGTTGGAGAAGCAGAAGGAGACGGAGATCCGGACCCGGTACTCCTCCTTGTCCTCCCGGTCCCGGCCGCTGCGCTCGGTGCTCCAGAAGACGGGGGAGGTGAGGGGGTCCTCCCCGGCCAGCTCCGCCACGTAGTCCGAGATGCCGTGCTCGTAGCAGAACTCCGTGGTCTCGAATTCCTCCCCCTTCTGGCAGCGGAAGCGGAACACCACCCCGGCGTTGACCACGGCCTGGCGCTTCATCACATCCAGGAAGTACTCCGGAGGGATGCTGATGTCCGTAAACACCTTCAGGTCCGGCTTCCAGCGGATGGTGGTGCCGGTCTGGCTCCCCCGGTCCGTCTTCTGCTTCTTCATCTTTCCCACGATCTCCCCCTGCTCGAAGTGGAGGGAGAATCTGTACCCGTCCCGCCAGACGGTGACGTCCATGTACTCGCTGGCGTACTGGGTGGCGCAGGCCCCCAGGCCGTTGAGGCCCAGGGAGTACTCGTAGGCGTTCCCGCCCCGGTTGTCGTACTTGCCCCCGGCGTAGAGCTCGCAGAACACCAGCTCCCAGTTGTACTTCTGCTCCTTCTCGTTCCAGTCCACGGGGCATCCCCGCCCCTGGTCCTCCACCTGAATGGAGCCGTCCTCAAAGCGGGTGACCACAATCAGGCTGCCGTGACCCTCCCGGGCCTCGTCGATGGAGTTGGACATGATCTCAAATACGGCGTGCTCGCAGCCCTCCAGGCCGTCAGAGCCGAAAATTACGCCGGGGCGCTCCCGCACCCGGGCCGCACCCTTCAGCGCAGTTATGGTTTCGTCGCTGTAGCTCTTCTTCCGTGCCATGCCGAACCCTCACGTTTCATTGTCAAGTCTCGAGTGCCGGTATATTACCACAGCCCGAAAAAAACTGTCAAGGCGGCTCCCCGGCTCTGCCGCATTCCCGAAGCATCCCAGGGCCGGAATCCCGGTATCCGGACTCCTGACCGCCCGGAAAGAATCCATGCAGCTGCAGGGGGCGCGAAGGGCAAAAAAACTGCCGTACATTTCTGCACGGCAGTCTTTCTGGAGGTGCCACCCAGAATCGAACTGGGGGTGGAGCTTTTGCAGAGCTCTGCCTTACCGCTTGGCTATGGCACCGAACTGTATATGTGCGTGAAGCTCCGCTCGCGCGGAGCTTCACGCCTGGAGCGAGTGACGAGGCTCGAACTCGCTACCTCCACCTTGGCAAGGTGGCGCTCTACCAGATGAGCTACACTCGCACAGGACCTCTCTTATTAAGGAGAGGTCTGGTGCCTCCGGTCGGAATCGAACCAACGACACGGGGATTTTCAGTCCCCTGCTCTACCAACTGAG
>CAYYHY010000036.1:7754-17121 GCA_964471855.1 uncultured Oscillospiraceae bacterium | reverse complement strand
GGCAGGTGGGCAAGCCGGGATCCATCACCATGATCCCCATCCTCACCATGCCGGAAGACGACAAGACCCACCCCATCCCCGACCTGACCGGCTACATCACCGAGGGCCAGATCATCCTGTCCCGGGAGCTGTACCGCCGGGGCGTCAATCCCCCTGTGGACGTCCTCCCCTCCCTGTCCCGTCTGAAGGACAAGGGCACCGGCGAGGGCAAGACCCGGGAGGACCACGCCGGCACCATGAACCAGCTCTTCGCCGCCTATGCAACCGGCAAGGAGAACAAGGAGCTCATGTCCATCCTGGGCGAGGCCGCCCTCAGCCCCACCGACCTGCTGTACGCCAAATTCGCAGACGAGTTTGAGCGCCGCTACGTCTCCCAGGGCACCGATGAGAACCGCTCCATCTTCGAGACCCTGGACCTGGGCTGGGAACTGCTCTCCATTCTGCCCCGTTCCGAGCTGAAGCGCATCAAGCCCGAACTCATCGACAAGTACATGCCCGAACAGAAGCAGCAGGCGTAAGGAGGGATCTGAGTGCCTTCCACAACGATAAACCCCACCCGGATGGAGCTGACCCGGCTCAAGGGCCGGCTGCGCACCGCTCAGCGGGGCCACAAGCTCCTGAAGGACAAGCGGGATGAGCTGATGAAGCAGTTCATGGATGTGGTCCGGGAGAACCGCGCCCTGAGAAAGCGCGTGGAGGAGGGCCTCATGAAGGCCCACGGCTCCTTCACCGTGGCTGCCGCCCTCATGTCCCCGGAGATGCTGGAACAGTCCCTCCTCTGCCCCAAGCAGAGCGTGGAGCTCTCCATGACCTTCGAGAACATCATGTCCGTGGATGTGCCCCGCTACCAGTTCCAGACCACCGGCACCGCCGGCGGCGAGATCTACCCCTACGGCTTTGCCCAGACCAGCGGCGAGCTGGACGACGCAGTGGACGCCATGTCCCAGGTATTCAAGGACATGCTCCGCCTGGCCGAGGTGGAGAAGACCTCCCAGCTGCTGGCCGAGGAGATCGAGAAGACCCGCCGCCGCGTCAACGCTCTGGAGTATGTAAAGATTCCGGAGATGGAGGCCAACATCAAGTACATCACCATGAAGCTGGACGAGAACGAGCGCGCCAACACCATCCGCCTCATGAAGGTCAAGGACATGATCCTCAAGGAGGCCATCCAGGAGCGCCGGGAGGAGGACGCGAAGGCCCTGGAGGCTTTCGAATCCGGCTCCTGACACCGGTTCCCCGCACAGTTTCAGAGCATCCAGAGGGCGCTGCCCGGGTCCCGTCCCGGTCCGGCGCCCTTTTCCTGTCCCGCCAGCGGCGGCTTTGACATGCGGTCTGCATTTTCAAACTTTCACGACGATTTTCTGCCCCCGCTGTCTCTTTCTGTGGTACAATGGTGTTCATCCTGCGGCGGGTCTGTGCCGCCCGCCGCTTCCTGGGGGTATGCTCCATGCATGAAGAGTCTGTACCAGGCGATGAAGAAATTGATGACTTTGATGATCAGTCATACACAGAAGTAGATGATGAAGCACTCCAGATGTTTGTTGAGCGCGTCGGCACGATTCTTGCGGATGATGAAGCAGGCCGCCGCAGGGTTCTTGGAGGTTTCAGCACAATCGTCAGTCCCCGCTGTGCAGAAAAAATCGCATCGCTGACAGGCGTAAGCATGGAGACCCTTAAGCAGTGGCAGCAGGAATACCGGATCGCCGTAGAATCAGGCAAAGCAGAGAAGAGACCCGCCAGGCGGAAAACCCGCAAGAAGGGCGGAGAACGTCCTGCAGCCGGAAAAAAGGAGAAGCCGGATGCAGCCGGCAAAGCTGCCGGGCATGCAGCGGACAGTCCTCCCAAAGCTCCGGTGTCAGGCGGCACAGAGCACATGGACTTTGGGGCGGCGGCTGCCGCCGCGGTCCCGGGGGATTCCTCCAGTACTGCCAGTTTTCTGCGTGAAGAACAGATCCTGGAGAGCAAGCGGTGGGTCCTGTCGTACAAGCTGGAAGCCGGCATGGAACTTCTGCACAGACTGCGGGCAACGAACGAAGCCCTGATCGAAGGCAGGGAGGTCAAAGCTGAGGATGCTTTGATCCTGACTGAGGAATCGGCCGATCGGGTGGAGGAAAGCCTGGAGGTACTGCGCAAGGCAGCCGATGCCGCAGTGGCAGTCCCCGGGATCCTGACTGAGGAATCGGTCGATCAGCTGCTGGACGGTCTGGATAAACTGTTCGAGGCAGTCGAAACCGTGAAGGCACCCCCCGGCGGCAGTTCTGCCGGTCAGACCGGCGGGCCCGCCGGCTCCTGAGACCGGGATCCGTCTGTCCTCCTCCCTCTTAATATGCCCGTCCCCCGCTCATTCGATCCCCATCTGAAGACCCCCTGCCGGTGCCGGCAGGGGGATTCTGCTGTCCCGGGGCCGGCATTTTCAAACTTTCCCGCCGATTTTCTGCCCCTCTGCCCTCTTTCTGTGGTACAATGGTGCTCATCCCGCGGCGGACCTGCGCCGTCCGCCGCCTCCCTAAGGAGCTGTTCCCATGAGACGACTCTTCGCTCTTCTCATTGTACTCTCTCTCCTGCTCACCGCCTGCGGAAACTCCGCTTCCTCCGGCGGGGCAGAATTTGCAGTCAGAGATCTGGCTGCAGCCGCCCTCTCCTCCCAGTCCGACCTCCCGGACCTCCACGGCATCTATCCGGGGGACGACATCTACGAGACCAGTCTGAAGGAATACTACGGTCTGGACTCCTCCCTCATATCCGACGGGGTCATCTGCCTGGCCGGCGGGGTACAGGCGGACGAGGCCGCTGTTCTCCAGTTTGAGGACAGAAGCTCCGCTTCCGAGGCGGAGGAACTCCTCCTGGCCTATCTGGAGCGCAGGGCCGGGGACTTCGCCGGCTATGCCCCGGATGAGGAGGCCCAGACGAAGGAGGGGACGGCCGCCTCCAGCGGCTGCTATGCCGCCCTCTTCATCCTCCCCGATGCGGAAGCCGCAAAGCAGGCCTTCCTGGACTGCTTTGACACCGGTCTTCCGGACGTCAGCCTGGATGACTTTCTGATCGTGGCAGAAAACCCGGAGCCGGACGGCAGCAGCTCCAGTTCCAGCGGCAGCTCGGACACATCGGAAGATGACAGCTCGGAACCGGCCGGATCAGAATCCGGCCCGGGCAACGGTCCGGACGCCTCCGCCCCTGACACCTCTGCCAGTGCCTCCGGCTCCACCTCCATACCGGGATTTACCCCTCCGCCTCCCAGCGCACCGGTTGAACCCGGTCCGGTCCCCACACCCACGCCCGCAGTTCCGTCGGCCCCGGTGAACCCGGAACCTCCCGCCAGCTCTGCGCCCCCTGACAGTTCCGGCGCTTCCTCCTCCGCCGCCCCGGAAACCCCGGACAGCAGCACGCCGGCGCCGGACACCTCCCAGACTCCGGAAACACCTCCTCCGGAGGAGACAGACCCGGCGGAAGACGTCTATGACCCGGAGGCGGTGAAGGCCGCCTTCCAGACAGGCGACACATCCGCCCTCACCCCCGGCAACCTGGCCGTTCTCCAGACCTGCCAGTCTGTCCTCGCCACCCTGACGCCGGAGATGACCCCCTATGAGAAGGAGCTGGTTATCCACGACTGGATGATCGCCCACGCGGAGTACGACCCCGTGCACCTGAGCCACGAATCCACAGACGAGATGACCCCGGGCAGCGACACCCCCATTGGCTTCCTGATTAACGGGAAGGGCATCTGCCTCGGCTACACCTCCACCTTCCAGCTCTTCATGGACCTGGCCGGCATCCAGTGCATCTCAGTAAACGGCTTCTCCAGCAGCGGAACCGAGGACCACGCCTGGAACATGGTGTTCCTGGACGGGGAGTGGTACTGCGTGGACTGCACCTGGGACGACCCGGTGGCACCCGGCACGGTCCCGGACACCCTGCACCACAAGTACTTCAACGTCACCACGGACTTCCTGAAGCAGAACGACCACCAGTGGGACGAGTCCCTCACCCCTCCGGCCGCCGCCACATACTGGTCCTGGGCAGAGGTGCAGCAGCGCAGCTCGGGAGAGCCCTCCTGACCCGGGTTCCCGGGAGCCGGTTTTCGTCAGGTTCACCAAACCGGTCCTCAAAATGAGACCCCAGATTGTGTAATATGCCATAAATTCCCCCCTTGCTTTTTCAGCCCCCTCATGGTATCATGACGAAGTCAGCGGGAAAGCCCCCTGACAGCAGCCGGGTGTGGCGAAGTTTTGGTATCGCGCTTGAATGGGGTTCAAGAGGCCCTGAGTTCGAATCTCAGCACTCGGACCAAGTCCGGACACGTTATCCATTGGATGATGTGTCCGGATTTCTTTATCTCCCCGGCTCCCCCGCCGGCCAGGGCGTCACCATGCCGGAATGTCAGAAATTCCCTTCCCCTCCGTTGCTTTCTGCGGCCGCTTCTGCTAAACTTGATGCACATGCAGCACCCGCTGTTTTTAACTTTTCCGGACTTTTTTGCGGGCTGAGCGCCTGCAGAATCCGGATTTCTGACTTAACAAACTGCAAACCTCCGGCAGCGCCCTGCGCTGCAGAAAGGGAAGGCTCACATATGAGGAAACGAGTCCCTGCTTCCCTGCTCTCCCTGTGTCTCCTTCTGATGCTGGTGCAGACCCCTGTACTGGCGTCCGGCGGGAGAGAGGAGATCCGGGAGCAGCCGGTTGTATCTGTCACCGTAGACCAGGGCAGCCTCAGGCAGGTCTACAGCGGCACCCCCAGGACAGTCAAGGTCACCGCCATCCCGGCGGATGCCGCAGTGACCGTCACCTACGACAACAGGAAAGACCCCCCGGTCGATGCCGGCACCTACACGGTCAATATAACGGCCCAGGCGGTGGGGTACAGCACCGCTGCCGCCGCGGCGGACATGATCATTGAGCCCGCTGCCCCCCAGGTGAAGAAGGAAGTGGCCGCCGCGGCCATCGCCGAGGGGGAGAAACTGGGAACATCGAAGCTGACCGGCACCTTCGGAGATCTCCGGGGCGCAGTACTGCGAGGCACCCTGGCCTGGGATGACGGAAGCGTCACGGCAGCCGCCGGCACGGCGTACGGCTGGACCTTCACCCCGGACAGCAGCAACTACAGCGCAGTAAAAGGCACCGCATCCCCCGCCGTATCCAGAGAGGACCTGCCGGGAGATCCCTCCGGGGCAGACGGTCCTCCGGCGGGTTCTGTCCCCTCCCCCGTCCTGACCCCCGCCGCGGAGGCGGACCTGAACGGAACAGCGGAGGCCTATGTCCGGGAGGCCGCCATGGGCGAGGCCGTCCAGGAGGCCCGGGAGACCGGGGCCGGCAGCATTGTCATCGTCCCCGCAGTGGAGGGGACGGCAGACAGCATCTTTGTTCATATCCCTGCGGTCTCCGCCGCCGCGGCCGCAGAGGCCGGTCTCTTCCTCCGGGTGGAGACATCCGCCGCCGATATCCTGATCTCCCCAGCCGGTCTGGCCGGGCTGAAGGAGGATGCCCTCAGCAGCGTCACCTTCTCTGCCTCCTCCAGCGAAGACGGCACGGTGACCATCGGGGCGGCGGCTGACGGGGAAGCCGCGGAGACCGTAGAGGGCGGTCTGAAGGTATCCATACCCTCCGCCTCCGGCAACACCCTGTTCCTGGTAAACCCGGACGGCAGCGAGACCGCCGTCCGCAAGTCCGTGGCAGACGGGGAGGGTCTCTCCGCCCTGCTGAAAGGCAGCTGCACCGTCCGGGCCGAAGAGCGGAAGGCTGATTTTACCGACGTGGACCCCTCCAGCTGGTACGACGGGGCCGTGGACTTTGTCTTCTCCCGGGGGCTCTTCAGCGGGACCTCCGAGGACACCTTCTCCCCCTTTACTGAGATGAACCGGTCCATGCTGGCCGCTGTCCTCCACCGCCTGGAGGGAGAGGTGAAGACGGACAGCACCGCGGTCTTTACGGATGTGGAGGAGGGCGCCTGGTACTGCGACGGCATCCGCTGGGCCAGTGCCCGGGGCATCATCCTGGGCAAGGATGACGGGTCCTTCGGGGTGGACGACCCGGTCACCCGCCAGGACATGATCGTAATGATGTACCGCTACGCCCGGTCCCTGGGACTGGACACCGCCTCCTCGGGGGACCTCAGCATCTTCCAGGACAGCGGCAGCATTGCGGACTATGCCAGAGAGGCCGTCTCCTGGGCCTGTGACGCCGGTCTGATCTACGGCGCCGACGGGGTGCTCAACCCCCTGGGCTCCGCCGCCCGGGTGGAGGTGGCGGTCCTGATGGAGCGCCTCACCGAGCTGATTGTGAATTCCTGATATTCCGGAGGGCGGAGTCTTCTTCCGCCCTCTTTTTCTGTCTCCGCCTCTCTCCAGATCCCCCGGACTGGAACGGCAGGGGCTGCTGCCGGCAGACCGGGAAATGTTTCCAAAGTCCTGATTTTCAGGCTCCTGCAAACCCCAGGATCCGCTGTCCCTGCTGCAAAGCCCTGATTATCACTTCTCAGCGTCCAGGCTAAATACGGATTAAAATTTGCATCTTTCTTCTGCGGTCTGTTGCTTTCCCCCTTCCTTTCTGCTAAACTCTGCGTATTCGCGTTGCCCAGTTTGCAGCCCGTCCCGGCTCTGCTCATGCTGTACCGGCAGAATCTGATCCTGTCCGGTCATGCCGGCACGGGGCTGTGAACCCTCCCGCAGCGTGCTGACGCTGCAGAAAGGATTATACATGCAGAAACGAATCCCAGCACTCATCCTGTCCCTGTGTCTTCTGGTGACGATGCTGCCGGTGTCCGCACTGGCCGCCCGCTCCGGAGGATACGAGGACCCCTTTGCGTCCTACCGCAGGCCCTGGCTCTACGAGGTCAGGGCAGACAGAAACTCAGAAGCGAAAGAGAAGCCCGGTGACGGCGGCACGGCCGGCAGCAACATCCGGGAACTGCCGGCTCAGATCTTCGACCTGGGCACGGTCAGCTACGGCAGCACCGCTGATTCCAGCCACGCTCTGCAGCTGACCTTCAAGAATGTCAGCGAACCCGCAGAGGGCAGGAACCGCAGTGCAAACGAGGGGAAGGTGTACCTCACCGCCCCCGCCGAGACGAAACACTTCAAGCTCTCAGAATCCGTCATCTCCCTGGACGCCAGGGACAGCGAAAAGGCCGTCACCATCACCCCCAAAGAGGACCTGGAGGGCGGCGAGTACACGGACGTCCTCCTCTTCATGAACCAGTACAGCCGCATCGGCTGGTACGTGTGGCTGAAGATCACCGTGGGCGCCAGGGAAGTGACTCTGGACCAGGACTCCCTCCGCCTCACCAAGGAGTTCGGGGAGACCCTGCGCCCCTCCCAGATCTTCTGCAGTCTCTTCGCAGCTGGGCAGCCCGCCGGCTCCGTCAGCCTGGAAGAGCTGGGGATCACCCCAGGTCAGGCCGGCTTCCCGGCCTCCGCACCGGTGCGCACCTACACCCAGAGCCTGACCGGCGCCCGGGGGAACTACCTTGTCACCGGTCCGGCGGACCTGACCGTCACCGTAAACAGAGCCAGACCGGAGGGGCAGGTCAGCGCCTCCAAAATCAGTACCGGAGAGCCTCTCTCCCGGTCCACCCTCACCGGGACCTTCCGCAACCCCCACACCGGGGAGACGGTCCCCGGCAGCCTGGAGTGGGAGCACCCGGAGACCACTGCTGACAGCGGCCAGTCCTATACCTTCGTGTTTACACCCAGGGACCAGGACAGCTATGAGACCGTAAAAGGCCAGGTCTTCCTCTCCACCACCATCTCCAGCCCCGGCACCACAGGGGGGAAGGACCCCGAGCTGAAGGTCTCCCCCTCCGCCGACCTGAATCCTGTATACAGCGGAAAGCCGAAGGCGGTGGCCTTTGAATCCCTGAGCCACTCCCCCGTCACCGTGAAGTACGCCCGCCAGGGCACGGAGGAATGGTCCCAGGACCCGCCCTCGGAGGCCGGCACCTATGACGTCCGGGCATCCGTGGACAGCGCATTCCTCTACAGCGCCGCCGAGACGGCCGCCGTGCTCACCATTCAGCCCAGAAAGATCCAGTTTGCCTTCAGTTTCCAGCCCCGCCCCTTCTCCAGCGAGGAGGACACCTCCGCCCCGGTCTCCGCAGCCACTCTTGGCTACCTGGCCCCCGGGGACAGCGGTCAGGTCTCCATCACCGACGGGGTGAAGACATACACCACAGGGGAGAACATCGCCTCCCTGTTTACAGCGAACTATGAGGACGGCCAGGTCTGCACGGACCACCGGCAGGAGAAGACCGCCAGCATCGAGCTCCGGACTGACAGCATTGAGCTCACCGGACCGAAGGCCGGCAACTATGAGATCCCCGACCCGATCCCCGACGTAAAGGTCAGAAACGCCATCTTCACCCTCCCCGTCTTCCTCCAGCTGAAGCCCGGCGTATCCAAGTTCTACGGCCAGGAGCTGGAGCTTACGGAGGCCGACTTCGACATAAAGATCCGCACCGGCGGCAGGCTGGTCTGCTGCAGCCTCTTTGAGGAGCTGCAGGCCGAGTTCACCAGCGGCTCCATCCAGGCGGATGCGGAGGCCGGCACCTACAGCGTGGTGGCCGTCTCCCGCAGCAGAAACTACCGGATCCAGGACGGCAGCTCCGTGGGCTCCGTATCCGTAGTCCCCACCGTCCCCTCCCTCTCCGTGGAAGCCACCGCCGGGGAGGGCCAGACGGGGCAGCCCGCCTCCACGATTGCCAGCACCATAGCAGCCGCCTACATCAACCCCTTTACGAAAGAGACCGTACCCGGCATCTTTACACTCCAGGACCCCGGCGCCACACTGGAGGAGGAGACGGAGTGCGTCTATACCTTCACCCCCTTCGACAGCCGCAACTATGAGCCGGCGGAGGGAACAGTCACAGTCCATTCCACGGACCATCCGGTGGTGTCCGTCACCATTGACCCGGAGAGCCTGAAGCAGACCTACGACGGCACCCCCAGGGAGGTGGAGGTCACCGCCGATCCCCCGGAGGCCCAGGTCACCGTCACCTACGGGGACAGCCCCGAGGCCCCGGTCAGCGCCGGCACCTTCGCCGTGTCCGTCACAGCCCGCCACGACGGGTACAGGGACGCCCGGGCATCAGCCACCCTGGACATTGAGAAGGCAGAACCTTCCGTAAAGCAGGCGGTGTCCGCCTCCCCCATCACCGAGGGGGATACCCTGAATGACTCCGTCCTCACCGGTGTCTTTACCGATGCAGCGGGAGCGGATCTGGACGGGACCCTCACCTGGGACAGCGGGGATGTGCCCTCCGTGGCCGGCGGGGAATACGGCTGGACCTTCTCCCCGGAGAACAGCAACTACCGGCAGGTGAAGGGCACAGCCGCCCCGGCCGTGGCCCCTGTGCCGGAAGAGCCGGATACAGATACAGA
>CAYYHY010000036.1:0-7654 GCA_964471855.1 uncultured Oscillospiraceae bacterium | reverse complement strand
GCAGGGAGCAGACCGGGCGGCGGTTCATCCGGCGGCGGCAGCGCTGCAAAGGATCCCCCGTCCTCTGAGAGTTCCTCCCCCCTGAGTCCCTCCGTCAAACCGGACAGGGACGGCCAGGTCCGGGCGGAGATCCCCGGGAAGGCCCTTGAGGAGGCCGCCCGGAAGGCGCAGGAAAACGGAAGTTCCGTGATCGTCATTGAACCGGAAGTGCAGGGGGAGGCTTCCGGGGTCACCGTGGAGGTGCCCGCATCCTCCCTGGCAGCGGCGGCGGACGCAGGTCTCACCCTGGAGGTCCGGACCCCCTTTGCTGACATACAGATTCCCCCGGCCAGCCTGGCCGACCTGAAGGCATCCGCCGGAAAGGCAGTCATCTCCGCTGCAAAGACAGAGAACGGCTGCATATCCATCCGCGTCAGCGCCTCCGCACGGGGCGCAGCGTCCCTGTCCGCAGGCATCCGGGCCACCCTCCCCGCCGCTGGCGGCAACGTGCTGGTCCTGGTGGATGGCAGCGGCAGAGAGTCAGTAATCCAGAAATCCATGGTCAGCGGAAATACAGTCACCGCCCTGCTGGAGGGCAGCTGCACCGTGAAGCCCGCCAGCCTGGGCACCGGCTTCGCCGACACGGAGGCCGGAGCCTGGTATGAGAGCGCCGTCTCCTTCGTCTCCTCCCACGCCCTCTTCCTGGGCACCTCGGAGAGCACCTTCTCCCCGGAGATGAAGATGGACCGGGCCATGCTGGCCAGCGTCCTCTGCCGCCTGGAGGGCGGCACCTGCCCGGACCGGAGCCCGTCCTTCCCGGACGTGGAGGAGGATCAGTGGTACAGCGGCGGCATCCGCTGGGCCGCCTCGGAGGGGATCGTGGCCGGACGGGAGGACGGCACCTTCGGCGTGACCGACCCCGTCACCCGCCAGGACATGGCGGTGATGCTCTTCCGCTATGCAGAAGCCTTCGGCGTGGACACCTCCGCCTCCGGCGATCTCGGCTCCTTCCGGGACAGCGCCAGCATCGCGGACTACGCCAGGGAGGCACTGGCCTGGGCCGCAGGCACCGGGCTCATGCAGGGCTCTGACGGATGCATGAATCCCAGAGACACCGCATCCCGGGCAGAGGTGGCAGCCGTCATGGAGCGCCTCACCGGCCTCATTCTCAAGTAAACCCAAACCCTGAATTTCCAGAGGGCGGAGCTGCGTGCTCCGCCCTCTGCCTTTCCTGAAATTTGGGCCGGACAGGTGGCAATTCCCGGCGATGTCTGCTAAAATGGGGGAAACAGATCAAGCGCTCTGCTTATGGAGGGATCGAAATGAGGATAATCCAGGCCTCCCGGATTGCCGACACGGTGGCCCGGCTGTGCGTCCAGGCCAACACCCGGCTGCCGGAGGATGTGACCGCCGCCCTCTCGGCCGCCCGGGCTGCGGAGCCCTGGCCCCTGGCCCGGGAGACCCTGTGCCTGCTTGAGGACAACCTGGAGCTGGCGGGACAGAAGAACCTCCCCGTCTGCCAGGACACAGGCATGGCCTGCGTCTTTGTGGAACTGGGCCAGGATGTGCACATCGAAGGCAGCTTTGAGGATGCAGTAAACGAGGGGGTCCGCCGGGGCTACGGGGAGGGGTATCTCCGCAAGTCCATTGTTGGGGATCCCCTGCGGCGGGTAAATACGGATGACAACACCCCCGCCTCCCTCACCCTGCGGCTGGTGCCGGGGGATCAGCTGGTGATCACCGTGGCCCCCAAGGGATTCGGCAGCGAGAACATGAGCCGGCTGGCCATGCTGAAACCTGCAGACGGTGTGGAGGGGGTGCGCAGCTTCATTCTGGATACGGTGCGCCGGGCGGGGCCCAACCCCTGTCCTCCCATTATACTGGGCGTGGGCATCGGCGGCAGCTTTGACAAGGTGGCCGCCCTGGCCAAGCACGCCCTGCTGCGGCCTCTGGACGTCCCCAACCCGGACCCCTTCTACGCCGCCATGGAGTCCGAACTGCTGGAGGAGATCAACGCCACCGGCATCGGTCCCCAGGGCTTCGGGGGGAAGACCACCTGCCTGGGGGTCTCCATCGAGACCGCCCCCACCCACGTGGCGGGGCTCCCCGTGGCGGTCAACGTCAGCTGCCATGTGACCCGCCGGGCCACGGAGCGGCTCTGAGCCAGGAAGGAGTGACAAGTTTCATGCAGTACAGACTGACAGCCCCTGTCAAGCCTGCGGACCTGGCCTCCCTGCGGGCCGGGGACACCGTGCTCCTCTCCGGCACCGTCTACACGGCCCGGGACGCCGCCCACAGGCGGATGATGGAACTGCTGGACCAGGGGAAGCCTCTCCCCTTCCCTGTAAACGGCTCCGCCCTCTACTATGTGGGGCCCACCCCGGAGCGGCCGGGGGAGGTGATCGGCTCCGCCGGACCCACCACCAGCGGGCGCATGGACGCGTACTCCCCCCGGCTCCTGGATCTCGGCCAGGCGGTGATGATCGGCAAGGGGGCCAGAAACCAGGCGGTCAAGGATGCCATTGTCCGCAACGGCGCCGTCTACCTGGCGGCCCTGGGGGGCGCCGGAGCCCTGATGGCCGCCAGCGTGGTCTCCTCGGAGATCGTCTGCTGGGAGGACCTGGGCTGCGAGGCGGTGCGCCGCCTGACAGTGAAGGACATGCCCCTGACCGTGGTCATCGACTGCCGGGGCGGCGACCTCTACGAGTCCGGACCCGCCGCATACCTGGATTCCCTCCGGAATGGATAAAAAGAGCGCCCCTCAGGTGTCTGAGGGGCGTTTTCATGCCTGGGATTACAGGCGGGCTTCCAGAGCCGCCTTCTTGTCCTCGTAGCCGGGCTTGCCCAGCAGGGCGAACATGTTCTTCTTGTACGCCTCCACGCCGGGCTGGTTGAAGGGGTTGACCTCCAGCAGGTAGCCGGAGAGGCCGCAGACATACTCAAAGAAGTAGATCAGGTAGCCCACGGTCTTCTCGCAGATGGCGGGCATGCTGATGAGGACGTTGGGCACGCCGCCGTCCACATGGGCGAGGATGACGCCCCGCATGGCCCGCTCGGCCACGTAGTTGAGGCCCTTCCCTGCCAGGAAGTTGAGGCCGTCCACATTGGCGTCGTCGTGGGGGATGGTGTAGTCCACAGAGGGCTCGAAGCTCACCACCGTCTCCAGCATGATGCGCTCGCCCTCCTGGATGTACTGACCCATGGAGTGGAGGTCCGCATTGTACTCCACGCTGGCGGGGAACAGGGCCTTGCCGTCCTTGCCCTCGCTCTCGCCGTAGAGCTGCTTCCACCACTCGGCGAAGAAGCGGAACCGGGGCTCGTAGCAGGCGAGGATCTCCACCTTCTTGCCGCTCTCGTAGATGGCGTGGCGGGCTGCGGCATACTGCCAGGCGGGGTTGTCAAGACCGCCGTGGCTCAGGTCCTCCATGGCCTGGCGGGCCCCGTCCATGAGGGCCTGGATGTCGATGCCGGCGCAGGCGATGGGCAGGAGGCCCACTGCGGTGAGCACAGAGTAGCGGCCGCCCACGTCGTCGGGCACTACGAACTCCTCGTAGCCCTCGGCGTCAGCCAGACCCTTGAGAGCGCCCCGGGCCTTGTCGGTGGTGGCGTAGATGCGGTCCCGGGCCCCCTCCTTGCCGTACTTCTTCTCCAGGAGTTCCTTGAAGATGCGGAAGCCTACAGCGGGCTCCGTGGTGGTGCCGGACTTGGAGATGACGATGACAGAGTAGTCCCGGTCGCCGATGAGCTCCAGGAGTTCCGTCAGGGCGTCGGCGGAGAGACCGTTGCCGGCGAAGAAGATGTCAGGGGTATCCTTCTTCTTCAGGTTGTAGTTGGAAGACTTGAGCAGCTCGATCACGGCCCGGGCCCCCAGATAGGACCCGCCGATGCCGATGACCACCACCGCCTGGGACTGCTTCTGGATCTTCGCAGCGGCAGCCTGGATGCGGGCAAACTCCTCCTTGTTGTAGTCCCGGGGCAGCTCCACCCAGCCGGTGAAGTCGCTGCCCACGCCGTCGTGATTTGCCAGATGGGATGCAGCAGTCTCCAGCGCGGCCTTCCGGCTCTCCAGATAGTCATCCGGTATGAAGCCCTTCAGCTTGGACAGATCAAGTTTGACCATCCTGAATCCTCCTTCAGTATTATCTTTCCTCGTTCTTTGCTGTCAGTGCGGGCACCTTCTGGCTGATGCCCGAAACCATTATAGCACTCCCCCGCCCCCCGTGCAACCGGTCCCGCTGAGCGGTGTTTCCCGCTGCCCGGCGCCCTCTGCTGTCAGAGCTCCGACTGCAAAAACCCGCCGGAGGGGAACCCCGGCGGGAGGAAACATGCAGCATGGTCAGCGGTAGCTGTCCGCCAGCTCCCGGAATTTCGGCAGGGAGCGCTCGATGGTCTCGGTCTGGACGCAGTAGGCCAGGCGGAAGTGGCCGGGGGCGCCGAAGCCGCTGCCGGGGACCAGCAGCAGACCGAACTTCTTGGCCCGTTCGCTGAAGGCCATGTCGTCCGGCTCCAGGGTGCGGGGGAAGAGGTAGAAGGCCCCTCCCGGCTCCGCCACGTGGTAGCCCATCTCCCGCAGGGAGGTCACCAGCAGATGGCAGTTTCTCTCGTAGACGCTGATGTCGGAGGTGAGGTCGCAGCACAGGGAGGTGACCTGCTGGAAGAGGCTGGGGGCGTTTACATAGCCCAGGGAGCGGCCGGCTCCCGCCACGGCGGCGTAGACATCGGGGGCGTCCGTCACATCGTCCCCCACCAGCACGTAGCCCAGGCGCTCCCCGGGGATGGACAGGGACTTGGAGAAGGAGTAGCAGACGATGGTGTCCCGGTAGATGTGGGGGATCCAGGGGGCCTCAAACCCTGTAAACACGATCTCCCGGTAGGGCTCGTCGGAGATGAGGTAGATGGGGTGTCCGTACTCCTCGCTCTTGGCCCGCAGGATGGAGGCCAGGTGCTCCAGGGTCTCATGGCTGTATACGGTGCCGGAGGGGTTGTTGGGGGTGTTTACAATCACGCCCTTGGTATTCGGGCTCACCGCCTTCTCGAAGGCGTCGAAGTCGATCTGGAAGGCCTCGATCTCCGGGGGGATCAGCATCATCACCGCCCCGGCCCCCTCGATGAACACCTTGTACTCGGGGAAGTAGGGGGCAAAGACAATATACTCGTCCCCGGGGCAGGTCAGCCCGTTGAGCACGCAGCACAGGGCCGCGGCGGCCCCCACGGTCACATAGAAGTTGTCCGCCCCGTAGCTGCAGCCGAAGCGGCGGTTCAGGGAGTCCGCATAGCGCTGGCGCACCAGGGCGTCCCCCTGGGCGCTGGTGTAGCAGTGGATGATGTCCGGCTGCTCCTGGAGGATGCGGATGGCCTCCTCATTGAGCTGCGGAGGGGACGGCACGCTGGGATTGCCCAGGGAGAAATCGAAGATGTTTTCGGCGCCCACCACGGCCGCCTGCTTCTTTCCGTATTCAAACAGCTCGCGGATCACGGAGCGGGCTGTGCCAAGTCCTTTCATTCGTTCAGATACCATGGGGAATACCTCCAGATTGCACAAGTATGCAGGGACCGGCGCACCGGTTTTCCAGTCTTCCAGCATTATATCATCCAGCCCCCGGAAAGTAAAGGGCGGGGGCTCCCGCCCCCGGAGGGCGTCCCGGCGGCCGGAAATCCGGGAAACAGGGTTTAAACAGGCTAAATTTGCATGAAATTCATCTGAACGCCTATTTACACCGGGAATGCAAGCCGCTATAATGGTTTCGTCTGCGAATTCTGTTCGGAGGTGAGACGCATTGGAGTCATTTACCGGAAGGCCCATACGCGGTCAGATTGCGTATGGACGTCTTCACTTCTTTTCCAGGGTCAGTCAGGAACTGCCGCACATCTCTCAGCTCACCTGCGAGGAGGAGCAGCAGAGATTCGACCTGGCGAAAGCCAGGACGGCGGCCGCTCTTACTGCATACTATGACCGGACCTGCCGGGAACTTGGCGAAGAATACGCCGGCATTTTCTCCATGCACGCCCTCATCCTCGACGACGAGGGTTTCAAAGAAAGCATTTCCGCCCAGCTCCAGCTGGGCGTTACGGCGGAGTACGCCGTGCGCACAGCCGGACATGACCTCGTTTCCTACTTCCGCTCCATGGAGGACCCCTACATGCAGGCCCGGGCCGCGGATCTGCGGGACATCTGCCGGCAGCTTCTCACCTATCTGCTGCAGACCCCGCCTGCGGACCCCTTCCACGGGGAACCGGTTATCCTGGTGGCAGACGAGATCCTTCCCAGTGAAGTGATCCGCTTCAAGCGCCACAACCTCCTGGGGTTCATCTCCCGCACCGGCAGCGTGAACAGCCACTCCGCCATGCTGCTGGACGCCTACCACATTCCCGCCCTTACCAGCGTGGACCTGAGCCCCGCATGGGACGGACACCTGGCCCTCATGGACGGGTTTGACGGGCGCCTCTATCTGGACCCCAGCTCAAGCCTGGCGGAGACCCTCCGTCTGCGCTATGAGTGCGGCGGCAGTCCCTCTGCCCGCCTGCAGCCTGCTGCGGCCCGGGCTTGAACTCTCCATGCGCCGGGGACCGACCCCGGCGCTTTTCCTGTTTCCGCACCCCGCAGAATTCACAGTTTCTCTCTTTCCCAAACCGCGGGTTCTGTGGTATACTGACACGAAACTGCTACAAGCATCCGCAGCCGAGAGGTGTTTTCATTGAACAAGTTTTTCAGCAGGATTTTCGGCACCCCCTCCCAGAGGGAGCTGAAGTCCATTTATCCCATCGCCGACAAGGTGGACGCCCTGGAGGAGGAGTACAAAAAGCTGACAGACGAGGAGCTCCAGGCCAAGACCCCTGAGTTCAAGGAGCGTCTGGCGAACGGCGAGACTCTGGACGACCTGCTCCCCGAGGCCTTCGCCGCCTGCCGGGAGGCCGCCTGGCGCGTGGTGGGTCTGCGCCCCTACCGTGTGCAGGTGGTGGGCGGCATCGTCCTCCACCAGGGCCGCATCGCAGAGATGAAGACCGGTGAAGGCAAGACCCTGGTGGCTACCCTTCCCGCCTACCTGAACGCACTGGCAGGCAGAGGAGTGCATATCGTCACCGTCAACGACTACCTGGCCAAGCGCGACTCCGAGTGGATGGGCAAGATCTTCCGCTTCATGGGTCTCACCGTGGGTCTGGTCATCCACGGCGTGGTGGGGGATGCCAAGAAGCAGGCCTACCAGGCGGACATCACCTACGGAACCAACAACGAGTTCGGCTTCGACTACCTCCGGGACAACATGGCCATCTACAGCAGCGAGCTGGTGCAGCGGGGCCACGCCTTCGCCATCGTAGACGAGGTGGACTCCATCCTCATCGACGAGGCCCGGACCCCCCTGATCATCTCCGGTCAGGGCGACCAGTCCACCCAGCTGTATACAGTGGTGGACAACTTCGCCTCCCACCTGGTCTGCAAGCGCGTCGCCTCCGTGAACACCAAGGAGGAGGAGGATGTGGACATCGACGCCGACTACGTCGTAGACGAGAAGGCCAAGACCGCCACCCTCACCGCCCGGGGCATCCGCAAGGCAGAGGAGTACTTCCACCTGGACAACCTGGCCGACGCCGAAAACACCACCCTCTCCCACCACATCAACCAGGCCATCAAGGCCCGGGGCATCATGAAGCGGGACATCGACTACGTGGTGAAGGA
>CAYYHY010000035.1:16017-17511 GCA_964471855.1 uncultured Oscillospiraceae bacterium | reverse complement strand
GACTGGGGCGGAACAGGGGCAGATGCAGTAACGGACTGCAGCTGCAGTGCCGGGTCATCGGTTTGAACATATCGAGCCTTTGCAGCGTTGTATTCCTCCTCAGTTTCAAAGGTGCCATTCACTTCAAATGCATGGAACATGCCGCCTTCTTCCGCATAAACATCGGTCTTGCCTTTGATCTCATTAATCACATCGTCAAACAATCCAAGCATTTCTCCAATATTGTAAGCTCTCAGCTCACAGCTGTGCTCCTGAAGTGTATTATCAAATACGTAGAAATAGCTTTCAACATAATCTACCGAATCACGCATATAACCGTTAAATACGACAACTGGTCTGTTTTCCTGCGTATCATTCCAGATCTCCAGGTAATCACCGCCCCCGGTTCCGCCGCCATAATTAGCAGTCTGCCTGACAGCAGCTGTTTCGCCATCGATGTCCAGAACTGCACTGAAGGTCTCATAGCCACCGGGACCTGCAAACTCAGTGAAAGTCAGGTATACAAGAAGTTCCTGGATTCCATCCTCATCAACATCAGCCAGGCAGGAGGATATTTCTGTGGTGTCTGCATTCACGTCGTAGTAGTCAGCACCGTCCGGACCGAGTATGTCTTCCCAGCCGCTGCCGCTGACCAGATAGTCCGTGTATACCGCCGCCTCATCGATCTCCGGCTGCATCTGCTCCTGGAGTTCCTCAATCCGGTCAGACAGGGTCTGGTCCCCGGTCGCCTCTGCGCCCTGTGTCAGAATGCCGACGGCATCCTCCAGCCGGCCGAGCGCCTCATACACATCCGCCGCAGCCGAATACCAGTCTGCTGTATCCGGATCCAGCCCTATGGCCTCCAGGTAGTCAGCGACAGCATTCTCATAGGCAGACACTGCTTCTTCAGGCAGCAGCTCCGGGTCCGTCTGACCGTCTGCCGCAAGCCGGGCTGCGCCGACATAGGCTTCGCCGCGGCCGGTGTAGGCCTGCACCTGCTTCGCATCGATCTCGATGGCTGCGGTGAAGGCCAGGATTGCCTCCTCATAGTTTCCGTCGCTCAGATATCGGACGCCGAGGTCATACTGCTCCTGCCACGGGTCCGTCTCCACCTTCTCCTCTGTACTGCATGCCGCCATGCACAGCAGCAGGACAAGGGCAATGCCGCCTGACAGCAGACGGCTTCCTCTCCTCCTCATCTCCCTCTCTTCCTCCTCTTCCCGCCGGACCGGAAGCCGCCGCTCCGGCCCTTCCTGAATCTGAACTATATCACAGCCGTCCAGCCCGCACAAGGGCGCCGGGGCGCAGACCCGGGGGCGTCAGCGGAACCGGAAGATGGAAGAGGGGGAAGGGGATTCCTGTTCTCCTCACAGAGCTGCGCCGTCGGCCAGAGGCTGAAAAGAAAATGGTATCTTTTTCCATCCCTCTGTGCTATACTATCCGTTAACTGACCGGCCGGTGCCGCGGATCGGATTCTCTTCCTGCTCCCTGCTTCCCAGAGGGCAGGACAGGCAG
>CAYYHY010000035.1:2469-15917 GCA_964471855.1 uncultured Oscillospiraceae bacterium | reverse complement strand
GTGCCGCAGGCACCTGCGGGGGCTCCGGCCGGTCAGCCAGACAGAAGGAGGCGATGCCCGTGGACAGAGAAACAGGAGATCTGCTGCAGCATCCGGTGTTCCGTCACTTCCACCGGATCTGCCAGATTCCCCACGGCAGCGGCAATGAGAAGGCCCTGAGCGACGAACTGGTGCGCTGGGCCGGGGAACAGGGGCTGGAGGCGGTGCAGGACCGGTGGAACAACGTGCTTGTACGGAAACCTGCTTCCCCCGGGTATGAGAACGCCCCCGCCGTCATGCTCCAGGCCCATATCGACATGGTCTGCGAGAAGGCGGAAGGGGTGGACCACGATTTTACGAAAGACCCCATCTCCTGGGCTGTGGAGGGGAACACCCTCTCCACGGGAGGAAAGACCACCCTGGGGGCGGACGACGGCATCGGCGTGGCGCTCATTCTTGCAGTCCTGGAGGACCGGACCCTGGCCCACCCGGCTCTGGAGGCGCTGTTCACCACCGGCGAGGAGGAGGACATGTCCGGCGCAGAGGGGTTCGACAGCAGCCTCATGCAGGCGACCCGCCTCATCAACCTGGACAACACCGTGGAGCAGCAGATCATGTGCGGCAGCTGCGGCGGAATGGAGGCAGATCTCCGCATCCCCCTCAGCATGAAGCCCGTACCGGATGATTCTGCCGCCTTCCGCCTGGCCGTCACCGGTCTGAAGGGCGGCCACTCCGGGGAGGACATCCACCGGGGCCGGGGCAGTGCCAATGCAATGCTCACCCGCCTCCTGCTGGCTGTGACGGAGATCTGTCCGGCTCTGATTCTCTCCATCCGCGGCGGGACCTTCCGGCTGGCCATCCCCCGGGATGCAGAGGCGGTGATCGCCATTCCCCGGGACCGGGAGGAAGATGTGCGGACCGCTCTTGCAGAGATGGAGGGGATGCTGCGGCAGGAACTGGCTGTTACGGCGGACAGCGTTCAGGTATCGCTGGAACCGGCGCCGGGAAAACCCATCGGTGCAGACCCGGGAAAGGTGCTGGACGCCCTGATGCTGGTGCCTGACGGCATCTGCCAGATGAACGAGGCCCTGACGGGGCTGGTGGACACCTCGGACAACCTGGGGGAGGTCCGCCTCTCCGGGGAGGAGCTCCACATGGTGCTGGAGATCCGCTCCGCAAGGGAGAGCCTGCGCACCTGGCTGTACCAGCGCATGGAGCGTCTGGCGTCCCTGCTGGGGGGAAGCTGCACCTGCTGCAGCCCGTACCCCAGCTGGAACTTCCGCAGCAGCTCGAAGCTGCGGGATACGGCCGCCGATGTGTACCGGAGGCTGCGGGGCAGGGAGCCGGAGCTGCTCACCGTCCATGCGGGACTGGAAGTGGGCTATCTGCTGGAGCGCCGTCCGGAGGTGGACGCCATCTCCCTGGGTCCCGACTGCCGGGACTTCCATTCCCCCAGCGAGTCCCTGGACATCGGCTCTGTCATGCGGTTCTACCCGTATCTGACGGAGCTTCTGGCCGCCCTCCGCTGAGGGCGGTCTGCACTGACTGCAAATTCTGGAGAAAGGAGAGTTCTGAATGGCAAAAGAGAAAAAAGCGAAGAAAGAGAAGAAAGAAAAGAAACAGATGAAGGCAGTAAACCCCATGCTGTTTCTGGTTGTCATCCTGCTGATTGTCGCTCTGGCGTCCTATGTCGTGCCTGCAGGGACCTACGACCGGACCTATGACGAGGCGACGGATGCAGAGATCGTTGTGCCGGGGAGCTACCACACCGTGGACCGCAGCCCCACCACGGTCTTCGGTCTGCTCAAGTCCGTCACCCTGGGTCTGCAGAATGCAGCCTCCATCATCTTCTTCCTGCTGATCATAGGAGGCATGTTTGCAATCCTCAACGGGACGGGGGCCATCAACGCCGGCATGGCGAATGTCGTACGGGCGATGAAGGGCCGGGAATTCCTGATGATCCCCGTCTGCATGATCGTCTTCGGATGCGGCTCCGCCTTCTGCGCCAACTTCGAGGAATTCCTGGCCTTTGTCCCCCTGGTCCTGGCCTGCTGTCTGACCATGGGCTTTGACTCTCTGACAGCGGTAGGCATCATCTTCTGTGCGGCAGCCTCCGGCTACGGCGGCGCCATTACCAACGCTTTCACCACCGGCGTGGCCCAGGGCATTGCGGGGCTGCCCCTGTTCTCCGGCATGCCCCTGCGTGTCGTCCTCTTCATTACCCTGCTCACTGTCAGCATCTGCTACGTCACCTGGCACGCCATGCGGGTCAAGAAGAACCCGGAGCTGAGCTCCACCCGCAGCGAGGACCTGATCACAGCCAAGAGCGTAGCCATCAACGTGGACGAAGTGCCGCCCATGACAGGCCGGCAGAAGGCGGTTCTGGTGGTCTTCATCCTGGGCATCGCCTTCACCGTCTGGGGGATTGTGGCCCGCGGCTTCTACATCGACGAGCTGGCTGCCATCTTCCTGGCCATCGGCATTATCGGCGGCATTATCGGCGGTCTGACACCCAGCCAGATCTGCGACGAGTTTGAGAAGGGGTGCATGAACATGCTGTTCCCCTGCCTCATGATCGGTCTGGCCAACGCTGTCATCATCCTGCTCAAGGACGCCAACATCATGGACACCGTCATCTACTACCTGTCCAGCCTGCTTCAGGGCCTGTCCCCGCGGGTGGCTGCCTGCGGCATGTTCGTGGTGCAGGACCTGTTCAACATTCTGGTTCCCTCCGGCTCCGGCCAGGCGGCCATCACCATGCCCATCATGGCGCCTCTGGCTGACATGCTGGGTCTGACCCGCCAGACTGCCGTTCTTGCCTTCCAGCTGGGCGACGCCTTTACAAACGTAATGGCCCCCACCGGCGGCGAGATTCTGGCCGCCCTCGCCATGTGCGGCGGCGTGTCCTTCAAGAAATGGATGAAGTACCTCCTGCCCCTCTTTATCATGTGGTGGATCGTGGCCTTCGTCTTCCTCATTATTGCAGTTGAGATCGGCTATACCTGATCCGCCTGCTTCAGGCGCGGTCCTCCGGGACCGCGCTTTTTCTGTCTTCCGGGCAGAGTGCGGACCCCGCCCCCGCCAGGCGGCGGCGGGAGCGGGGCCCTTATAAAGGAGAGGACTGGAATTTCGAACTTTCAGGCGGGAAGGCAGTCCCGGACCTCCTCCAGCACCGGCATGGAGTCCTGGGCGCCCATGCGGCAGACCGTAACGGCGCTGCAGCAGGTGGCAAACTCGCAGGCGCGGGTCAGGTCCAGACCCTGGAGCAGACCGAAGACGGTCCCTCCGATGAAGCTGTCCCCCGCGCCGGTGGTCTCCACGGCCTGGACATTCCGGGACGGGATCACGGATACGCGGCCGCCGTCCGAGACGACAGAGCCGTCCCGGCCCATGGTGATGATGATGTCGTTTCCAAAGGTCTGCGCCAGTTTTCCGGCGCCTTCCTCTGCCTGGGCGAGGGTGGTGATCTCTTCCTTCAGGTAGAAGGAGGCCTCCACCTCGTTGGCTACAAGGATATCGCAGCTGCGCAGATACTCCTCAGGGATCTCCGCAGCGGGGGCCGTGTTGAGCACAACCCTGCATCCGCAGCTCTTCGCCTTCCGGATGGCGTACTCGTTGACCTCCTGGGGGATCTCCATCTGCAGAATCACGTATGAGGACTCCCGCAGCAGGGGCTCCGCAGCATCAATGTCCTCGCAGGTAACAGCGTAGTTGGCGCCCCGGACGATGCTGGCGTACACGCCGCCGTCCTCCAGGGCAGTAATGACACCTGTGCCGCTTGGACCGGGGACCGTCCGGACATGGGAGGTGTCCAGGCCGTAGCGTCTGGCGGACTCCAGGAGGAACTTCCCCTGGGCGTCTTCCCCCACGCAGCCCACCATGTACGTGGGGACCCCCAGCTTGGCAAGCTGCACCGCCTGGTTGGCGCCCTTGCCGCCTGCACTGAAGACCGCATCGTCTACCGTCATGGTCTCGCCCAGTTCCGGAAGCCGTCTGCTCTTGAGAATAATGTCGTAGTTCAGACTTCCGATCACAGCAACCTTGTCCCGCATGGGAACACATCCTTCCGTATCAGTTGTTGTTTGCAGCGCAGCAGCGGCTGGTGCAGACAGTGGTTTCATGAGAAAGGGGACAGGGTGGTTCCCTGTCCCCTGAAGGAAGAGGAAGATCAGCTTCTCTTGAAGCGGGCCATGAACGCTGCAAAGTCGTCCTTGGCGTACTCGAAGTAGGAAGCCACGATGATGATAATGCCTGTAACAACATACTGCCAGAAGGAGTCCACGTTGATGACAACCATGCCGACCTTCAGAACGGCCAGCAGGAGGGCGCCGCAGAAGGTGCCCAGGGCGGTGCCGCGGCCGCCTGCCATGGAGGTGCCGCCGATGGCTGCGGCTGCGATGGCGTTGGTCTCATAGCCGCTGCCTGCAGTGGCCTCGGCGGAGCCCAGGCTGGCCAGCATGACCAGTCCGGCCACAGCGGTGCATACGCCGCTGGCGATGTAGGCGATGTACTTGGTCTTCTTGGTGTTGACGCCGGAGAGCTTGGCTGCCTCCTCATTGCCGCCGACTGCATAGATGTAGTCGCCGGTCTTGGTCTTGGAGAGGACGAGGTGGACGATGACGAATACCGCCACCATCACGATCACATAGTAGCGGATGCCGCCGGGGAGCTGTCCGTTGAAGATGTTTCGGAAGGAGTCGGGTACGTTGGTGACAGGCACGCCGCCGGTGACTACGTAGGCAATGCCGCGGTAGAGACTCATGGTGCCCAGGGTGGCAATGAAGGGCTGGAGCTTGAGGTTGGCTACCAGGAAGCCGTTGAAGCAGCCCAGGAGGGCGCCTACTGCCAGGCCGATCAGAATGGCGATGAAGGGATTGATGCCGTTCACGCAGGCGGAGGCCACGGCAATGCCGACGATGGCGAAGGTACAGCCGATGGACAGGTCAATGCCGCCGGTCAGGATGGGGAACATGATGCCGACTGCCAGCAGGCCGTTCAGCACCATCTGCTGGAAAATGGTGAGGAAATTCCGCCAGGTCATGAACTGCGGGTTCATAACCGTAAATATTACGCACAGGATCACTGTGGCGATCAGTACAAGAATTTCCCGCTTGTACTTGGCGTATATGTTTTTCATCCTCAGTTCCCTCCAATTGCATAGTTCAGAATGGCGTCTGAGTCAAATTCGCTGCGGTCCGACAGCACTTTGGTCACCCGGCCCTCGCTCATCACGACCAGACGGTCGCTGAGGCCCATGGCCTCGGGGAGTTCGCTGGAGACGACGATCAGGCTCTTCCCCTGCTCCACCAGGTCCTCCATGAGGCGGTAGATCTCCGCCTTGGCAGCTACGTCGACGCCCTTGGTGGGCTCATCAAAGATGATGATATCTACGTCGGTGGACATCCACTTGGCCAGGATGACCTTCTGCTGGTTGCCGCCGGACATGTTCACCGTCAGGTACTCGGGGAGACGGGGATGGATGTCCAGCTCCTCAAAGAAGTGCTCGGCGTTCTCCTTCTTCTTCGCGTCGCTGACGAAGAGACCGCTTGTATACCGCTCCAGGCTGGAGATGGAGATGTTGTCGATGTTGGAGGCCAGCTTGTTGAAGCCCTGGGACTTGCGGTCCTCCGAGAGCATCCCGATGCCTGCCTGCAGGGCCCTGGTGGAGTTCCAGGTGCCGGTGATCGGCTTGCCCTTGAGGATCATGGAGCCGTGGAGCTGCCGGTCGGCGCCCACGATGGCCCGCATGACCTCGGTGCGGCCCGCGCCTACGAGGCCGTAGAAGCCGAGGATCTCGCCCTTGTGCAGCTCAAAGCTGACATCCTTGTACTTCCTGTCGTCGCCGAAGTGGGACACCTCCAGGACCACCTCATCTTTGGCCTGAGAGGGCTTCAGACGCTCCGCCACAGCGGAGACGCTGCGGCCGACCATGGCGTGGATGAGTTCCTCCTCGCTGGTCTCGCTGATGTTCAGGGTCTCGATGTAGGTCCCGTCCCGCAGGATGGAGGCCCGGTCGCAGAGCTGGAAGATCTCGTCCAGGTGGTGGCTGACATACAGGAAGGTGATGCCCTCCTTCTTCAGCTTGCGCACCACCTCGAAGAGAGCCTCAGTCTCCTTCGAGGTCAGGGATGCGGTGGGCTCGTCCAGGGAGATGATGTTGGAGTGGTGGTATACGGCCTTGGCGATGGCGATCATCTGCTTCTGGCCTGCGGTGAGGGTGCGGACGATGTCCCGGGAGTGGAACTTGCAGTTGAGCTGCTGCAGGATGGCGTCCACCTCGTCGTGCATCCTGCCGAAGTCAATGAAGGGGCCCTTCTTGGGCTCGTAGCCGAGGGTGACGTTCTGGCCGACCGTCAGTTCCTCCACCACCATGATCTCCTGGTGCACCTTGGAGATGTTGCCGTTGCGGATTGCGTCGTTGGGGTTCTTGAAGGAGACCTTCTTGCCGTGGAGGTAGACCTCTCCCTCATACTCCGTATACACGCCGTGAAGGATGTTCAGCAGGGTGGACTTGCCGGCTCCGTTCTCTCCCAGGAGGGCGTGGATCTCGCCCTCCTCGACGGAGAAGGAGATGTCCTTCAGGACGTGTACACCCGGAAAGCTCTTGTTGATCTTGACAAATTCGACAGCCTTTCCCATCCTCTTAATTCCTCCTTCGAAGGGTGCGGGGGGCGCGCAGGCCCGCCCGCACCCTGCAGTTTCTACAGACTGTGCGCCTTCTTCCGGAGGGCACGGTCACAGGCGTTGCAGCCCGCTTATTTCACGTAGGTGGGGGCAGTCCAGTTGATGATCTCGGCTGCGTCGGTGTCCACGTTCTCAGAGTCGATGAGAGCCTGAGGGGTGGCGATGACGCTGGGCAGATCCTCGCCGTTCAGGGCCCGGAGGGTGACCTCGGTGGCAACCTGTGCCATGTAGAACGGGAAGGAGTCCACGGTGGCGTCCAGATCGCCGTTGCGGATGGAGTCATAGGCCTCGCCGATGCCGTCAACACCCACAACCAGGATGTCCGCGTTGGCTTCCCGCACGGCTTCCACCACGCCGAGAGCCATGTCGTCGTTGTTGCAGAAGATGCCCTTCAGGTCGGGATACTGCTGGATCCAGGTGGTGGCCACGTCCTTGGCGCGCTGGCGGTCCCAGTCGGCGTTCTGTGTGGCTACGATTTCCATGCCGGAGTTGTTGTCCTTGACCCAGTCCTCAAAGCCGGCGGTGCGCTCCCGGGCGGCGAAGGCCTTGGGCATGCCGATGACGATGGCAACCTGGCCGGCGTCACCCAGCTTCTCGGACATCCAGGCAGCGGCCAGCTGGCCGTTCTCGTAGGCGTTGGGGCCTGCATAGTACTGGGCCTTTGCAATCAGACCGTCGTTGACGTTCACGGTAACAATGCCTGCGTCGTTGGCGCTCTCAACGGCGGAGGTCAGGTTGGAGTCGGAGATGGGGCTGAGCATCAGAGCGTTGACTCCCTGCATGGTCAGGGTCTCGGTCATGGTCTGCTGGCCGATCTCGTCGGACTCATCGGTGGTGGCTTCAATCTCGATGTCCAGACCGGTGTCGGAAGAGGCCTGCTCATAGCCCTCCTCCAGGGTGCGCCAGAACTCGTTGGACAGGGACTTCATGACCACGCCCAGTTTTGTGTCGCTGGGAACCTGGACTTCGGTGCCGTTGGCCTCCCGCAGTTCCTCGATGGTCATGGCGTCGGCCGCGGCGTCAGGGTTGAACTCCCCGGTGCTGGAGCTGCTGGAACTGGAGCTTCCTCCGCCGCTGACGGAACCGGAGCCGCTGCTGCTCCCGGAGACGGCGCTGCCGCCGCCGGAGCTGGCAGTTCCGCCGCTGCTGCTGGAGCCGCTGCTGCAGGCAGCCAGGCTGATGACCATTGCCAGTGCAAGGGCCAGTGCTGTCAGTTTTTTCATCTTGTTTCCTCCTCAGTTGTTTTGTCCATGGGTTTGTGCTTCTTATCTCAACATGTCCAGAATCAGCTTCTGGGCGCTGATCCCGTCATGCTTTGATACGGTCTCGGTGATGTTCTCTATCCCTTCCCGCTCCACCTTGGAGCGGATGAGCTCAAAGGCGTCGATGTTGGCCCGGCACTCCGCCCGGGACTCCTCCCGGACAGGGAAGGTGTCGAAGAAGACCACCCCGTCGTAGTGGTACCGCTCCAGGTAGTAGATGAACTCCGCGGACTGGGAGAAGTTCAGGCTTCCGAAGATCAGGCCGCTGTCCTTCCACCCGTAGCCGTCGTTCATGTGCAGACCGAAGAGCTTCCCTTTGGAGGCCGCCAGGGCCAGACCGTAGGCGGGGGCGTCGTGCTTCATCAGCATGTGGCAGAAGTCCAGGGTGCAGCCCACGTTGGGCCGGTCCACCTCCGAGATGAGGTAGAGGGTCATGCCGGTGCTGTCCACCATGGCGAAGTCCCGTTCCTCATAGGGCTTGTATTCCACGCTGATCTTCAGGTCCGGGGCGTAGTCCGCCACCTGCCGGATCCCGTCCACCAGCTTCCCCCAGCTCTCCTCGTAGTCCATCTGGAAGGGGTAGTCGAAGCCGTCGTTTTCAAACCAGAGGGTGATGACGCTGCCCCCCAGTTCCCGGCACACGTCCGCTGCATCCTTCGCCATCTGGATGGCCCTGCTGCGCAGGGTGTCGTCCGGGTTGGTGAAGTCCCCCCGCAGCCACTCCTTCCGCCAGCGGACAGCCAGCCCGTTGACCTTCAGGGGGGCGATGGACTTCTTCAGCTCCTCCAGGCTGCAGCCGGTGAAGTGCTCCGGATAGTTGAACTCCAGGTGGGTGATGCCCTCCGTGTTCTTGTACGCCTCGATGGCGTCCAGCACCGTCTGCCCCTTGAATACGAAGGAGTTGAACCTGCCTGCGTACTGCATGTCTTTTCCTCCTTTTCGCCTCTGGAATGTAACCGATTACATGCGCAGGAACAAAAAATTGAAGCACTGGATGTGCAGAAGTGCCTCAGAAACGCGCCTTTGCGTCCAACAGATGTAATCGCTTACATTTTTTGCCTGAACAAACGCCTTCCCCGGCGGGAGGCGTCTGTACGCATATGGGTTCTGTGTGTCAGCTCTGCTCCAGCTTCTCGGAGCCCCGCAGGATGAGGGTGGTCTCCACGGTCCGGGTCTGGGCCGGGCACTCCGGATCCTCCAGCCGCTTCTGCAGCAGCTCCATGGCGATGCTGCCCATCTCCCGGGGGGAGCGGTGGACCACCGACAGGCAGTACCCCACGTCCCGGAGGATGTCGATCTCGTCGAAGCCGATGATGGAGAGGTCCTTTCCGACGGCGATGCCCCGCTCCGTGCAGCAGCGCAGGCATCCCAGGGTCATCATGTTGTTGCAGGTAAAGATGGCGGTGGGGGGATTGGGGAGGTCCAGGAGGGTGCCTGTGACCTGGTAGGCAATCTCGGACTTCTGGTCCGCCCGCACCACGTAGTCCGGCCGGATGGGAATGCCGTGCTCCTGCATGGCCTCCCGGAACCCCGCCTGCCGCTCGAAGACCGGGCGGTTGGAGGGGTTGCCCACGATGATGGCGATGCGCCTGTGCCCCGCCTCGATAAGGGCCGAGACCGCCAGGTAGGCCCCCCGCTTGTCCTCCGCCCGCACCAGGTTGAAGTCGTACCCCTGCAGGTCCCGGTCCAGCAGCACCACCGGGACGTGGTGGCGCTCAAACTCCATCAGGGTGCTTCCCGTTACCATGTCGTAGCCGTCCGCCGGGGAGATGATCAGACCGGCCGGGCGCCTGGAGCGGACAGCGTTCAGAAAGGCGTGTTCCTTTTCGGGCGTCTCGTCCGTGTTGAAGTAGAAGACGTTGTAGCCCAGCTTTTCCGCCTGCTCCGTCACCCCGATGAGGGCGCTGGAGAAGAAGGGGTTTTCGATGTCCGGGAAGATGACCCCGAGGCTGTCGGAGGTCCTGGCACTGAGGTTCTTGGCGATGGCACTGGGGGTGTACTCGTTCTCCTCGATGACGTGCAGTACCCAGTCCCGGGTCTTGGGACTGACCAGGCTGCTGTTGTTGAGGACCCGTGATACAGTAGCGGTTGAGACCCCCGCCTTTTTGGCGATATCGCTGATGTTCATTGATGTAACCGCTTTCATGTCGATAGAGTACCACGGCCGTCCTGCCAGTGTCAAGCGCTTTTCACCGAATTCCTGCGATTCGGCATTTTCCACAAATAAGGCGGGTGAATTTGTGCAGATTGCACAAGTCCAGAACCGAGGTCGCCCCATTATACACTGCCAGGGGGCGGAAAGCAACAGACAAAAGGGAGCGGGGGCAGGCCGCGGCTCCAGAGGGGCTGAAAAGTCTGCAAAAACGGCATCTTCCGATACAGAACGGCACAGAATCCCGGAGAACGGCCCGGGCGTAATCCAGGGAAGCTGCCGGCCGGGACGGCCTCTCCGCCGGCTGGAAATCTTTGTGCTGCAGCGTATTGACAGGTCCCGCCCTGCGGTGCTAGACTCCATGTGAAATCGATTTCATTCTGTTGCAGGAAAGGATGAACGCAATGGTCGGCATCGCCTACATCGGCTTCGGCGTCAGTGCCCGGGAGTACCATATCCCCTACGTGGAGAACCGCAGCGACGCATGCATCCGGTATGTCTACCGCCGGGAGGAGGATATCCCCAGGTATGCGGCCTATGAGCCCTTCTATCCGGAGATCAACTTTACTACGGACCTGAACCGGGTTCTGGAGGACCCGGAGGTGGGGCTGGTGGTGGTCTGCGCACCGGACCAGTTCCATGTCCCCTATGCCCGCCAGGCCCTGCTGGCCGGCAAGCATGTCCTGGTGGAGAAGCCCTTCGCACCCACCGCCGCCGAGGCCCGGGAGGTCTTCGCTCTGGCGGAGGAGCGGGGTCTCGTCTGCATGCCCAATCAGAACCGCCGCTTCGATGCGGATTTCCTTGCGGTCAGGCAGGTGCTGGAGAGCGGGAAGCTGGGACAGCTGGTGCGTCTGGAGAGCCACTACGACTACTACCGTCCGAACGGCTGGTACGACCACCTGGGCACCCTGTACAACCTGGCGGTCCACACCATCGACCAGATCATAAGCCTGCTGGGCATGCCGGACCGGACCAGCTTCGACGTGCGCAGCATCCACCATCCGGGCATCGGGGATGACTGCTACGACCTGGACTTCTGGTACGGCAGCTGCAAGGCCTCTGTGAACACCAGCATGTGCGTGCTCATCGACTATCCCCGGTTCACCCTCCACGGCACCCGGGGCAGCTTCATCCTGCCTCCGGTGATCCACAACTCCGGGCAGAAGAAGGAAGCTGGCCGGCATGTCATCTCCACCGGACCGGCTCCGGAGAGCCGCTGGGGCACGCTGGTCTTCATGGACGACAGCGGCCGGAAGGTGGAGGAGAAGGTGCCGGTGGGCTGCGCCCAGTACGGACGCATATATGACAGCATCCTGGGGGCCATCGAGCGCGGGGAAGAGAAGTGCGTCCGGGATGAGGAGGTCATCAGGGTCCTGGAGATTCTGGAGGAGGCCACTGCCGTGGCGGCGTCCCACAGACCCGCATAAGGAGGAAGACATGGAACAGGAGATTCGCCTCGGGACCATCGGGTCCGGCATGATAGTCAGGGAAATCCTCGGCCATGTGCAGGAGACGGAGGGCATCTCCCTGGCCTGCGTGTACTCCCGCAGCCGGGAGACCGGCAGGGCCCTGGCGGACAGCTTCGGAGCGGAGACCGTCCATACGGATCTGGAACGCTTCCTGGAGGACAGCAGCTTCAGCACCGTCTACATCGCCTCCCCCAACCTGCTCCACTATGAGCAGGCCCGCATGGCGCTGGAGGCGGGGAAGAACGTCATCTGCGAGAAGCCCCTCTGCACCCGGGCGGACCAGGTCCAGGACCTGGCTGACCTGGCCCGGGAGCGGGGCCTGATGCTGGCGGACGCCACCCCCACCGCCTACCTGCCCAACCTGGAGATCCTCCGCAGCCAGCTGGCCCGCATCGGCAGGGTGCGCCTGGTCCTGGCCAATTACAGCCAGTACTCCAGCCGCTACGACGCCCTGCTGAGAGGGGAGCAGCCCAATATCTTCAGCCCCGCCTTCGGGGGCGGCTGCCTCATGGACATCAACTACTACAATGTGTACCTTACGGTGGCTCTCTTCGGTCTGCCCCGCAGGGCCGTTTACAGCCCCAACCTCTATGAGGGGAAGATCGACACCTCCGGCATCGCCTCCCTGGAGTATGACGGCTTTGTCTGCTCCCTGGCCGGGGCCAAGGACACCTGGGGGGAGAACTTCTACCAGATCGAGGGGGAGAAGGGGTACATCCGCATCCCCGGGGGGAGCAACGGTCTCAGGTCCGTGCAGACAGTGACCCGGGACGGGGAGAGCACCTGGAACGATCAGCCGAATCCCAGCCGCTGGCACTACGAGATCAGCAGGCTGACACCCATCCTGCGCTCGGGAGACAGGGACGCTCTGCTGCGCCGTACAGAGACCGCCAGGGACACCATAGCGGTACTGGAGCAGATGCGGGCCGGGGCCGGCATCCGCTTTCCCGGAGACAGACCGGAGGAGGAACTGTGACAGGCGGAGATGTCATCGGCATCGATGTGGGCGGCACCAGCTTCCGCGCAGGCACAGTGTCCCCGGACGGCACCCTGCGCCGGTTTTCCAAAGTTCCCACAGGACAGGTCTTCCATACCCCGGACCCCATGGGGGACCTGTGCGCTTTCCTGACAGACTGGCGCAGGTCCGGCGGCGAGATCGAGGCTGTCTCCATCGGACTGCCCGGCACCCTGGACAGGGAGCGGCGGGTGCTTGTGCAGGCTCCCAATATTCCCTTTCTGGAGTCCCTGCCTGTGGCGGACCGCCTTGAGGAGGTCCTGGGCGTCCCCGTGTTCCTGGAGCGGGATGTATCCATGCTGCTTCTGCAGGACATGGCCTGCAGCGGCATCTCCCGGGAGGGCATTGTAGCCGGCATATACTACGGCACGGGCATCGGAAATGCCATCTGCATCGACGGAAGGCTGCTGGCAGGACGGAACGGCGCCGCCGGGGAACTGGGACACATCCCGGCAGACGGGAGCACACTGCCCTGCGGATGCGGGAATACAGGCTGTCTGGAGAATCTGGCCGGCGGAAAGTATCTGGCGGAACTCTGCAGGGGCGTCTATGCCGGTACGGCGATCGGAGATCTGTTCCTGCGCCGCGGCGGCGAGCCTCTGCTGACACAGTTTGTGGACCGGATGGCCATGGCTGCCGCGACGGAAATCAACATACTGGACCCTGATGCAGTGATTATCGGAGGCGGCGTACCCTGCATGGCCGGCTTCCCCCTGGATCTCCTGCGGGAGCGGATCCTGGCCAGGACCCGGAAGCCTCTCCCTGCGGACAATCTCACTCTCCTCTTCACCGGAGACGATGAGGCAAAGGGGGTTCTCGGCGCGGCCCGGCTCGCCTTTTCTCTGCTGCGCAGGTGACAGCAGCGGACCCGGGTCTGCCCGTGCGGC
>CAYYHY010000035.1:0-2369 GCA_964471855.1 uncultured Oscillospiraceae bacterium | reverse complement strand
GGATACAGAACATGCGGGGACACAGGGAAGAGAAGGAACCTGCAGGGCACAGAAGAGCGGCGGGTGTTCTGACTCTGCCGCAGAGAAAACAGCAGGACCGGGAGCGTTCTTCCTCCCGGTCCTGTGTATTTTGGAAATTCGGCAGACCCCGCCGGATCAAAGCAGGAAGAGGGCGTCAGTCAGCCGTCGTCCCGTCCTCCTCCAGGCACCGGCGGACTTCCTCAGCAGTGGAGTCATCGAGGGACATGCCCTTCAGCACTGCATCAGGAGAAACTCCCAAAGCCTTCGACAGGCTGCGGACGCTGGCTGCATAATCCCTGATCTGCCTCTGCCTCTGCTCGGCCATGGCCTTCGCTGTGGTCTCCTTATACTGCTCCTCCAGTTCAGCGGCACCCTGCGGGAATGCCATCACCATGAATTCCATTTCAGTCATGTCAGTAGCCTATCGATAATCCCGAGTCAGCTTTTCAGGCTGCTTTTCCCAAATGCATCGAAAATGTATTTCACGAGCCTCCGTTCTTCAGCATCCTGCCCCAGAGAGTCCTCGTACTGCCGGAGCTTCCGGAAATGCTCCAGTGTGACATCCTCTGCATACACATTAAGTGGAGCGTACTGGCCGTCTGTCTCCCCTTCCAGGCTGCCCAGAAAAACGATCTGAATCCGCATGAGTTCTGGGTTTTCCAGGCAGCAGATGCTGCCGCTCTCCTTCCAGTGCACGGAAAATCTGATACATCTGTCTGCCCATTGCAGAGTTTCATCACAGCGGGAGGCACAGAACACTGTCGTCGTGCAGTCTTCCGCGGCTGTGCCGCGGTTCTGCTCCAGGTAGCAGGTCAGAAAGGCAAGCTCCTTCAGGAAATCACTGCTTGCAAAGGTCGTCGCCGCAGGCTTGAACTGACACAAATTGTGCCTCCTGAAGAATGACCCCACAGGATCGCTCAGAACGAGGCTGTCGCTTTTGTGTATGATGCAGTCCTCCCGGAGCAGTTCGAGCGCCGTCTGGACCTCATGCCCGTACTCGTAATCGAGGAGGTCCCCGCCTTCCCGCCAGACAAGGTGGCAGGCTCCGCCAAAGAACGAATCCTTCAGGGCCTCAGTTTCCTCCTCCCCGGCATCTTCCTCATCGCCGGAGACCTCTGCGTCCGAGGGATTCCGGCTGATCTTCCGGACCCCGGACTGCCCGGAGCCTCCTTTGCTTTCTGCGCTCCCGGCGTTCTTCACGGGAACTGATCCGCAGGTTCCGCCCTGCTCTTCGCCGGGCAGACCGTCCGATGCCGCCCTGTCAGGAGTCTGTGAATGTGTAACGATGTCCATTTGAAACCTCCCTTTCTGCTTTCTGTCCCGCCGCCACGGTGTGTTCTGCAGCAGTGCATTATCTGCACCTGCTTCAGTTCCCTGACCGCGCAGAAGACCACAGCGTGCACTTTCCAGAGCCGCTGCAGGTGGTAATGCCGGTATTGACAGCCCGGCCTGCTCCTCTCTCCGGATTGCAGTGCTGAGACAGATACTGGTGCTGCAGCGCCCGGGACCTCTCCCGGACCGCTATGGAGTCAGTATCGGAACCGGCGGAGTCCGTGCGCAGAGCGGCTCCCCGCTTCTTCCCGCAGCAGGGGCAGCACGGCCGCCGGGGAAACAGCAGAGCGGCATGACCGGGTCACCGGAGAACTCCCCCCGCAGGCAGCGCAGGCTGAAAGCGGAAGGACAGGGGCGGTGAGAAGAACCGGCACCGGCATGCCGGCTTCCGCACAGCCCCGGAGAATGAGCAGCTGCATATCCGAAGAAGCACTTCCTCATGGCGGGATCCGGTCAGGATGCAGACCCGTCCGGACTGCAGAAACTTCCACCGGATACATCCGGACAGGCGCGGTGCCGGCCGTGTTCCGGCCCGCCGTTTCCAGTCAGAAATCTGCAGGGAAACGGGGGCGGCAGGGTGCAGTATACCAGGTTTTGAGATGGAGCGCAAATCCCCTGTGTTTATTGATTCGTCATTCTGCCGGGCATAAGCGAAAATACGGTCAGTTCCTGTCAGGATACCTTCCCGCGTTCTCTGTAATACCGCCTCAAACTCGTCCAGCGCATGGGGCTGTAAGGGAGGCGCCTTCCGCCCCTCTGGAGGAGGGACCGGAATGCCGCCGGGAGGCGGGGTAAGCATGAACCCGCTTCTGAAGAACATGGCGGGTTATCTCTGCTGATGTGATACAGCATAACCGTCCCTTCTGCACCTTTTTCTGCTGAACCGGCCGCAGAAGTGCCGCATGAGGGAACTGCAGAACCGTCCCGGAACCTGCGGCGGGATCAGAGAATTTTGACTTCATTTGATTTTCAGCGTTCTGCACAAAGGATTTTGGCGGACATTTGTCCTCCATCTG
>CAYYHY010000034.1:13972-17600 GCA_964471855.1 uncultured Oscillospiraceae bacterium | reverse complement strand
GTCTTCGCAGCCGGCGACGCCCGCAGAGGCCAGTCCCTGGTAGTATGGGCCATCCAGGAGGGCCGCAGCGCCGCCCGGGAAGTGGACCGCTACCTCATGGGCTACACTTATCTCCCCTGATACCGGAAAATACAGCAGCGGCGCACTCCATGCCGGGGTGCGCCGCTGTTCTGTATCTGATTTATAATGTTATGTTAACAATATGCCGCATAAGACCGGCAGCAAAACCATTGATTCGTTGACAGGTCCCTCTCCTCTGCAGTATCCTGTCCCTGCGGAGGACTTCCTGCAGGCCGGAACTGTCCTCTGATTCTGACCGTCAGAAGGAAGAAAGGAGATGCCCGGAATGACAAGCCCCACCTGTGGAGAACTGAGCCTCGCAGAGGCTGCGGCGCTCATCGCCGGCCGCACCCGCTCCGCACTGCCGGGGGAGTACGCCCTGACAGTCGGCACCGACAGCCAGAATACGGACCGGACGAAGGCCGTCCTTGTCATCGCCCTCCACCACAGGGGCCACGGCGGCATCTTCTTCTACGAGGTGCACACTGCCCCCCGGATCCGCAGCATCGCCTCCAAGCTGTACTTCGAGACCAGTCTGAGCCTGGAGTGCGCAGAGAAACTGATGGCTGTCTTCGAAACCATGCGGGAGCGCGGGGAGTACGACTACACGAAACACCTGAGCCTGGCCATCCATGTGGACGCCGGTCTGAACGGACCCTCCGGCCAGATGATTCCTGAGATTGTGGGCTGGATCACCTCCTGCGGATACACCGCAGTGACCAAACCGGACTCCTATGCAGCCAGCTCCATCGCCAACAGATACAGCAAACAGTCCGCTGCGCCGGCAGAGTTCCCCTCCCCGGTGCAGGCCGGTCTGAGAGGAGAACAGAACCATGTTTGAACTTCAGGGCAGATACGCCGGCGCCAAGGTGTTTGCAGACACAGCAGACAGCGCGTCCATATCCCAGGTGATGACGCTCCTGAACACCCCCTTTGCGGAGGGCAGCCGCATCCGCATGATGCCTGACATCCATGCCGGCGCCGGCTGCACCATCGGCACCACCATGACCATCCAGGACAAGGTGTGCCCCAGCCTGGTGGGAGTGGACATCGGCTGCGGCATGGAGACGGTGCGCCTCCGGGAGAGCCGCATGGAGCTGCAGAAGCTGGACAAACTGATCCGCCAGGAGATCCCCTCCGGCTTTGAAATCCGCAGCAGCCCTCACCGGTATGTCCAGAACATCAATCTGGAGGACCTGTGCTGCGCCCGCCACGTGAACCTTCTCCGGGCGGAGAAGAGCATGGGCACCCTGGGGGGCGGCAACCACTTCATTGAGGCGGACCGGGACGAGGACGGATGCCTCTATATTGTAATCCACTCCGGCAGCCGCCACCTGGGGCTGGAGATCTGCAGATACTACCAGGAGGCCGGCTGGAAAGCCCTGACCACCTTCCGGAAAGAGGAACTGGCGGCTGTAGCTGCCGCCATGAAGGCCGAGGGCCGCCAGAAGGAGATCCAGAAGACCCTGAAGTCCATGAAGAAGACCGCCCCGGTCCCCAGACCCCTGGCCTATGTGGAGGGGGAACTTCTGGAGCAGTACCTGCACGACATGCAGATCGCCCAGGAGTTCGCAGTCCTCAGCCGCCAGGCCATGATGGACACCATCCTCAAGGGGATGGGACTCCACGCGGAAGAGCAGTTCACTACGGTCCACAACTACATCGACATTCCGAACCGGATCCTCCGCAAGGGCGCCGTATCCGCCCAGGCGGGAGAGAAGCTCCTGATCCCCATCAACATGCGGGACGGCAGCCTCATCTGCACCGGCAGGGGGAACGAGGACTGGAACTTCTCGGCACCGCACGGCGCAGGCCGGCTCATGAGCCGCAGCGAGGCCCGGGAGCGGTTCACCGTGCACCAGTTCCGCGAACAGATGGAGGGCATCTACACAACTTCCGTGTCCCGGGGAACCCTGGACGAGTGCCCCATGGCCTACAAGGACATGACAGACATCGTAGAGAACATCGGTCCCACGGCGGAGATACAGAAGGTCATCAAACCCGTTTACAACTTCAAAGCCGGCGCCGAGGAGGAGTCCCCCTGACGCCGCCGTGGACCGGTGCCCTCTGCAGGGTGCCGGTCCTTTTTCTGTCTTCCTCACCCGGTGTCCCTGCAGAACCGGAACTCCCAGCTGCAGGCAGCACCAGAATTCCTTAAGGAACCTTTCCCCTGCCTGCATGTGCAGTCGGTCCCGGCAGTACAGGTCATGAGTTTGACATGGACTGGTATCCGAAATTCCGGGGACAGAAGTACCTGCGACAGAACTGAAGCGATACCGTCCCCGTCAATGCAGACGGAACTCTGCTGTGATGTATTTTGCGACCCAGACGGGATCCGAATCGTCATATTCGCTGATCTGGCAGTCGTGGTGCAGATCATCGGCTATCTCCAGGATGACGTCCAGAAGTTCCAGGCTGGTCCTGTATTTCTCGGGGAGAGCCTCATAGCCGATGGCTGCTCCCAGGATGTTGCCTGTAATGGAACCGGTGGAGTCGCTGTCTCCGCTGTGGTTGACAGATGCAACCAGGGCAGCATCGAAGTCATCAGAATATCTCAGAGCGCAGTATACAGCGATAGCCAGCGCTTCCTCTCCAGTCCAGCCGCCGCCGATGGAGTGGATGTTCTCCATGTCGCTGCCGCTGCCGCCGGCCAGGTCCGCTGCCTTTTCCAGGATCGCAACAAACTCGTCCATATGGGTGCATCTGTAAAAGATTTGCGGCATCGCCCGGATGCAGTTGTCCACTGCCTGCGCCACACTGAAGTTCTGCTCTGCAGCGAGCCGTACAATGTGGGCCAGACCCGCAGCAGGAAGCCAGCCCAGCTCGTGGCCGTGCGTAACCGCTGCCGTCTCCGCTGCAGCTTTGTCTGATTCGCCAATCCATATCTTCCGGTCGCAGAAGTACAGACCCACAGGGGCAGCTCGCATGACACCGCCGCATCCCTTGCTGCTGTTGACCGGTCTGTCCAGGGTACCATGCCCGCCTGCCCGCAGGGCGCTCAGGCAAGTCATGCCTGGGGCTCTTCGGGCGTACAGTTCCGGAACATTCATCAGCCAGGTGCAGTGGCATGCGTCTTTGCTGCCCGGATACGGGACAGTCTGTGTCTCCAGCCAGTCCTGGTAGCTGGCCCTGACATATGACTGGGGTGGACCGCCAATGCCCCTGTTCATCATCCGTGTTTTGCCATACAGCAACCCGGCCGCCGTAAACAGGGTCATCTGCGTATCGTCCGATATCCTGGCCAGACCGTCTTCCAGGTCATACTCCTGTATCCCTTCCGGTCCGTAGCGGCTCAGAATCTCGGACGCCGTCATGAATTCGACGGCATAGCCCAGGGCATCCCCTGCTGCTCCTCCGACCAGGCATCCTCGAAACCTGTCCAAATCCCTCATTACCTTTTCCCTCCACTCATCTCCGCAGTTTCCCGGTCCCTCTTGCTGAACCGACAGGAAACTGCCAGCAGCTGAATCGACCGCAACAGTATCCTTCTGGAAGTTTGGCCGGACTTGCTGCTGCAGCAAGGTCTTCCTGCCCTGACCGCCTTCCCCGCTGGCCCCAGGCCATGGGG